>CALAMQ010000031.1 GCA_937925815.1 uncultured Granulosicoccaceae bacterium | reverse complement strand
TAGCAACATGTCGACGGTCAAGCTCTTTGGTCAGGACGGCCGCGAGGCCGAGCACGCGCGTGACGTTGTGGTCGAGAATTTACAAGTGTCGCTCTCCTTTGGGCGGGTGGTGTTGGGTCTGCGAACGGCGCTCGCGTTTCTAGCGGGATTGATCCCTGTGCTGTTGGTTGGACTCGCGTTGTGGCTTTGGTCCAAGGGGGATGCCGATGTCGGCGCGGTGGTTGTTGCGGCGATGTTGTCTGCGCGTATCGGCGCGATGAGTGGGTGGTTCAGCTTCATGCTAATGGGCCTCTACAACCACATAGGCACGATTGAGGACGCCATTGGCACGCTGGTCAAACCCTATGCCTTAACCGATCCCGAGGCGCCCACATCACTGGGTGAGGTGCGCGGTGATATTGCTTTTGACGCGGTACAATTTCACTACGGTCGTGAGGACGGTGTCGGGTTGAGTGGCTTCAGTTTGCGCGTCAAGGCCGGTGAAAAGGTGGCGCTGGTTGGGCGCTCTGGCGCGGGCAAGTCAACGGTGGTTCAACTGCTGATGCGCTTGCGTGATGTTGAGGGCGGCTCGGTCTCTCTAGATGGTGTCGATGTGCGTGAACTGCGGCAGTCATCGCTGCGCGCCGCCGTGGCTCTGGTCACACAGCAAAGCGACATGTTCAACCGCTCAGCGCGTGACAACATTCGCTACGGACGCAGTGACGCAAGCGAAGAGGAGGTGGTCACAGCGGCCCGCCAAGCCGAGGCGCACGACTTTGTCACAGACCTCCAGGACAACTCGGGGCGCCGGGGTTATGAGGCCTTTCTCGGCGAGCGCGGTGTCAAATTGTCCGGTGGCCAGCGACAGCGCATTGCACTGGCACGTGCCATTCTCAAGAACGCGCCAGTGTTGGTGCTCGATGAAGCCACATCCCAACTCGATTCAGAGGTCGAGGCCGACATCCAACGCGCGTTGGACGAGACCATGCAGGGCAAAACCGTAATCGCGATTGCGCACCGCTTGAGCACCATCGCGCGCATGGACCGGATTGTTGTGCTCGATCAAGGCCGAATTGTCGAGCAGGGCACACACGCGCAATTGATTGAACTCGGTGGTCAATACGCAGGCTTTTGGCAACGCCAGTCTGATGGTTTCATCGGGCTCGACGACGAGGACTAAAGGTTTGAAAACCCATTTTGCAAGCACGGTTTTGTTGTGTCTTTTACTTGGTGGTTGTGCGGTGTTTGCTCCGCCCGATCCACATATCGGAGACGCGGTGCCGTATAAACGTGTGCCCGGTTGGGGTGAGGACGACGCCAAGGGTGTCTTGGCAGCACTCGGTGCACAGTGTGTTGGAACGCAAAGGACGGCGGCTGCGCTTTGGTGTGGGGTGGTCGCGGAACACGACAACGAGACCAGCTTGCTCGATACGCTGTCAGAGCGCTTTGAAGCGAGGCGGGTGTACGGCGAGTCTGGCGCACGTGATGGACTGATCACAGGGTATTACGAGCCCTTGCTGCGTGGCAGCGAAGCCCGCTCAGAGCGTTACCGCTGGCCGCTGTACCGTGCACCGAAAGACCTTGTTACGCTCGATCTGGCCTCGCGCTACCCGGCGCTCGAGGGTAACCGCGTGCGTGGTCGGCTCGATGGGCAGCGCGTCGTGCCCTATTGGACACGCGCTGAAATTGATGGCGAGGACAGGCCGCTTGCGGGCGAAGAATTGCTGTGGGTGGATGATCCGGTTGACGCTTTTTTTCTACAGGTACAGGGCTCTGGCATCGTCGCACTCGACAACGGCAACCTTGAAGCAATCGGATACAGCGACCAGAACGGCCACCGCTACGTCTCGATTGGCCGGGTGTTGGTGGAACGCGGTGAGCTGCCGCTTGAAGCCGTCTCGCTGTTTAGCATTCGAGATTGGCTCGATCGCAACCCGCAGCAAGCCCAAGCACTTCTAAACGAGAACCCAAGCTACGTGTTCTTTGACTCGCGCGGCGCCGCCAACGCCGCTGGCCCGCTTGGTACATTGGGTGTTCCATTGACACCAGAGCGCAGCGTCGCGGTTGATCCAGACGTGATACCTCTTGGCAGTTTGTTGTGGCTCGACACCGAACTTGCAGACGGCACTACGTACCGCCGGCTGGTGGTGGCACAAGACACCGGAGGCGCGATCAATGGAGGGCCGCGCGCCGATATTTTCTTTGGTCGAGGTCAACGGGCAGAACAACTCGCGGGTACTCAGCGTTCACGGGGTCGACTGTATGTGTTAACGCCGCGCGACGTGGGCGACTGAACACTCCGCATTCAACGCGCGCGTTCGCGACTGGCCCGCCCAATGACCGCACGGGCGTGTGCCGCGTGCAGAGATTCAATCATGCGACCGTTTAACGTGGCGACACTCTTGCCGTGGGCGACAGCCGTCTCAAAACTCGCCAAAACTGCTTCGGCCTCGGCGAGCACCGCGTCGCTGACGCTGAAGGTCCGGTTGATCACGTCGAGTTGCGCTGGGTGAATGGCGGCTTTGCCGTCAAATCCGAACTGTCTCGCCTGTTCGCACTCGGCGAGCAGAATGTCTTCGTTTTGGTAGTCGGCGCACACGCTGTCGAGCACGCTGATGCCCGCTGCGCGCGCTGCGAGCACCAACAATTGCATCGCGCTGTTCAATGCCTGTCGGTCAGGGTTGTCTGGTGGCAACTTCAAATCTGCGGCGAGATCCTGACCACCGAGCAATGCAACGCGGACGTTCTCGTGGGCGGCGCAGCAGGCCGCGGCGTTGAGCACCCCACGCGGGGTTTCAATCATGACGGTGAGTTGTTTGGCGTCTCCGAGTAAAACCCCGGTGCGGTGTACTGCGTCGGGATTTTCGACTTTTGGCAAGATGACCCCAGTGATATCCAGCGGGGAAATCGCACGCAAATCAGCCATTCCGTGCGCGCTGTCGGTGGCGTTGATACGCACCCACAATTCGGGTTGCTCACGTTTGAGTGAATCGACAATGCCAGCAAGCGCCGCGCGCGCGGCGTCTTTGTCGTCTTCTGCCACCGCGTCCTCGAGATCAATTGCGACAGCGTCGGCAGGCAAACTCGGCGCTTTGGCTATCGCGCGGCCGTTGTTGGCTGGCACGAACAGCACACTGCGGCGGGGCGTATGGTCGGCGGATTGTGACATTGAGTCTCTCCAGCGGGTGGCTACAGACAGGGTGCAATGAGCGCCCTGTAGGGCTTGCTCAAGGGCGTGTTCAGGTTGCTCGCTATACTGTAGCGTGAACCACCGAACGCGGAAGCCGATGCCGTACTCTTTCAATTCTCCAGTGCAAGAGGGTGTCTGTGCGCCTCGCTGAACTGCCGCAATCGCTTGGTGTTGCCGCTGTCGTTGATTCACTGTGCAGCGCACTTGTCGTGGGCAATGCAGTGCTCGAAGCCGAGCCTGGTGCTGGCAAGAGCACGGGGGTGCCGCTCGCGCTGCTTGATGAATCGTGGCTCGCGGGCCAGCGAATCCTGATGTTGGAACCGCGTCGGTTGGCCGCGCGAGCGGTCGCTGAGCGTCTCGCTGAGAATCGCGGTGAGCCGCTTGGGCAGACAGTGGGTCTGTCGACACGCGATGATCGCGTCGGCGGCGCAGCCGTGCGCATTGAAGTCATCACAGAAGGATTGCTCACGCGGCGTTTGCAGCAAGACCCGGAGCTCGGGGGTGTTGGGCTTGTGATATTCGATGAATTTCACGAGCGCAGCTTGCAATCGGACCTCGCGCTTGCGCTGTGTTTGGATTCGCAATCAGCTCTGCGCTCCGATTTGCGCCTGTTGTTGATGTCTGCGACCGTCAACCGATCAGCCCTTGCACGCGTGCTCGATGACGCGCCTGTCATTCACTGTGCAGGTCGTCAGCATCCGGTTGAAGTCATTTGGTGTGCTAGGCCAGGCGCTCCTGAGTTAGTGCAAACTGTGTGCAAGACGGTGCGCGAGGCCGTGTCTGCGCACGATGGCGATGTGCTGGTTTTTCTGCCTGGGATGCGGGAAATACGCGCGGTTTTGCAGCGCCTGTCTCAGCAGTTGCCAGCGGGCATTGACGCTGTGGCGTTGCATGGGTCGCTCTCGAATGCGTTGCAGCGCAGTGCATTGCGAGTGGCCGAAAAACGGCGAGTGATTGTGTCGTCGGCAATAGCCGAGACATCAGTCACCTTGCCAGGCGTTCGCGTTGTGGTAGATGCCGGACTCGAACGTCGCGCCGAGTATGAAGCCGGGTCTGGTGCCACTCGGCTGCGCACTGTCGACGCTTCACAAGCGAGTGCCAGTCAGCGAGCGGGTCGCGCTGGACGCACCGCGCCTGGATGGTGCTACCGCTTGTGGTCAGAGAGTACACACACTCGCCGTGCTTCCCATTGGCAGGCAGAAGTTGAGCACGCCGATCTAAGCGATCTGGTTTTGCAGCTGCGGCTATGGGGTGTGCAAGATGTTATTGCATTGCGCTGGCAAGATGTGCCGCCAGCTCCGCAAGTGGCTGCGGCCGAATCGTTGCTCAGGCAACTGGGAGCGCTTGACGCGAAAGGGCAAGTGACAGCCGATGGCCGTATTCTGGCTCAGCTTGGACTGCCGGTGCGCCTCGCGGCGCTGGCGTTGCTGGGCAAAGTGCACGGCTGTGCCGAGGCTGCGCTGGCGCTTGTCTCTGCGCTCGCAGAAGCCGGCCGCGGCGAGTCTGACTCGGTGGCTTTCGTTGTGGCGGGAGACCGCAAGCGGCTCGAACGCAACGCGCAACGGGTGCGCTCGAGATTGCGCGGTATAGGCGACAAAGAGGCGCGGCCCTTAGACGCTCTTCTGGCTCAGGTGTACGCCGACCGCATAGCGGTGTTGCGAGTAGGGTCTGGCCACCGCTACCAGTTGAGCAATGGATTGGGTGCGAGCCTTGGTGAGCAAGACAGTTTGATCGGCACGCCTTGTGTTGTTGCGTTCGAGCTTAGCGGCGCCGGTCGCGACGCCCGCATCACACGAGCCCAGCCACTCGATTTGGACACCGTTCTGGCGTTGAATCCGGGATTGGTGAGCGTGCAAGACCGGGTTCAATGGGATGACAAAAGCGCACAGGTTGTGGCCGAGCGACGTCGTCTTCTCGGTGCCATCACGCTGCATGCAGAGCCGCTGCATAAGCCCGACGCGTCAGCTGTGTGCACGGCGTTGATGGAAGCGGTACGCGCTCAAGGGCTCTGGGTTCTCGGTTGGTCGGAGACTGAGATCGCACTACAGCACCGAGTGACGTTGTTTAGTGAGCTGAAAATCAGTGCGGATGAGGTGCCGGCCTTCGACGATGACACGCTCTTGGGCGAACTCGACCAGTGGCTCGCGCCGCACGCGATTGGCATAAAGCGTTTGTCAGATATCAAACGGGTGGCGTTGATGCCGCTGTTGTTGGCGCGGTTGCCCTGGTCGGTCCGCGCGCAGTTGGATCAGGTGTTGCCCATACGCGTGCCGGTGCCCTCTGGTCGTGACGCGACATTGAGTTACCGAGAGGGCGGGGTGGACCTGAATATCAAATTGCAGGAGATGTTTGGTACAGAGCGTGGCCCTGTACTCGCCGGGGGGCGCGTACCAGTGCGGATGCATTTGCTGTCACCGGCCGGGCGCGCGCTGGCGGTCACTGAAGACCTCGAGAGCTTCTGGCGCCAAGCGTATCCTGAAGTGCGAAAACAGACGCGCGGTCGATACCCCAAACACCCCTGGCCTGAGGACCCGGTTAGCGCCACACCCACTGCGTACACCAAAGCGCGCGCAGCAGGCGTGAAACGCAAGCCCTGACCGGGTTCAGCGCAGCGGCATTACCCGAATTTCGACGCGGCGGTTGCGCGCCCGGTTTTGCCAAGTGTCGTTCTCTACAAGTGGGCTGAACTCACCAAAGCCTGTTGCGCGAAGTCGGCTTGGGTCGATGTTAACGGCTTGTTGCAGGTAACGCGTGGTGGAGTTAGCGCGTGCGAGCGACAGTTCCCAGTTGGATGGGTAAAAGTCTCGCAGGGCGTCATTGATCGGCACATTGTCGGTGTGTCCTTCGACACTGAGCGTGTTTTCGAAGTTCGCCAATGACTGTCCGATACGACTCATCAGTCGCCTGCCGCTGTCGCTCAACTGGGCACGACCCGAATTAAACAGCGCGCCATTTGCAAGCTCAATGACCACGCTGCCGTCGGTGTCTGCGCGAAACGTGGCCGCGTCGACATCGGCGAGCTCGGATGCCAAGCGATCTTGCAAGGATGCAGCGGCGTCTGCGGGCTCTGATAGCTGAGCGTTGAGTGCGTCTCGTTGCTCCATTAACGACTCGATCTCGGTTGACAGAGCTTGTTGGCGGTTCGTGGCCGTACTCACGTCTTCCTGCAGACTGGAGACGGTGTCTTCAAGTGTGCTGATGGTTGCGAGCTGATCGTCGATGGTGGCGTCGCGTGCGCTGAGTGCGGTTGTGAGTTCTGTCTTTTCGCCTTCGAGTGAGGCGAGGTTTTCAACTGTTACTTGAAGTTCACTCACATCACTTTGCAGCGTATTGCGCTCGTCAGTGATGGCCACAAGCTCTGCCGATTTTGCCGTGATCTCGGCTTGTAAATTCTCGGCCTGTTCTGTGAGTGTGGCGACTTCAGCCACCGCATTGTCGCGTTCACCGACAACCGGCTTTAGCGATTCAAGTTCGCTCACCAGTGAGGCTTGTTCGTCATCGCGTTGCCCGAGCGTTGCGATAAAGTCTGCGACTTGCCCTTTGAGTCCCTGGGTCTCGGTCTGACCGCTGGCGATGTCTGCGCGCAGCCGTTCAGCCTCTGAAGACAGGTTGCCAACTTGCGTTTCGAGCGTATCACGGGCCTCGCGAACCGTGTCGAGTTCGGCGTTCAATGCATCGCGTTCTGCACCGAGGTCGAGCAACTGCGTCTCGAGTTCGAGCACTTTGCCCGTCAACTCCTCGACGGCTGTCTCGGCAGTGAGAGCGGTCGACTGACTGGTGTCCAGTGCTGCCAGCTCAGTGTCAAGGCGCGTGGCCAATCCGTCGCGTTCTGTTGCGACAGTCGCAAGCTCCCCCTCCAGCGAGGCAACCGTCTCAGTCAGAGTGCTCACAGTACCGGCAAGCTCTGTGTTGGTGTCAGTGAGTGACTGTACTTGCGTGTTCAAGGTCTCAAGTTGGTCGGTCTCTGCGGTCAACTCTGAGAGCGATGCGAGCTGCTCATCGACAGTGACACTGAGTACGTCGCGTTCTTCAGTGACAGCAGTGAGCTCAGTTTTTAGGCCCGTTACGGTTTCATTCAAACCGCCAACGGTCTCTTCGAGCGAGGTGTTAAGGCCTTGCAAATTGACGATCTCTGTATTTAATCCGTCAATTTCCAAACCAAACTTGTCAGCCTCTGCCAGCACCTGGTCATCAACCCCGTCGGACAGGGCATCAAATTCCCGACGCAATTTACCGAGTGCCTCGGTAGCTTGGTCACGCGTGTTGTTGGCATCATCTACCGCCGATTGCAGCGTGGCAATCTCACCGAGCTGTGTATCGATAGTCGATTGCAAGTCTGTGACACGGGCGTTGGTTTCAGACTTGGCTGTGGCCATGAGTGCATTGAGGCTGGTCGATTCTCCACGTGCAGTATCGAGATCACTCATGAGCTGCGCTGCGCTGTCATTCAAGCTGTTGCGCTCTGCACTGACGGCGTCGTACTCCTGCTGTAATTTCCCGATATCGGATTCGAGCGCGGCGCGTACGCCGAGTAAGTCGTCGCGCTCTTGCGTCAGGTTCTGTACTTCGAGTTCAAGGGTCGGAATGGTCTGCGCTGTGGCGGTTTCGAGTTGGCTCTGAACACCCTCTAGTTCACTCTGCATTGCCGTTGAGGTCGTAGACATGGCCTCGCGCTCGCCGTCGAGTTGGCGGGTGAGAAGGTTGATCTGCGATTGATGCTCCGCGGCTTGCGCGGCTGCTTGATCCTCAAGTGATGTATAAGCGAGAGTAAGTTCTTCGAAACGCGTTTGCAGATCCTGATTCTCGCCACGTGCAAATGACAACTGCTCTTCGAGCAAACTCGCAGCACCGCTTGTCTGTGCAACTTTGTTTGACAGAGTCGTGGCGTTCTCGTTGAGTCCGGCCAATTCTTGTTGCGCCGAGTCGAGTGCTGCTCGCGTCTCGCTGAGTTCGGCTTGCGCACTGGCGAGCTCCGTTTCAAGCGCAGCTTTTGCCGTTGTGGCATCGACGAGCGCGACATTGGTTTGCGCCAGATCAGACTCCAATTCACCCAGTGATGCGTTGCCCGCATCGACCAATTCGCTGCGTGATTGGACTTGCAGGTTTAAGTCGTCGACTTGTTGGCTGAGTGTGTCGACTTCGGTCTTGAGCTGTTCAATGGTTGCCTTGCTCTCTGAGTCGAGCGACTCGATCGACGCTACAGCCTCGTCGCGGGCGGTGCTCAAAGTATCAATGGTGGTATCGCGTTCGTTGAGTGCAGACTGCAACGACACCACTTCCGCTTCCAATGGCGCGATGGTCTCGTCGATCAGTGTGGCGCGTTCTTGCGCGAGTTGATCGCGTTCTGCGGTAATGTCGGCCAGTGCGGTTGTGGTCTCGGTGAGATCTTGCTGCACGGATTCAAGCGAGGAGGCGGCCGTCGCAGACGCGCTCAAGGCCTCTGTCAGTTGGGCCTCTAGATCATCTGCTGTGGTCTGCGCCGCGCTGAGTTCCTCGTTGACGGTTGCGACTGGGTCAGCGGCCGTTTGAGTTGAAGGACTCGGTGCGCAAAACCGTACGACCACAGCCATGAATAAAATGGCTGCTGCAGCCAGCGCCGCTGGTGTCAGTGCTTGCAGCACGCCGCGCTGTCGGTGTGGACGGTTTCGCATTGGTAAATCTCCTGTTGGCTGCAATCCAGGTGATTGCGTATTGCCTAGTGACAGTGGTGTTCGCCTGTGACAGCAAACGAATCAGCCGGTCGTATTAGGCCAATGATACATAGGATTTGCTATTGCCCCGAATGCGACGTGCATTGCAGCTGACGGCTTCGGTTGCCGTGGGTTCTCGCACGTCGGCACTGACGTGTGCCGCATCTGACAGCGTATCCGGCGAAGTTGCTGGATTTGAGTCGAGAGTCAGGGTGTTATCACTGGGCTTTGTGGAGATGGAATCACCGGTGTCGTTCGACGACGCGTCATCGGTGTCTGCCGAATTGCCATTTTCGGCCACGGCTGCGGGTTCAAGTGCGGTGTCGTTAGAGGCGCTTAAAGAGGCTGACGCGCCAGTAATGGTTTGGCCTGCGGTCGCGGCCATGTTGGTCGCTGATTCACGCACGGCGGCCGCTGCGTCATCAACTGTGCCTGCCGCATCAGCAACATCAGTCGCCGTGTCGGGGACCGCGCTATCTGTCTCTGCCGCCAGCGTATCGCTTACGGCCTGCACGTCGGATTGAGTGGTCGGAGTCGCTGACGGTGGTGTTGCAGAGCTGTCGACGCTCGCTGTGTCAGCTGCAGCGCCCCGCGAGAAAAGCCATTTCGCGCCGAGAATCAACGCTGCTGCAATCAACACCCAAAACCACATACTCATGACGGCCACTCCTGTTGTGTCGCCATTGGACGCTGGGACTATTCACCAAATGGGAACTGCCGCAACACCGCTCAACTGGAGAGCCTGCGTGCCGCAACAATGCCCGCCTGCAGCGCCTTTGGCGTGTAAACCCCGACCTATCATCAGGGCGATGAAATTGTATTTTTCGTCTGCAAATGGGTGCTCACTTGAACCGTTGTTGTATTTGCAGACTATCAACCCAGCCTATCTGATTGGCGTTGGAGGCGAAAGTGCGAGCGTCGTTTGGATTTGAACTATACGCGGCGATCGCCAAGGCGCTGTTGGCGCTTAGGCCCCAGAGTCCAGCAATTCGAGCTTCTCTATGATGTTCATGCGGGTTGTTAACACCTTGGAAAGGTCTATTTTGAGTTCGGACAGCGCGTCGCGATTGGTGGTTGTTCCACGAATGGTCGCAACTGAATCACGGTAGGTCATGTCCAAGCTGTCAAATTGCCGACGGTAGCGAGTAATCAACACAACGAGATCTGTCCAGGCCTCATCTCCGAGTGGGTTGATAGCCAGTTCGTTGTCCGATCCAGTGAGCGCGAGTGCACGAGCCCGCGCCGCACGACTCGGTGCGTCGCCGGATATGACAATGCCCCGTGCATCAGCGGAGATCCGACTCGAGAAGCCAGTGTCTGATTCAGTGGTTTTGTCAGTGTCTTCCAGGCGCACGGCGATGGTGTTAACACGGCGCACGCCGTCGACGTCTTTCAAGTCTGTGATCAGTCGCTGTAGCGCGCCTGTGGCGGGCATACTGCCGCTGACATACAAGTCCCGACCTTCAGCCTCGATCGTCAGTGCGTGATCGGGTTGGGCGTCGACAAGAGCCTGAGCCGGTTCAAGCACCGCCGATTCTATAATGGGTGCGTGGCGCTGGTAGGTGTAAACCGCGAGTGCCGGCAGCGCGGTCGCAGCGACAATTAAGAGCAAGCATCGGAAAAACATCGTGCCGGTTGCCTTGTTGTGTAAGCGCTGACGCTAACGCATAGAGACAGTACGACTCAAGTTGCCAGTCGGTTACATGTGAATTCGGGCGTGACCAGTCGGTTCGGGTGTTACGTCAATGCGACAGAGCTTAATCAAACAGGTCTTGTGTAAAGGGTTCGGACGAGGCTGCATCGAGGCAGTTGGGGTGATCGTGTCTCGCGTCGTTGACATGGGAGGCAACTTGCCGCCGCGTCAAACTGCCCTCTGCAGACGGGGCGATGGCGTCGCCCCAGTTGAGTGTGCCGTTGAGCCAGCCAAGTGCGTTGTCGTGCTGCAGAAACACCGGCATGCGATGGTGAACATCCGTGATGTCAGCATTTGCCGAGGTTGTGAGAATCACCATCTCGGTGCCGCCGCTCAGTCCGGTCCGCCACAGTCCTGCAAAGAGCAGGGCGGGTGCTTGGGTGGCTGTGAAATGGAAAGCGCGGCGTGTTGGACCGTGTTGTTGCCATTCGTAGAAACCGCTCGCCACCACAACCGCGCGGCCACCGTCAATCAAGGGCTTGAACAGTGGTTTATCTCGTGCGCTTTCGGCTCTGGCGTTAATCGTCAGTGTGCTGCCCGAGGCGGTTCGAATGGGCATGCCCCAGTGCGCAGTTTGCCACTGGGGGCGGCTGTCTGGATTTGAGTTCGGCCGCTGACCAGTCGCTGCAGGTGTTTGGCGCAATATCGATACACTCGATGTTGGTGCGACGTTAAAGCGCGGCATCGTGTCTGGATAGAGTGGCATACCAATTTGCGCCATGAGCTGGCGGATACCGTCTAAATCAGAGAGGTTCAGGCGGCCACACATTAGCGTCTGGCGCTCATCTCAAGGACGTTACAGTCCACGCGCCAGCCGACCGGGCCACAACAGGTGAAGATTGGCCGCATGTCTTAATCACCCTTGAACTCAGGCTTGCGTTTTTCAACAAATGCAGTGACGCCTTCGCGGAAGTCGTTGGTCTCACTCATTGCTCGCTGGTAGTCACGCTCGAGATTGAGTTGATCTGGCAGCGTGTTTTGCCAGGACGTGGCAAGCAGCCGTTTTGTCATTGCTAATGCGGTAGTGGGGCCACTCGCAAGCCGTTGCGCCAGTTGTTCAGCAGTCTCAACCAGTTTGTCGTCGTCTACGACTTGCCATATTAGACCCCAATCGGCTGCCGTCTCCGCGTCGATAGCGTCGCCAGTGAGGGCGAGACCCGCTGCGCGAGCGGGCCCGATCAAACGCGGCAGAAACCAACTGCCTGAACAATCCGGCACCAGGCCGATCTTACTGAAAGCCTGAATGAATCGTGCTGATCGCGCTGCGATGACGATGTCGCAGCAGAGCGCGAAATTGGCCCCAGCCCCGGCGGCAACGCCATTGACTGCGGCAATGACTGGCAAGTTCATTCCTGTGATTTGCGCAACCAGTGGGTTGTAGTATTTCTCAAGCGCTGCGCCGAGATCGACTTGTGATCCGTCTCTGAGGTCAACTTCACTGAGGTCCTGGCCGGCACAGAATGCGCGCCCTGCGCCGGTGATCAGCAGGCAGCGCACGTCGCGCTCTGATTGCGCTTCAATCAAGGCATCGCTCAACTCTTCGTGCAATGTCTGGTTGAATGCATTGAGCTGTTCAGGGCGGTTCAATACGATGCGCGCCACGCCGTGGGATACGGCATAGCCCAGTGTTTCATAGGTCATCACGAGCACACAGTGTGGTCCAGCTCGGCAGTGTATCTCAGTCGGCCCAGTGATCAGGCGCCAAGGCCCTTCGCGTGTGAGGTTGGGCGTGGCACACTGGCGCATTCTTTAACACGCAGTTCAGGAGATTCTTGATGTCCTACGAGACACTGTTGGTTGAGACGCGCGGCAATGTCGGCCTCATCACATTCAACCGACCCAAGGCGTTGAATGCCCTGTCGATGCAGCTCATGGCGGAACTCACGCAAGCGCTGGATGCCTTCGAGGCTGACGAGAGCGTTCGCGCGATGGTGATCACCGGCAGTGAACGAGCGTTTGCAGCGGGTCTGGATATCACTGAGGTCAAAGACCTGAGCTACATGGATGCCTACCAGAGCAACCTCATCACCGCCGGGTGGGAGCGACTGGCCAGTTGTCGCAAACCCGTGATCGCGGCGGTTGCCGGCTATGCGCTTGGCGGTGGCTGCGAAGTTGCGATGATGTGCGACATGATCTTTGCCGGTGAAAACGCGGTGTTTGGTCAGCCAGAGATCAAGCTCGGTGTGATCCCAGGCGCCGGTGGCACCCAGCGGCTGACGCGCGCTATCGGCAAAGCCAAGGCGATGGACATGGTGCTCACTGGGCGCAATATGAAGGCTGAAGAGGCCGAGCGTAGCGGACTGGTTGCGCGCATTGTGCCGGTAGACAAACTGCTTGATGAAGCACTGGAAGCGGCCGCGACGATTGCGAGTTACTCCGCACCGATCTCGATGATGGCCAAAGACTGCGTCAACGCGTCACATGAGATGGGATTGAGCGAGGGTATCCGATTGGAGCGTCGCGTGTTTCATGCGTGTTTTGGTACAGAGGACCAAAGCGAAGGCATGGACGCATTTGTCTCCAAACGTACGCCGGACTTTAAACACCGCTGAGCCGTTGTGGTGACCGCGGGCTGTCACGTGTAGTGCCCGCGAATCAGTGTGTTCCCTGTTCACGGTCCTCAGCATGGGTGCGCAAGGGTGAGGGCGCCGCGTCGTCGAGTGGCGCGCTCAGTCCCTCGCATTCGCGGAAAATCTTGGCTGAGCAACGCCTGCAAATGCTGGCATCGAAGCGCTTGGTGATATCGCGCAGCGCATAGGTCTTGGAGTCCATGATGTTGTGCTCACCGATCTCTTCGATTAAATCGAAGCGGTTGAGCTGACGTATCACCGGCGTGTGCAAACCTACGAGAACCATTGACCCGTCCATCTGACGGCGTTTGTCGGCTTCGCGCGCGAGCGCTTCGGCGCCAGCGAGATCGACAAAATTGATGCCGTCACAGAGCACCATCAGGTGGCGTTGTTGCGGGTCGCGTTTGCGCATTTTGTCGAGTTCTGTCTCGACGTGATTGACCGCACCAAAAAAGATGGAGCCACCGATGCCGGCAATTTTCAATTGTGGACACTGCGGCAAATTGAGCGTGTCGGCATTTTCAATTCGCCGCTTGGGGGCTTCGGTGTTGGGCGCGAGGCTCTCGACATTGGGGTGTGATGTGCGGTTGAGGTACAGCAGCAACGAGAGCAGCACACCGCCATAGACCGCAAACTCCAATTCCAAAAGCAAGGTTGCGAAAAACGTCGCGGCTATGACTGACCACTCGTAGATGCCTGCCTTGATGATTTTGCGGATTTCTTTGAAGTCGATCAGGCCCCACGCGACGATCAAAATGATCCCGCCCATTGCTGGAATTGGCAGGTAGCGCGCGAGATCGGCCACGAATAACAGCAGCACCGCCAGCCAAGCGGCGGCGAATATTGCTGACAGCGGAGTACGTGCGCCGGCTGCATAGTTCACGCCCGAGCGGGTGAAAGAACCCGATCCCGCGTAGGCCGAAAAGAAACTGCCCACGATGTTGGACATGCCCTGACCAATGAACTCCTGGCTGCCATCGATGCGTTGGTAACTTTTTACAGCGATAGACCGTGAGATTGAGACAGCCTCAATCAGGCCGAGTATGGCCACGGCAAGCGCTGACGAGCCCAGTACTCGTAACGACTCAAATGACAACGCGGGCACGCTGGGCGATGGCAAGTGGGAGGTTAACGGGCCGAGCAGGGTGACTCCGTGATCTGTGGCATTGGTCAGCCAAGACACCACAGCCCCAACGAGCATCCCAATCAGCAAGTGCGGCAGCCGTGGATTCACGTGTTTGACGGCCACGGCAGATGCAGCGGTGACGGCGGCCACCATAAACACCCAGAGGTTAATGCTGTCGACCGAGGCAAACACTTGTGCCCACGTGCCAACGAAATTCTCACGTTGTAGGTCTAGGCCGAAAACGGTTTTGATCTGACTTGTGAAAATCAGCACCGCTGCGCCCGTGGTGAAGCCGACAACCACGGTGTGGGAAACGAAGTTCACCATGCTGCCGAGTCGCGCGAGCCCGAATGCCAGTTGGTAGATGCCGGCGAGCAACGTCAAAATCAGCACGGCACCGATGTAGTCGCCTGAACCGGGTTCGAAGTAAGGTGAGACGGTGGCAAACACGACAATGGAAATGGCCGTGGTCGGGCCACTGATCAAATGCCACGATGAACCGAACAGTGCGGCGATCACTGGGGTGATCATGGCAGTGTAGAGGCCATACTCTGGTGGCAGGCCCGCGATCAACGCGAAGGCGACGCCTTGTGGCAGCACAATAACCGCGTTGGTCAAACCTGCCAATAAATCTGCACGCAACGATGCCCGGTTGACCAGAGGCCACCAGCGGGTCATTGGAAACAGCCGCACCACCGACTTCATGCACGGTCACCCGTTTTCGTCATGCGGGTTCGAGTGCCGTTTTACTGTTTGCCGGAGCCGGTGCGGCGACTGTCTCAGATTCGCCGCCGAGCGCTTTGACTACGTCGTCTGCCAGTGCCACGGCGGTGTGTGCATAGAGTGCAAAGTCCGCATCGAAACGGGCCGCTGCATCTTCGTTGGTATCTTCTTCTAACACCGTGTCAGCAAATTTTAATTTTCGAACAATGAGGTCATCACCGAGTACAAAACTCGCTCTCTCATGCCAGTCTACCGCCAGGCGAACACAGCGCTTACCGGCGGCGAGGTGGCTGTCGAGCTCTGATCCGAGCAAGCTGTGACGTCGAAACCGCACCACAGCACCGCTGTCGAGCTCGTGCATTTCGCACTCCTCGCCCAGAGCCCATTCGCGGGGTAGATTCGCTGGCGACTGCAGCCAACGTGTCATGTGTTCAATTGGATCAGACACCGGCTCAGGCGGGCGGACTCGCAAACTGCCAAGGGTGTCACGCAACAGCCCTGTGATTTCCTCGGCGCGCGTGGCACTTGATGTGTCGACCATCAACCAGCCGCTTTTATCGTCTATCAACACGTTGATATTTTGACTGCGGCTGAAGGCACGGGGCAGCAGCTCAAGGGTGACGCGCTCACGCAGTGATTCGCGTTCGTTCTTGTGCATTTTACGACCGTGTTGTTCTTCGAAGTCGCTGAGCTCTTGTTGGATGTGTTCACGCAACACACTGGCGGGCAGCAATTTGGCTTCGCGGCGTGCACTCAACAACATGCGGCCCTCTGCTGCGTGGACGAGCGATTCATGGATGCCGCTCGCAGGTGTGTGCCAACCCAGCGTTTGCATGTCGAATTGACCACACGGGTTCCACGCGTGATCTGCCAGCGCCTCGGCGAGGGCTTCTGGATCGAGCCCGATGGGTTCTATCAGGCGGAACAGACAGAGATTAGAGAGTTTCATGTGGTGCGGTCATTCCCAAAAAAAAAGACGGACCAATCTGTTGAGATTGGTCCGAGTAGCAGCGGCGTTGTTGTGCGTATGGCGCTACATGGAGGAATAATTAGGTCCGCCACCGCCCTCGGGCGTCACCCAGGTGATGTTTTGGCTCGGGTCTTTGATGTCGCACGTTTTGCAGTGGACGCAGTTTTGCGCGTTGATCTGAAAGCGTTTCTCACCGCCGTCATCGACCACTTCGTAGACCCCAGCAGGGCAATAGCGCTGGGCAGGTTCAGCCCACTTTTCAAGATTAACACGGATGGGTAAATCCGGATCGCTGAGCTGTAGGTGAACGGGTTGGTCTTCCTCGTGGTTCGTATTAGAGAGAAATACCGAGGAATTTTTGTCAAAACTGATGACCCCGTCGGGTTTGGGGTAGTCGATCTTCAGGTCTTCGCTGGCCGGCTTGAGCACGCTGTGGTCTGGCGCTGTGTCCTTGAGCTCAAATGGCATTTTTCCTTTGAAAATATTCTGATCGACAAAGTTGTATGCACCGCCCAGCCAAGTGCCAAACTTGTGCATTGCAGCGCTGAAATTTCGGGTGCCGCGCAGTTCTTCGCCAGCCCAGCTGTTTTTGAAGTTGTCGTCAAATTCCGACACAGTCGCCGAGCCTGCGTCGCCGTTTACCAGGCGCTCGAAGAGCGTCTCAGCAGCGACCAAGCCTGACTTCATGGCCGTGTGGCTGCCTTTAATTTTGGCGTCGTTCATGGTTCCCGCGTCGCATCCCACCAGCAGCGCGCCTGGCATGCTCATGCGTGGCAGCGCGTTGAAGCCGCCTTTTATCAAGGCACGTGCACCGTAGCTCGTACGGGTGCCGCCTTCGAGGTGGCGCTTCAAAACGGGGTGGTGCTTGAGGCGTTGGAATTCATCGAATGGGCTGAGGTAGGGGTTCTCGTACGACAGTGCCGTCACCAGTCCCACTGAGACCAGGTTGTTCTCCAGGTGATACAAAAAGAACCCGCCGGCAGCACCATTTTCTGACAGTGGCCAACCTGCACCGTGTACAACAAGACCGGGCTTGTGTTGTTCTGCGGGGATCTCCCAGAGTTCTTTAATGCCGATGCCATAGTGCTGCGGGGTGCGGCCTTCATCGAGATTGAATTTCTCAATCAGCTCCTTGCCTAAATGGCCACGGCAGCCCTCGGCAAAGACGGTGTACTTAGCGTGCAGCTCCATGCCGACTTCGAAGCTGTCTTTGTGTTCCCCAGCGCGGTTGACTCCCATGTTGCCGGTGGCCACGCCCTTGACGCTGCCGTCGTCGTTGTACAGGATCTCGGCCGCTGCAAAGCCTGGAAAAATCTCAACCCCGAGAGCCTCGGCTTGTTCGCCCAGCCAGCGGCAGACATTGCCCAAGCTCACGATATAGTTGCCGTGGTTGTGCATGGGGGCGGGGACCATCCAGTTCGGCGACTTGATTGATTTGCTGTCGCTGGTCAGGAAGTAGACTTCGTCCTCAGTAACCGCCGTGTTAAGCGGTGCACCGCGTGATTCCCAGTCTGGGAAGAGCTCGGTGAGCGCTGTGGGTTCGAGCACCGCGCCAGAGAGGATGTGGGCGCCGACCTCGGAGCCTTTCTCCAAGACCACCACGGATAGGTCTTCGCCTCGCTCTTCGGCCAGCTGGCGAAGCCGACAGGCGGTGGCCAGACCCGAGGGGCCTGCGCCGACGATAACGACATCGAACTCCATCGATTCGCGTTCCATTGGGGTCTCCTGCGCGGGTAAAGCCGGCATTATAGAGACCGCATGGGCACTGCCGCTACGGTTGTCGAGTGTTGGGACGCGCATTTGTGGCGAATGGTCGCCAGCGCGTCTACTTGGGGCGGGTCAAAGTCTACTTTCCAGCGCGGCCGCCGCGACCGTTATCCGGCGGTCGAGCCCGCCGGCGGCTTCTTCAATTGGGTATAAACGAGCGACCTTTACTCAACGGCCACGCTCAGTGCCGATGTCGATGTGGTACTTCTTCATCAAGCGATACAGCGTCACGCGGGACACCCCCAGTTGCTGGGCAGTCTCTGTGACGTTGTGGTAATTGCGGTGCAGCGCCACGCGGATGTAGTCACCCTCTGCTTTGATGCGGGCTTGCTCGAGGCTGATGATGCCGTTGTCACCGTCGTCTTCGAGGTCGAGATCGGCTGGCTGGAGCAAGTTGGCCTTGGACAGGATCATCGCTTGACGAATGCGGTTGCGCAGTTCGCGCACGTTGCCTGGCCACGCGTAGCGGTGCATTGCCGCCATTGCGGCGTGTGAGATGCCTTTAACGCGGCTGCGGCGGTCTTTGGTGAAGTACGTGAAGAAGTACTCAGCGAGCAGTTCTAAATCGCCATTGCGTTCGCGCAAAGGCGGCAGGTTTACACACAGTACGCGCATACGGTAGTAGAGGTCTTCGCGAAACTGGCCTGCCTCAACTTGTGCTTCGAGGTCGTCGTGGGTCGAGACGACCAAGCGCGGTGCGCAGTCAAGTCGGGCGCTGGAATTGACACGCGAGAAACTGCCGGTTTCAAGAAATCGCAGGATACGAGTTTGCGCGTCGTGGTTGAGGCTGGTGATGTTGGCAAGGTGTAGCGTGGACTCGTGTGCCGCTTCGAGCAGACCAACTCGCGTCACTTGGCGAACGCCATCAGCCGTGATGCGCTCTTCACCGAATATCTCAACTTCGAAACTGTCTGCTGGGAGCAGCGAACAGTCGAGTTCGAGGAATTCGTTTTCCGATTGGGCTGACAGCGCGTGGATCGCTTGCGCTGACAGAGATTTACCCGTGCCACTCTCGCCCAAAATTAGCGTTGGTGCGTTCACGCGTGCAGCGCGTTGCAGTGTCTGCATGACGCTATTCATCGCCAGGCACTCACCGACCAGATGAACCCCTGAATTTGTAATTAACTGCGCTGCACGCGAGCTCGGCTGCAACATCGCCATGCCGAATGCGTGGCCCACGGTGCCCGCAAGCGCGTCAACATTGACAGGGTGTGTGTGGAAATCGTGAAAGTGCTGGCCAATGGTCTCAGCAAACTGTGGGTTGCCGTGCAGCACCGGCGGCACAATGGCGATCCAGTAGAGTGCGTGTTTGGCAAACAGGGTTTGCAAAGCACTGTTTTGTTCAGATGAAAAGCCGTCAATGGATGCGACTGCAACGTGAAATTCGCGCTGTTCCAGCACCGCTTGAGCGTGTGCTGCTGTCTCGCAAACTTCGACTTCCCAATCGCTCTCTCGCAATTTGGTGATGGCTGACTCGTCAACCGACCCCGATGACAAGAAGAATACGCGGCGCGGCTTCTCAGCACTTACAGCAATTGGGGATTGCTCGTCGGCTGGCGTGGTTGTGGAATCTGAAGTCATGCGCTGTATCTCAAAATATGTCGTCAGGGCGCGGGTGCTGATTAAGGCTGTTGCGCCCACCGTTTCAAGCTGGTCATGAATCCGCCTTGGCGGTGCACGAAATCCCACTCTCACGCAGGCGGCAGCCGAATCGGTTCTCGACTACTCAGCGAGCATGTGATTTTGGATACTACGGTTGCAGGCTGTATATCGGTAGTCTGCTAACGCAAGTGTGTGGGCGCTGTCACAATTTCATGTCAGTTGGGGCCCAGATGTGTCGGAGGATTAGCAGCAGCAGAAATCACGGTGCACCGGCTGTGGCACAATTCGCCGGAGCCACACCGGTTGATACTGTGAGCAAAATCGACGAATCCACCTTCATCGAACTGATTGAAGCCGAGCTGCCGGTCGCCGCGTCCATGGGTCTCGTGGTCGAGTCCTTGGTTGCTGGACGTGTCGCTCTACGCGCTCCCTATCGCTCAGATTCACTCCGACCTGGGGGGACACTCAGCGGACCGACGATGATGGCACTGGCTGATGCAGCGCTTTATCTTATGGTGTTGTCAGAGGTCGGCCTTCAACCGCTGGCGGTGACCACCAACCTCAACATCAATTTTCTGCGAAAACCTGCGCCGAGTGACCTGATTGCGGTTGCTCGGCCATTAAAAGTTGGGCGCAGGCTGGTTGTCGGTGAAGTGACGCTGTCATCTGCCTCGGACGAGGTCGTCGTCGCCCACGCAACTGGCACCTATTCTGTGCCACCTCAGCTGGGATAAATTATGAATCAGCTCCGTGCAACACGTGTGTGCTTGTTTGACGCTTACGGCACATTGTTCGACGTGCATTCAGCGGTGGCGTGCCTGCGTCCTCGGATGGACCAGCAAGCAGACCAGCTCTCTGCGCTCTGGCGACAAAAACAGCTCGAGTACACCTGGTTGCGCAGTCTGATGCAGGATTACGTGGACTTTGAAGTGGTGACCGCCGATGCGCTCGACTACGCCCTCGAGCGCTTCCCGCAGCCCGATAGCGCCGCGTTGCGCGGTGCGCTACTCGATGCCTACACTACGCTGTCCGCATACGCAGAAGTTGCGGGCACGCTTGCAACTCTGAAATCTCGCGGCTGGCGGACCGGCATTTTGTCCAATGGCACGCAATGCTGGTTGGATGCGGCGGTGGATGGGTCAGCACTGCGCGATGTGCTCGATGACATAGTCACCGTTGAATCACTGCGGTGTTTTAAGCCGACACCGTCAGTCTACCAACTCGGCTGTGACCGCATGGGTGTCGACGCGAGTGAGGTTTGCTTCTTATCCTCGAATGCGTGGGACGTGGCCGGTGCCGCCCAATTTGGCTACCGCAGCGTTTGGATCAACCGTGCTGGGCAGCCCGCTGAGCGCCTGGGCGCACAGGCTGTGACTCAAATAAGCACCCTCGATCAACTTCCAGACTTGTTGCCAACGCTCGACACCGCGTGAAATTGGTATTCAGCCGCAAGGGTTTTGACAGTTCTGCCGGCGGCGTTGCCAGTCCGATTCTGCCTGATGGCCGCTTGATATCGCTGCCAATCCCAGACGCCCATGCACCCTTGCGTTATCGCGATCTAGGTCGTGCGTCCGCAGGAGTCGTTGGAAACGAGCTGGCGACGCCGAGCATTGCAACGCTAGTTGATCACCTTGCGCCTCGCCTATCTAGGCGGGATCGCGCGCACCTCGATCCAGACCTTGACGCCGGCTTGAGTACTCGCTTGCCAGGCTGGCGACCGGCCTTTGGTCAGGCGGCGTCAGCGCTTGGTCATCTGCAAAAGCACAGCGTCGGCGTGGGCGACTTGTTTGTGTTTTTTGGTTGGTTCAGGCAGGTTGAGCGGCACAGGCGGCGTTGGCGTTACGTGCCTGGCTCCCCGGATCAGCACGTGATTTTTGGTTGGCTACAAGTGGGGAAGGTGGTTGATCTCTTGCAGGCACAACCCGCAGAGCCTTGGCTTTCACATGTTCACTGCCAGCGGACTTTTCGCGGTGGCAACAGCTTGTATATTGCGAGCGAATGCTTGGCGCTCGATGGCGTGGATCAGCCATTGTCTGGCGGTGGTCATTGGCCACAGATCGCAAAATCGCGCGTACTGACGGCGCCTGGTCGGAGCCGCAGTCACTGGCGACTGCCGCGCGCGTTCGCGCCACGCGCGGTCCTCAACGGGACAGATTGCTTGAGTTACCACACCAGTGAAAAGCGGTGGCGTGTGGCAGAAGATCACTGTGAATTGCATGTCACGCCGCGTGGCCAAGAATTTGTGCTCAATTGCGACGAGCGGCCGAGCGTTGGCGATTGGCTGCGGCAGCTATTTGCCTCGGGGTGACGCCTTGATTGCCGTCACAGCCCGAGCGGGTTGTCCGGGTTGACACCGTCTTGGAACGGTTTACGAGGATCAACATGGGTCAGCTGATAGACCTTGCCAATCCATGTGCTGACCATGGCTTTGGCCGTGTCGCGCCACACATTGTCGAGCTGCGGCTCAATTAAGTGTTCGGGGAAGGGTGGGCGTGGCTCGGCGTGATCGCGGGCGGCGGCGAGTTCTTCGATGTGTTCGCGCAGGATGGCTTCGCTGCGCCGGTCAAAGTAGTTGCGCACGAATGGCGGTGGCGTGTTTATGTGACCGTCGTAAAACCGCTGCAACTCGCGCTTGTACTCTTTGAGCAAGCTATTGGTATCGTACTCTGGGTGCCCTTGCATAAACACGAAACGAAAACCGTCGGGGCTCACAGCTGTTAAAACGCCTGCTTCTTCGCTCTGGGTCAGCACGCGAATGCCGCGGTCCTCGAGCTCTTCACGCGAGACATTGTTAAAACGCGAGTGCGGCACCTCAAAGCGTGAGTTGATGTTTTGCGCGAGTGGGTGCGTGGCGTCGATCGGTCTGTGATCAAACACGCCCCAACACTTTTGTGCAAGGTTGGTTCGCTTGATGCCAAATCGGTGCTGCCACACGGCGTGACTTGCGAGACAAGAGCACAATGTGGAGGTCACATGCTCGGCGGCCCAATCCGTGACCTCGGCGAGCTCGGGCCAGAAGTCTTCATTCTCAAGTGCCGGCTGGGTGACGTTTGCACCGGTCAGGATCAGCGCGTCCAGCCCGTGCTCGCGCACCTGGTCAAAGCTCTCGTAGTGGCGAGCGATGTGCTCGCGCGCTTGTTCGCCGCGCGCGAGCGCGTTCACAGTGAACGGATGAATGGTGATTTGCACCACGCGGTTTGCACGGTCAATCAGCCGCAAGAATTGGCGCTCAGTCGCTTCAATCGCCGCGTCGGGCATCATGTTGAGCAAGCCAATGTGTAACGCGCGTATGTCTTGTCTACTCGCGTTGTCGCGGCTGAGCACGTCGCAGCCCTCGTCCCGCAAGCGCGCAAAAGTGGGCAGTTCGTTGTGTGCGACAAGTGGCATCTCAGCACTCCCGTCGGTCGATTGCGTCGGCGACCAGCTGCACGAAGTCTCTCTCGTCTCTAACACCGTGCAATTCGGTTGTCGTCACGCTCACGCCGTACTCTTCTGCAATCTGCTCATAGCGCGGCAGGCGAGAGGCGAACAGCTGTGGAAACACCCAACGCACGAAATCATCTGGGTGGATCTCGGCGACGTATTGATAGTTGCAATCAGCCATGTAGGTTTGCAGGTGACTGATCAAAAAATCCGGACGGTAGTAGAGCGGCTTTGGCGACAATTGTGCGCGTTTGACCAATTCATTTTCATCTGATTCTGTGGTTCGGATGTACAGAATCACGCTGTGCGCCGCGAGGCATTGCATCACGCTTGGGTCGCTGAGTTCGCACAAACTGCCACCGGCGTCGATTAAAAAGTGCGGTAAGTCGTAGAGTCTGGCCGCCTTTTCGATGAATTTGGGCACGTCGTGTAGTGCTTTGACTTCAGCGTCGTGGTGCAGCGCTTGGCGGTGCCTAAATTCTGGCAGCGGCAGGCCACCGTGGGTGGGGTCACCAAGCTTGCCGAGGTAGGTCGACAAAGGCGCGAGGTTGTCGATGGTTAAATTGCTGCGAATATAAATGGAATCCGTGCGCAACAATTCGCGCACGAAAGGGACTTCCATGCACTGCGCATTGATGTTGTCGAGGATGGCTTCCTCGAGGTAGTGGGTGCCGATGCGGTAGTCGCCCGAGTAGTGGAACCAACTGTCGCTCGGCAAACGCTTGGCCAAGGTACTTTTGCCAACCCCGGACATTCCGAGCAGTGTGACCCGTTTGTTGGGGTTGTCTAAAAAGTGTTTTGCGCCCTGTGCGCCGACGGCAGTCACTCGCGCGACTCCGCCGCTTGGTCAACCAGTGGCACGTTGCGCTCAAGCGCCATGTCCCATGGGAAATTGATCCACGTGTCTTGTGCGACCTCTTCGATGAAATCATCCACCGTATCGCGCCCAGCCGGTTTCGCATACACCGTGACAAAGCGGGCTTTGGGGACGAGGTTGCGCACGAACGTGGCTGTGGCACCGGTGTCAACGAGGTCGTCAACCAACAACATACCGTCACCGTCGTGGTCTCCGATGACGCCTTTGAGCAGGGTGATGTCTCCCTGATCTTTGTTCTCGTAGCTTGCAACACAAATGGTGTCCACCAGGCGCAGGTTGAGCTCACGCGCGATGATCGCCGCCGGGATCAAACCACCTCGCGAAATCGCGATCACACCACGCCATTGCGTGGCCGGCAAAAGCCTGGCGGCGAGGGTGCGGGTGTCGCGGTGGAGTTCTTCCCAGGAGACATAAAAGTGTTTATGGCGTTTCATACTGTGACGGCGCGTGAGGCGCAATGCCGCGTGGTGGATTAAACCGCGATCTTAGCAAGTCGCACTGCCGCCCGCGCAAAATTGAGATGTGGCGCACAAACCACCCCCGATCGCAGCGGTAGTGTGCCGTATCTACTTTGAGTGTCGGCGGGGCAATTGACCATGGTTGATTTACGTATTGTGTTGCTGGGCCTCGCCGCCCTGTTGGCGGTAATTGGGGTCTACGCGAGCTGGCGCAGCTTGCGTGCACGGGCTGATTTCAACCGCTCCTCGGAGGGCATGTTGCTCGGCGTTGAATTTGGTGCCTTCAGCTTGCCACATGCCCAATTGCCGGAGGCCGCTGGCCACCGCCGCGCGCGGCAGTGGTCTGCTCTGGCGGCAATGACGCTCGTCGCGGCAGTGGCTGCAGGTGGCCTGAGTCTGACACTTTAGCGGCCTCGCGCCACATCGGTACACCTGCTCAGCGGGGCTCCAACACCAGACGACCCTCGTTCACCCGCATGACTGCTTGGCCTGCGACAAAGGCGTTGAGTTGATCAAACAGCAAGTGGTTGCGCCAAGCGGGTGTGAAGGCTTGATCGGGGGCGTCCAGCCAGTGATCGAGCAAGGCGCGTGAGGCGAGCGCGTCTGGGTGAATCGCTTGCTCAGCTGCAATCAACGCAACTTGCGCACTCAGCGCATCCAAAAGCGGGCGGCGGTGCTGGTCTTTGTTCCGCTTTGGGCGTGAGCGAATAGCGTATTCGGGTTCTGCGGGCGCATTTGCCAAGGTCTGGAGTATGGCGTCGGCGTGCGCTGAAAACACAGCCGGTTTGAGATCCCTAATGCTCTTCAGTGCGCTGCGGTCAGTGGGGTTTCGACGCGCCACCAGCAGTAACGCACTGTCATTGATCAACCAGCCCTTGGGTTGATTGCGCAATTGGGCCTCGCGTTCACGCCAGGTGGCCAGCCGCTGCGCACGCGCCTGCTGCGCGGGTGTCAAACGGTCTAACCCTTTGAGGCGGGCGCCGACGCTGTCTGGGTCGCGGGTGTATTGCGCTGGGTTCTCGAGTTTGGCCCAATCAGCCTCCAGCCACGCATCGCGCTGTAGGCGTTTCAGCTCTCGTGTCAGTCTGGGGTAGATCGTTGACAGGTGAATGACATCGTCAGCAGCGTAGCGCAGCGCGGCCTCGGATAGCGGTCTGGCTGACCAGTCGGCACGCGTTTGATCTTTGCTGAGTGACACCCCGGTCACGGCGTCAACCAAGCGGGCGTAGCCCATGCCTTCGTCGTGTCCGAGCAGTGGCGCCGCCACTTGGGTGTCAAAGAGATTCGGCGGCGGCGCACCGCGCAATTGCGTGAAAATCTCGAGATCTTGATCGGCTGCGTGAAACACTTTGCACAACGTTGGCCGGTAGAGCGCAAGCCAGAGCGACTCGAGCTCGATGTCGGCTAGTGGATCAACCAAATCGCACCAATGCTCTGTGCCGATTTGCAACAGGCAGAGTTTTGGGTAGTAGGTACTCTCACGCATGAACTCGGTGTCCACCGCCACCCACGGTTCGGCGTTTATGCGTAAAACCAAGTCCTCGACTTGGGCCTGGCTGTTGACCAGGGTATAGGCTGACGTCACGTTTGAACTCTTGGACAGTGCGCCAATCAGCATAACACTGTGGAGGTGGCTCGACTTGCCCGCCGGATGTCCGCACTGGCATTGAATTGCCGCTTTTAGTCCCCCACCTATACTCTGTACAGGACAGCCCAATTCCATTGGGCTGTCCGTGGGTGTCAGCGCATTCGCGCGGCATGTTAACTGCTATCTGAGCCTTGAGAGTTGGAACGCGAGTATGGCTAGGCGCGAAGAATCAGACGACAACAACGGTGTCGCGACAGAAGAGGCGAAACCGGCTCTAAAGCCGCCACCTTTGTACCAAGTGGTGATCGTCAATGACGATTACACGCCAATGGAATTCGTCGTTGCGGTTCTGGAGACGTTTTTTAAGATGGACCGCGATTCGGCAACCGAAGTCATGTTGCACGTGCACCGCCGTGGAAAAGGGGTTTGTGGCGTATACCCACGTGATGTGGCTGAGACAAAGGTCACGCTTGTCAACCAATTCTCGCGGAATAACCAGCACCCGCTGTTGTGCCAGATGGAAGAAACCTGATGTGCGACGGCGTCAGCGATAACACCGAAAATAGAGGTCGACCATGCTAAGCAAAGAACTCGAAGAAACACTGAATGGGGCGTTTCGCAAGGCGCGTGATCAGCGCTATGAGTTCATGACCGTAGAGCACTTGATGCTGGCGCTGGTCGATAACGCCCAAGCCGCCGAAGTGATTCGCGCTTGCGGTGGACACGTCGAAGAATTGCGCGAAGAGCTGCGCAGTTACATTGAGAAAAATACGCCGTTGCTCGACGAGAGCGATACCCGTGACACCCAGCCAACGCTCGGTTTCCAACGTGTGTTGCAACGCGCGGTGTTTCACGTCCAGTCTTCTGGCAAGAAAGAAGTCAGTGGCGAGAACGTGTTGGTCGCGGTTTTTGGGGAGCAGGACAGCCACAGTGTCTATCTCCTCGGTAAGCAGAATATCTCGCGCCTCGACGTTGTCAATTTCATCTCGCACGGCATCTCGAAGTCGCGCGACGAAGAATCGGACGATGAAGACTCAACGGTCAACGACGGCAACACGGATGAAGTCCAGGCTGAAAAGCCGCTGCAAAAATACGCGACAAATCTCAATGAACGCGCGGCCGAAGGTCAAATTGACCCACTGATTGGACGTGATCACGAAATTGAGCGCGCGGTGCAAGTGCTGTGTCGCCGTCGCAAGAACAACCCGCTGCTGGTCGGTGAAGCCGGCGTTGGCAAGACCGCCATTGCCGAAGGGTTGGCGAAGAAAATTGTCGATAAAGACGTGCCTGAAGTGCTTAACGATTCAGTGATTTACTCACTGGACCTCGGCGCACTTGTCGCAGGCACCAAGTACCGCGGTGACTTCGAGAAGCGCTTGAAAAGCATTTTGTCGCAAATCAAGCAAGAGCCAGGTGCGGTGCTGTTTATCGACGAAATCCACACCATTATCGGTGCCGGTGCGGCTTCGGGTGGCGTGATGGACGCGTCCAACCTGATCAAGCCGATGCTGGCAACGGGCGAGCTCAAATGCATGGGCTCAACCACTTACCAAGAATTTCGTGGAATCTTCGAGAAAGACAAAGCGCTGGCTCGCCGCTTCCAAAAGATCGACGTGCCCGAGCCGAGCGTTGAAGAGACTTTCAACATCCTCAAGGGACTCAAACCCAATTTCGAGTCTTTCCACGACGTGACATACACCAATGACGCGTTGCGCACGGCCGCGGAACTGTCAGACCGGTACATCAATGACCGCTTTTTGCCTGATAAGGCCATTGATGTCATAGACGAAGCAGGCGCTAACCGCCGCTTGCAGCCAGCGTCCAAGCGGAAGAAGAAAATCAGTCAGGCGGATGTCGAATCCATCGTTGCGAAGATGGCGCGCATCCCAGAGAAAAACGTGTCGAGCACAGACCTCGACAAGCTGCGCTCACTAGAACGCGATCTCAAGCTGCTGGTGTACGGTCAGGACAATGCCATCGACACCCTGGCGACATCAATCAAGATGGCGCGCTCAGGTCTCGGCGTGGCTGACAAACCCATTGGCAGCTTTCTCTTTGCCGGCCCAACGGGCGTTGGCAAGACTGAAGTCACCCGTCAGCTGTCACAAGTGATGGGAATTGAGCTGGTGCGCTTTGACATGTCTGAGTACATGGAGCGCCACACGGTGTCTCGCCTGATCGGCGCGCCGCCAGGATACGTTGGTTTTGATCAGGGGGGTCTGTTGACTGACGCTGTGCTCAAGAACCCGCACGCGGTGGTGTTGCTCGATGAAATCGAGAAGGCTCACCCAGAAGTGTTCAACTTGTTGCTGCAAGTCATGGATCACGGCACCTTGACGGACAACAACGGGCGCAAAGCGGATTTTCGCAATGTGATTTTGGTTATGACCACCAACGCCGGCGCGGAATCAATCAGCCGACGCACGCTTGGCTTTGTCGAGCAAGACCACACCACCGACGGGATGGAAGCGATCAACCGCACCTTCACGCCGGAATTTCGTAACCGCCTCGACGCGATTGTGCAGTTCGATGCGCTCGATGCGAAGGTCATCACCAGCGTGGTTGACAAGTTCGTGATTGAGCTTGAGAGCCAGCTTGCCGAGAAGCAGATTCAGCTGATCATTGACGAGTCAGCGCGCGCGTGGCTGGCCGAGCACGGCTTCGATCCGAAGATGGGTGCTCGCCCAATGCGACGTGTGATTCAAGAGAAAATCAAGCGCCCGCTCGCCGACGAGATTCTGTTTGGCCAGCTCGCCAAAGGCGGCACCGTGAAAGTGTCGGTTGGCAACGACAGTGCGCTGAGTTTTGCCTACGACACAGAGTCGTTGCCGGTCTGAGCACGAGTCCAAGAGGCGTCAGGGCGCACACGGTGCCCTGATCCGCCCTCAGCGACTGCGGTAGACGATTCGACCCTTTGTCAGGTCATACGGGGTGAGTTCCACTGTCACCTTGTCACCGGTGAGGATGCGGATATAGTGCTTGCGCATCTTGCCTGAAATGTGTGCGGTCACTTGGTGACCGTTTTCCAGCTCTACGCGAAACATGGTGTTTGGCAGGGTGTCGGCGACAACGCCTTCCATCTGGATCGGTTCTTCTTTTGCCATACTGCGGCGGTAGCCTCTGTGGGATTACGTCATATCCAACCACCCATAGTATCAGCATACGGAGCCTGTGGGGGGGAGTGCGTCGGATTGGCTCTCACAACACTGCCGGTTAGCCGTGATGCACACTAGTCTCAGCGAGCGCCCGCTCGCGCACGCACCGCTGACCCAGCTCATGGCGCTGTACGAGCAGAACTACCTCAACATGCGTTTGTTGGTGCCCGGACTTCAGTCGCTCGAGTGTGGCGTTTACTGGTCTGAGTTGCCCGATTGCCTGGATTTACGCCTTACTGTGCTCGAACGCAGCCGCTACACCACGACGGTTAACATGAGTTATGTGTTCACGCGGGAGTCAGGTCAGGTCGACAAGCCCGATTTGGTCATACGTGTGTACCATGATGCCCGCTCGGCTGAGGCGATGAGCGGTTTGATTCACGGCGACCGCCTCACACGGCGCGAAGTGCGCGACTTGCAACGCAGTTGGACCCTCAATCGGTTTCTCTATAAATGGCTGCGTTACAACTTGCACAGAGGTCACCAGTTCAATCGCCAAGACGGCTCCCCGGCGCCGTCCCGGTCCACCTAGGCCGCCTGAATGCCTTTCTTTCTCGATCCCATGGTGTGGTTGTTCGCGGCGGCACTGCTGCTCGCCCTAGCAACTTACTGGCGACGCCGGCCACGGATTGGACCCTGGGTGCTGGTCGTGATGATGGTTGCGCTGGGCTCACCAGCGCTTGGAAACGTTTGGCTCAGTGCACTTGAGCGCCAGCAGCCGCTGCGCGCGTGTCTCGCATCAGGCGCAAACGTGACCTTGGTGCTCGGTGGCGGCGTCGATTTGCGGTACCCCGGGCTCAGTGCGGCGGAGCGGCTGTCACACGAGAGTTGGCGCCGCGCACTCGCCGCAGTGCAACTGGTGGACAGTGGCTCGGTGTTGTTGCTCAGTGGCGGCGGTCGTGCAAGTGGCGAACACCGCATCACTGAAGCTGCTGCGATGGCGGCATTGCTGAGCGCGCACTTGCCAGATGGCGTGACCGTGCTGCAAGAGGCGAGTTCGCGCAACACCTTTGAGAACGCGCAATTGAGTGCGCAGTTGCTGCGTGATGCGGGCCTCGAACTTGATATCAACCTCGTGACCAGTGCGGTACACATGCCGCGCGCGCGCAGGGTGTTTGAGGCCGCGGGCTTTGAGTTGTGTGCTCACGCGGTCGCACCGGTGGCGCAACCGCTGGTGCCGTGGACGGCCTGGCTGCCACAGACAAGTGCCTACCTAAAAACCTATATAGCGGTTCGCGAGTTGATCGCGCTTGGCGCCTATTGGGCGCTCGACCGCTTCTAGCAAAGGGGGCTAGAGACTGTTTGGCGACGGCGCCACGTCGGCCATCATCGTCTCGAGCGAGCGCGCGCACGCGATCAGGCGCTGGTCGTCATTGTGTCGAGCCACCACTTGCAAGCCTATCGGCACACCGTGCTGATCCCGTCCAATCGGCAAGCTCAGCGCACAGCAACCGTACAAGCTCGGCAGCACTGTGTAGCGCAGCAGGGCATTGCTGTAGCGTTCGTAGTAGGTATCCGATGACAGCATCGCCACTGCCGGGGCGCCAACAGGACAGGTTGGCAACAGCAAAAAGTCTGCTCGACCGAAAAGCTCGTCGTGACGCACCCTAAAAGCGCTGGCGCGCTCGTGCCGTGCCACCACGGCCTCCTCAGGGATGTGCCAGTGTGCGTCTATCAGCCGCCTGACGTGGGGGCTGGTGCGCGCCAGCCATTCTGGTAGCTCTGATTCCAATCGGCGCGCCATCGCCACGGCGGCTGTGTTGGGGCCCTCGTCGAGCATTGTGATGGCGTCAGAGATTGGGTTTGCGGGGGCGATGGAAAAGGTCGCGCCGTGTTGCGAAAGCCTTGCGCGAACACGCTCAAACGCGCTTGTGATGACCGGTTCACAGTCAGCAAGAAAAGCGCTTGGCAGTTCATTAAACCGCAACTCGCCGAGGTCGAGCGGCCGTCGCGGGTTGACGCGGTCAATTGCCGAAGCGATCAAACCCAGATCAGTGGCGTTGCGTGCGATCACACCGGGCACGTCGTAGAAGCGACTCAAAGGCAGGATGCCATCGGATGGCCAGCGGCCGTGGGTTGGGCGAAAGCCAACGCAGCCGCACAGACTTGCCGGTACCCGGACCGAACCACCGGTGTCAGTGCCGATGCCAAACCACGCCATGCCGGTTGCCACCGCCACGGCTGTGCCGCTGCTCGAGCCACCCGGCGCGCGGTGGATGTGCCGATCCCAAGGGTTGCGCGGCGTGCCGTGATGCGGGTTGAAGCCGCTGCCGCCAAAGGCAAATTCCGCGCAGTGGCTCTTGCTGGTCACCACCGCGCCGGCATGTTGCAGGCGTTTCACTAACTCACCGCTCTCGGTCCAGGGCGTGGGCAACGGCGCGGTTGTACCGGCCCAGGTGTCAAAGCTGTCTGCGCCTATATTGTCTTTGAGCGTCACCGGCACGCCACGCAACGGACCGTCTTCGCCACAACCCTCCGGTGAGCGGTACGTTCTGATGGCGTTGAAATGCGGGTTCAGATCGCGGTGCCGCGCAGCGCACCAGTCCAGCAGCTCAGAGTGTGCGCGGGTATGGGAGCGAAATTCCGCAATGGTGGCGAATGGCGCGTTGGCGTCTGGAGACAGGCTTGTCATTGTCTGGGTCGGGTTCCACGAGCGGCCGTGAAAAGTGATCACCATGGTATATGATGATTCCCAACGACTCCCAGCCCGACACCCCACCTCGATGACAGCTTTTGACGACACCGAGCAGCAGCCGCTGCGCGAATTCACCGAGAAAGCGTATCTCGACTATTCGATGTACGTGATCCTCGACCGCGCATTGCCGCACATTGGAGATGGCCTAAAGCCAGTCCAACGTCGGTTGATTTACGCGATGAGCGAGCTCGGTCTGTCAGCGGGTCAGAAATACAAAAAGTCTGCTCGCACCGTGGGCGATGTGCTCGGCAAGTTCCACCCGCACGGGGACTCTGCGTGTTACGAGGCCATGGTACTCATGGCGCAGCCATTCTCGTTCCGCTACCCACTGGTAGACGGGCAGGGCAACTGGGGCTCACCCGATGACCCCAAGTCCTTTGCCGCAATGCGCTACACCGAGGCGCGGCTGACGCCGTTCGCCAAGACTCTGCTGCAGGAGCTTGGGCAGGGCACTGTTGACTGGCAGCCGAATTTTGACGGCACCCTCAAAGAACCCGTTGTCATGCCGTCAAGGCTGCCCCACGTGTTGCTCAACGGCACCACGGGTATCGCGGTCGGCATGGCGACAGACATCCCGCCGCACAACGTGCGTGAAGTGGTCGCGGCCTGTATTCAACTGCTGGACAAGCCGCGCTCTTCTGACGCCGAGTTGTTCGCCCACGTCAAAGGGCCAGATTACCCAACGCTTGCAGAAATCATCAGCCCGCCCGAGGACATCACCCGGATCTATGAGACCGGACACGGTTCGGTGCGCCAGCGCGCGGTGTTTGAGCGCGACGGCAATGACATAGTGGTCACCGCGTTGCCACACCAGGCGTCGCCAGCCAAAATTCTCGAACAGATCGCGGCGCAAATGCAGGCGAAGAAACTGCCGCTGGTTGAAGACCTGCGCGATGAGTCTGATCATGAGAACCCGACGCGACTGGTGATCGTGCCGCGCAACAGCCGGGTCAATGTTGAAGCTCTGATGGGTCACCTCTTTGCCACGACCGATCTCGAGAAAAGTTACCGCGTCAACATGAACGTGATCGGGCTGGACGGCAGGCCCGGCGTGGTCAATCTGCGCAAACTTCTGCTCGAGTGGTTGGCCTTTAGGATCCAGACCGTTAAACGTCGCCTCGAGTACCGTCTCGAAGCGGTGTTGGCGCGCTTGCACAAGCTCGACGGCTTGTTGATCGCGTTTTTGAACCTCGATGAAGTGATTCACATTATCCGCACCGAGGATGAGCCCAAGCCGGTGTTGATGGCGCGCTTTGACCTCAGCGAGGTGCAGGCGGACTACATCCTCGACACCCGCTTGCGCCATCTCGCGCGACTGGAAGAGATGAAGATTCGGGCCGAGCAGGAGGCCTTGGAGGCTGAGCGAAAGTCGCTGGAGACTACTCTTGGCTCAGAGCGGCGACTGAAAACCTTGGTGAAAAAAGAGTTGGAGGCCGACGCCGAAACCTACGGTGATGACCGCCGTTCACCGATCGTCAGCCGGGTCGCTGCGGCGGCGCTCACCGACACCGACTTGGTGCCGGCTGAGCCAGTCACAGTAGTGCTCTCAGAACGCGGCTGGATCCGTGCGGGCAAGGGTCATGAGCTCGATCCCGCAGCGTTGAACTACAAATCCGGTGACGGTTACCAAAGCCACGCGCGTACCCGCAGTAACTTGCCGGCGGTGTTTCTCGACAGCACCGGGCGCAGTTACGCAATTTCAGCACACAGCCTGCCGTCCGCGAGAAGCCTCGGCGAGCCTCTCTCTGGTCACGTCAAATCGCCAGATGGCGCCACCTTTGTTGCAGCCTTGGTCGGGGACAGCGTTGCCCGCTACGTGTTTGCGAGCAGTGCCGGTTACGGCTTTCACAACACGATCTCTCACATTACCAGCCGCAACAAAACCGGCAAGTCAGTGTTGAGTCTGCCGCCGGGGGCGAGTGTGCTTCACCCGGCCCCCGTGATCGACCCTGGCACCGACCGGCTGGCGTGCATCAGTTCGTCTGGAAATTTGCTGGTGTTTGATATCAGCGAAGTGGGTGAGTTGGTCAAAGGCAAAGGGATGCGGCTCATGAATATCCCGTCATCAAAGGTCAAGGGCGGCACAGAATCGATGTGCGCTGTGGCGGTCGTGCCACAAAAAGGCGTGTTGAAGCTATTTGCCGGCAAACGACACACGGCCTTGAGTTTCCGCGACTTAGACGAGTACCTCGGTGAGCCCGGTAAGCGTGGCAGCAAGTTGCCGCGCGGCTTTCAGAAGGTTGCGCGGGTAGAGGTTGAACGCAAGTAGCCGGGGGCGCTTGTCACTTGCAATCCCAGCCGTTGAACCCCATCTTTGACGGTATTGCGACCCCATTTTTTACTCGGATGCGCGACTGGAGCGACCATGACACGGATTTTGATGTTTCTCGCCACCAACGCCGCCGTGATGCTGGTTTTCAGCATCACGTCAAGGCTGTTGGGTATCGACCAAATGATTGGGCCTGGCAACTACCAGGGACTCTTTCTCTTCGCTGTGATCGCGGGCTTTGCCGGCTCGTTCATCTCCCTTGCGATGTCGAAATCCATGGCCAAGCGGTCAATGGGGGTTCACATCATCGACGAACCTTCCAACGAAACAGAGCGCTGGCTGCGTGACACCGTCTACCGCCAAGCAGAGCAAGCGGGTATAGGTCAGCCCGAGGTGGGCGTATTTCAGTCACCACAACCCAACGCTTTTGCCACGGGCATGAACCGCAACAGTTCGTTGATCGCGGTCAGTACTGGGCTGCTTGAGCACATGCAGCGCGATGAAGTCGAGGCCGTGCTCGGACACGAAGTGGGTCACGCAGCAAACGGCGACATGGTGACCATGGGCTTGATTCAGGGCGTACTGAACACCTTTGTCATATTTTTTGCCCGAATCATCGGCCAGATTGCCGGCGGGGGACGCAATGGCCAGCGCGGTAACTACATGGTGTACATGGTGGTAAGCCTCGCCGCAGAATTTGTGCTCGGTATCCTTGCAAGCTTTATTGCAGCGTGGTTTTCACGCCGGCGTGAATTTGTGGCCGACCGTGCTGGTGCGGATTTGGCCAGCCGCGACGGCATGATTGGCGCGCTGCGCGCACTGCAACGGGTTCACGATCCCGAGGGACTGCCAGCGTCGATGGCCGCCTTTGGCATTCTCGGTGGCCGCGGCAGTTTGATGCAACGCCTGGCCTCGACCCACCCACCGCTCGATCAGCGCATCGCAGCACTCGAAGCTGGCCGCTGAGGCCAGTTTAGATACGCGCGGTGTCCAGTGAGCGGCGCTGCACGATTTCGGCGGCGAGTTCTTCGATCGATTTGGCGGTCGAATTGAGCCAGGGGATGCCGTGGCGTGTCATGAGTCTTTCGGCGGCACGTGTCTCGGCGCGGCACGATGGCAGCGCTGCGTAACGCGAGTTGGGCCGGCGCTCGCCGCGAATTGACGATAACCGCTCAGGGTCAATGCTCAGGCCAATCAAGCGCTCGGTGTGATGGTGCAGCTCGGCCGGTAAGTCGTCACGTTCAAAGTCTTCCGGAATCAACGGGTAGTTTGCGGCGTAAATGCCGTAGTGCATCGCGAGATAGAGACTGGTTGGGGTCTTGCCGCTGCGGCTCACACCGACGAGTATGACTTCGGCGTGGTCGAGATGGCTGTGGCTCTGACCGTCATCGTGTTGCAGGCTGTAATTGACTGCGTCCATGCGCCGCAAATACTGCGTGGTATCGACTTGTGCGTGCGAGCGACCCACGTAATGCGTTGATTTCATGCCGAGTTCTTGCTCAAGCGGCGTGAGGAAGCTTCGAAACAGGTCCATGTGCAGGGCGTCGGCGCGGTCGAGAATGCGCGCGAGATCGGCGTCGACCAAGGTTGAGAAGACCAGCGGACGGTTATCGTCCTCGGCGGCGGCACTGGCGATGCGCGCGAGGCAGGCCTCGGCCTCTTCGACCCCGCTGACAAAAGACACCACCACCACGCGGGTCTGGACGGTCTCAAATTGGGACATCAGGCTCTGGCCAAGTGTCTGGGCTGTAATGCCCGTACTGTCAGACACATAGAACACTGTGCGCGTCGACCAGCCCATACAGACGTCCTTTTCGTCAATTGATGTATCAAATTGTAGACAGAGTCACCGATACACTGTGCAAGACTGTTTTATTCTAGAAACACTAAAGAAGCACATTCGGCCTTCGGGCCACCGTTTTGCGACAGAGGACGCACAATGAGCTCACTGGAACTGGTCAAAGACTTTCGCGTGCTGCGGATGACAGATGTTGAAATTGTCGGCGGCAAAAACGCTTCTCTGGGAGAAATGATTAGCCAGCTTTCGGGTGTCGGCGTCAAAGTGCCGGGGGGATTTGCTACCACCTCCGATGCCTACCGGCTGTTCCTTGAAACCGATGGGCTGTCCCAGCGAATAGACGAGGCGCTCGCCGTCCTCGACCCAGAGGACGTGGTCGCACTCGCTGAAACCGGTCAGCGCATTCGCGACTGGATCATGCAGACGCCGTTCCCACGCGAGCTGGATGAGGCCATCCGCAAGCAATTTTGCGACATGGTGGCGGACGATCCCGCGCTCAGTGTCGCGGTGCGCTCGTCGGCGACGGCCGAAGACCTTCCCGACGCCTCGTTTGCCGGCCAGCAAGAGAGCTACCTGAACATTGTCGGTGAGGACAATGTGGTTGAAGCGATTCACCACGTATTTGCCTCTCTCTATAACGACCGCGCCATCAGCTACCGCGTACACCAGGGCTTTGATCACAGTCAGGTCGCGCTCTCGGCTGGGGTGCAGCGCATGGTGCGTTCGGACACCGGTGCAGCCGGTGTGATGTTCACATTGGACACCGAGTCTGGATTTCGCGACGTGGTGTTTATCACTTCGAGCTACGGCCTCGGTGAAACCGTGGTGCAGGGCGCGGTCAACCCGGACGAATTTTACGTTCACAAAACCATGCTCGCGAAGGGCTACGACCCCATCGTGCGCCGAAATCTCGGCAGCAAGCTCAGCATGATGACCTTCACTGAGACCACGAGTGCAGGTCTGTCAGTGCAAACGATCGACGTGCCAGAGGAACAGCAGTTGCAGTTCTCATTGACCGACGCACAGGTGGTTCAACTCGCCGACTACGCGGTCGTGATTGAACGCCACTATGGGCGTCCAATGGACATTGAGTGGGGGCTCGACGGGCGCAGCGGCGAGCTCTTTATATTGCAAGCACGCCCTGAGACGGTCAAGAGCCGTGAGCGTGCTGACTCAACCGAGCGCTATACACTGAAATCCACAGGCGAGCGCTTGTGTACTGGCCGTGCTATCGGCCAGAAAATTGGTATTGGACCGGTGCGGCTGGTGGTGGACGCCTCGGAGATGAACCGCGTTCAGGACGGCGATGTGCTCGTCACCGACATGACAGACCCCAATTGGGAGCCGGTCATGAAACGCGCGGCAGCGATTGTCACCAATCGCGGTGGCCGAACTTGTCACGCAGCGATCATCGCTCGCGAGCTCGGCATTCCTGCTGTGGTTGGCTGCGGCGATGCAACTGACCTGCTCAAAGAAGACCGCATGGTCACTGTCTCGTGCGCCGAAGGTGATACTGGTACGGTCTACGCGGACCGCCAATTGGTTGAGATCACAACGCAGGCGACAGGCGATTTGCCGGAAATTGATCTCAAGGTCATGATGAACATTGGCAATCCAGAGCTCGCGTTTCAATTCGGGCAGATGCCGAACCACGGTGTCGGTCTCGCTCGTCTCGAATTTATTATCAACAATATGATTGGTGTGCACCCCAAAGCGGTGCTCGAGCCCGACGCGTTGGACGAGGAGACGCGTGCCACTGTGCAGCGGATGTCGGCGGGATACGCAAACCCGCGTGATTTCTTCGTGTCTCGGCTCGCCGAAGGCGTGGCGTCCATTGCAGCCGCATTTTGGCCGCGCAAAGTTATCGTCAGGTTGTCGGATTTCAAATCCAACGAATACCGCAAGCTGGTTGCCGGTGCGCAGTTTGAGCCAGAAGAAGAAAACCCGATGCTCGGCTTTCGCGGTGCGGCGCGCTACGTATCTGAACACTTCCGCGATTGCTTTCACATGGAATGTGAAGCAATGAAACGGGTGCGCGAGGACATGGGGTTTAGCAACGTTGAACTCATGGTGCCTTTCGTTCGCACAGTCGACGAAGGCCAGCGTGTGCTCGACGTGATGGCGGAGCAGGGCCTTAAAAAAGGCGAGAACGGGCTGCGCGTTGTGATGATGTGTGAATTGCCAACTAATGCCCTGTTGGCCGATGATTTTCTCGATCTTTTTGACGGCTTTTCTATTGGTTCAAACGACTTGACCCAGCTCACGCTCGGTCTGGACCGCGATTCCGAGCTCGTCGCCGCCCAATTTGACGAGCGCGACCCGGCGGTAAAGGCGCTGTTGTCGATGGCGATTAAAGCCTGTCTGCGGCGCGAGAAATACGTCGGTATCTGCGGGCAAGGTCCATCAGACCACGCTGATTTTGCGCAGTGGCTGCAGTCTGAGGGAATCGAAAGCGTGTCGCTGAACCCGGACACGGTTGTCGACACGTGGCGCCGTCTGGCGGGCTAGTGAACCGTGCTTGACTTGTAGGCGTGCGGTGACGCGATCAAAAAAAGCCCGGCGAATAGCCGGGCTTTTTGCATTGCAGCTTCGTTTAACTGACCGTGCGGTTGGCGATCAGGTCGTCGACCACTGCTGGATCGGCGAGCGTTGAGGTGTCGCCGAGGCTGTCGATTTCATTGTGGGCAATCTTACGCAAAATGCGGCGCATGATTTTGCCCGACCGCGTTTTTGGCAAGCCTGGCGCCCACTGCAGCACGTCCGGTGTGGCTATCGGTCCGATCTCGGTGCGCACGTGCTTGACCAGCTCTGAACGCAGTTCGTCCGTTGCTTCGATCCCCGCCATTAAAGTCACGTAAGCGTAGATGCCCTGTCCTTTGATTTCGTGCGGGTAGCCGACCACAGCGGCTTCAGCGACGCTCTCGTGTAATACCAGCGCCGACTCGATTTCAGCTGTGCCCATGCGGTGGCCCGAGACGTTGATGACGTCATCAACGCGACCAGTGATCCACCAGTAACCGTCGGCGTCACGTCGCGCGCCATCGCCCGAGAAGTAATATCCCGGGTACATCTGAAAGTAGGTTTCAAAGAAGCGTTCGTGGTTGCCGTAGATGCTGCGCATCTGACCGGGCCAGGGGTGCTTGACCACAAGCACGCCAGATTGATCTCCGGTGTCGGGCAGTTCCTTGCCCTGGTCGTCGAGGAGTGCGAGCTGAACGCCGAAGAAGGGGTGCGTTGCAGAACCCGGTTTGAGGTCGGTCGCGCCGGGCAGTGGCGTGATCAAGTGACCACCAGTCTCCGTTTGCCACCACGTATCGACAATCGGGCAGCGGCTGTCGCCAACGACCTTGTGGTACCACTCCCAGGCCTCGGGGTTGATTGGCTCACCGACAGTGCCGAGCAGGCGCAGGCTCTTGCGTGAGGTCTGCGCGACCGGTGCGTCGCCGTGCGCCATCAGCGCGCGTATTGCCGTGGGTGCGGTGTAGAAGGTCGCGACATTGTGCTTGTCGACGACGTCCCAAAAGCGGCTGACGGTTGGGTAGTTTGGCACCCCTTCAAACATCAAGGTGGTTGCGCCGTTGGCCAGCGGTCCGTAGACAATGTAGCTGTGACCGGTGACCCAGCCGACATCGGCGGTGCACCAAAACACCTCGCCGTCGCGGTAGTCAAAGGTGTATTTGTGGGTCGCGGCGGCTTGCAGCAGGTAACCCGCAGTAGTGTGCAAAACGCCCTTGGGTTTGCCGGTGGAACCGGAGGTGTAGAGGATGAACAGCGGGTCCTCTGCGCCCATGCGCTCAGCAGCGCAATCGTCGCTCTGGTCTGCGACCAGCTCGTGGTACCAGACATCGCGGGGTGCGTGGTGGGCGACGTCACCGCCGGTGCGCTTGACCACCACCACATGATCAACGCAATCGGCACCGTCGCAGGCAATGTCGGCGTTGGCCTTCAGTGGCACGGCCTTGCCGCCGCGCACGCCTTCGTCGGCTGTGATGACAATCTTGCACTCGGCGTCGAGGATGCGGTCTCTGAGCGCGTCCGGTGAGAAGCCGCCAAAGACGATGGAGTGGACCGCGCCGATGCGCGTGCACGCGAGCATCGCCACAGCGGCTTCGGGGATCATTGGCATATAGATGCACACACGGTCGCCGCGTGAGACCCCGAGTGACTTCATGCCATTGGCAAAGCGGCACACCGCCGCGTGCAGATCACGGTAGCTCAGCGACAGGCTGTCGTCTGGGTTGTCGCCCTCCCAGATGATGGCTGTTTGGTCGCCGCGTGTGGCCAAGTGTCGGTCGAGGCAGTTTTCAGAGACGTTGAGCTCAGCGCCCTCGAACCAGCGAATGTGCGCTTTGTGGTAGTCCCAGTCGAGAACAGTGTCCCAGGGCTTGCTCAGGGTCAGAAATTTTTCGCATTGCTCGGCCCAGAACGCGGCGGGGTCATCAACAGAGGCCCGGTACATGCGTTCGTAGTCAGCCGCAGTCAGGGTGTCGCTAGAGCCGAAGTCGGCTGGCACCGGGTAGATCATGTCTTCAGACATACTGGTCTCCTGTTGGGCAAACAGTGTGTTTGCGTCCGTGTTCGGGGTGCGGCGGGGCACCGCGTATCAAGCACTATTATTCCTGCACCGGCGACTTCTGTCATGCAGCCATTGTGCGCAGTGAAATCAATGGCTTGATCGCAGCGATTTGCTCAGGTCGCCTTGGTCCGAGCGATCGTGTTACCAAACTAAACAGCGTTGCCGCGCTGGCGGGGTATGCCCATACGCTGGCGACGCTCCCAAAGTGCTTTGCGACTGATTCCTAAACGCGCGGCGAGCTCCGTTTCGGTGAGCTTGCGCTGGTGAGTCTCGACGAAGTGACGGAAGTAGTCATCCAGGCTCAGCTCAATGGGTGGTAATTGAGATGGCGGCTGCTGGAGAACGAGTTGACTGCCGGGCACCGACGGCCCATCGCAGAGAATCGCGGCGCGCTCAATCGCATTGGCGAGCTCGCGCACGTTGCCGGGCCAGTGGTAGTTGGCCAAGGCCGTGCGCGCGTCTTGATCGAAGCCCTCAAAGCTGCGGTTGAGCCGCTCGGCGGAGCGCTGCAAGAAATGCGTCGAGAGCGCATCAATGTCCTCAGCGCGCTCGCGCAGTGGCGGTAGCGTGATCTCAACCACGCGCAATGTGTAGAGCAGTGCGCTGTCAAAACGCTCTTCGGTCACCGCTGTTGTCAGGTCGGTGCGTGCTGAGGCGAGTACACGCACATCGACTTTCCGGGTGTAGCTCGCACCGATTGGCCTGACCTCGCTGTGGCGCAACAGGTGCAGCAACCGCGCTTGCGCATCGGTGGTCAGCTCGTCCACTGCAGAGAGGAAGAGCGTGCCGCCATTGGCGGCTTCGGCCAGTCCTTTGCGGGGCTCAGCTTGCGATTCATTGCTCTCGTGATCATGTCCAAACAACTCGGCTTCGATCATGCCATCTGGGCTTGTACCGCAGTTGACCGCAACAAAGGGGCCGTCTCGTCGATTGCTGCGGTTGTGAATCGCTCGAGCGAAGAGCTCTTTGCCGGTTCCAGGTTCGCCGGAGATCAGCACCGGCATGTCAATTGGGGCCACTTTCTCCATGTGGCTCACAGCCGTGCGCATCGACGGACTGTCACCGATCAGTGAGGTGCTGGGATAGTCGCGCTCTATGTCGTGCTCGAGGGCCGAGCGCTGGCGTTTCTCACGTCCTTTTGCAAGCGTGCGCTCGACCAAAAGCAACAACTCTTCGTGATCAAAAGGCTTGCTGATGTAATCAATTGCCCCTTCTCTGATAGCGTCGACAGCAGAGCGCACGCTGGCATAGCTCGTCATGATGATAACGGGAACGTTGTTCACCAATTTCAAAATGGCGGTACCCGGTTCACCGGGCAGGCGTAAATCACTGATGATGATGTCAAAACTGTCTAGCGGTAAAGTCGCGGCATCCTCGACCGAGCCACAGATGTCGACATCGTAGCCAGAGCGTTCAAAAAAACGCCGCAAGGCTTTGCGGATGACAGATTCATCATCGATGATCAAGAGTCGGCTCATACGGTTCTGGCTTGTATTGTTTGGGAGTGGATTGGCAGCGTCACTTTAAAAGTTGTGCCGGTGTCGCAGTGACTTTGTACGGCAACGCGGCCGCCGTGCTCTTTGACTATGGCGTGCACCAACGGAAGGCCGAGCCCAGTGCCACGGCTCGCGTGTTTGGTTGTGAAGAAGGGTTCGAACAGGCGTTTGATGTGTGCGGGCTCTATGCCGCAGCCGTTGTCGATCACTGAAATAAACGCTCGCGAACCATGCTGCTCAGCGACGATACAAATTTCATCTTGGGGAACCGAGGCGTCGCAGGCATTGCTGAGTAGGTTGACAAGCATCTGCATGATTTTCTGCTGATCGCCCGCCAGTTGCAGTGCGGGTGGGCACTCGACGCGGATACTGAGATCCCTTGCACGCTCGTCGAGTGCAACCAATGCACAGGCTTCCTCAATACAAGACAGCAAACTGAAAACTTCTCTGTCTGGCGGTGACAGGGGCTCGCCTCGTGAGAAGGCGAGCAAGGATTTGACGATGGCGCCAATTCGCCGTGTCTGAACCACGATATCTTGGCCGGCTTGCTCAATCGCGCCGGCAGACTCCTCAAACGCGAGGTTTTGCGCGATGCTGTCAATGCCCGTGAGCGGGTTGCCAATTTCATGCGCAACCCCAGCAGCAAAACGGCCAATAGAGGCGAGTCGTTCGGAGTGGGCGAGCTCGGCTTCCAGCGTTTCTACCGCGGTGCGGTCCTCCACCAATATGACGATACCGCGTCGCGCCTCGGGCGCATTCACACTGGTTTCGATTGCAGATTTATGGAGGTTGATACTGCGCGATGTGTCAGTGTCGTTCGCCAGTCGTTCATTGCGGTGGGTGTCAGAGCCCGCGACAAAAGTGGTCAACACACTGTCCCAGGGAGCCGGCAAGTGGTCTGGGCTTCGGCCCTCGGCGAGCACGGGCTCAATACCGGTGATACGCGCCATGGCTGAATTCCAAATCACTATGGTGCCGGGGCCATCGAGTGAGCACACGCCAATGGGCAGCTCACGCAACACGTCTCGGTGATAGCGTCGTAGATCGTCTAGCTGGCGCATTGCACCGCGCAGCTGCGTTCGCGATTGCTCAAGATGGCCCTCCATAAAACGCATGCTGTCAGACAGGGCCTCGTGTGTGCGTTGCTTCAAGTGCAATCTGTCATCGACTATCAGGCGTGCGAGCACAGGGCCGAGCAGTCCCGATAAATTTCGCTCGATGCGCTCGCGCAGTTGCCGCAGCTGCGCGGGCCTTGCTTCATCTGGCTGAAAACCCAGCTCGTGCAACGCTGTATCAACTTCGCGGCGGGCGGCTTTTTGCCCCATAACATTGATCAGCTGACGCTCAAACTGTTCAGGTGACAAGGCTGATACTGTGCCGGTCAACGGCCGAGAAATGTCACTCACACAGTTCTCTGCAGCTTCTATCTCGTCCAAAGTGGGTCGGGTGACCATCGAGCCGATCACAAGAAACACGGCGTTGACTGTCAAACTCCAGAAGGTCACATTGCCCCAGATGTCTTCACCGCCACCAAAAAGTTGCTGTACCAGCAGTGGTTGGTCGAGCAAATCGGAATGGCTCACCAGCGGTAAAATAAGCAGGCTGAACCAGACAATCGCACCGCCCATCAGCCCGAGCAAAAAGCCCTCTTGCGTGGCGCGAGACCAGAACAGCAAGGCAAGAACGCCAGGCAGGAATTGGGCGACAGCGACAAAACTGATCAACCCCATCTGCGCCAGACCCGAGTTGAGCTCAATGACGCGGTAAAAGCCATAGGTCAGCAGCATGATCAGCGCGATCAGTACGCGCCGGCCCCACAAGATGCTCAAGTGCAAGTCGTGACGCAAATTGGCTCGGCTCAGGCCCGCGGGTAGGAACCAGTGCGTCATGCACATTGCCGACAGTGACAGTGTTGTCACGATGATCATGGCGCTCGCAGCGGAGATGCCACCGACAAAGGCGAGCACAGTTAACCAGTCGTTGTTGGCGTGTTGCGTGATAGCAAGCACGTACATGTCAGCCGGTGTGCCTGGCACCAGTTGCTCGCCAGCCCAGAGTATTGGAATGATGGGCAAATTCAAAAGCAGGAGATAGAGAGGGAATGCAAAGGACGCAATTTCAAGAGAACGCGGGTTGTCGTTCTCGGTGAACATCATGTGAAATTGCCTAGGCAGCAGAAATGCTGCGCAAAAAGACAACACCATTAGACTGGTCCACGACCCCTGTGAAACCGGTTCATACAATGCGGTCAATGCTTCAGGGTTTGCCTCGAGCCACGCACCGAAATCACTGCCACCGAGTACGCCAAACCACGCAAAAAGGCCTACGGACATCAGGGCAATGAGTTTGATCGCACTTTCAAAGGCGATGGCCGTGACCAGACCGGCGTGGCGCTCGCGCGGTGTCAGGTGACGCGCGCCAAATAACACAGTGAACAAAACCAAGGTGACGCAAAAAGCAATCGCGAGGTAATCACTCTCGGCTTCGATTAACAAATCGGTTGATTGGGTGATCGCCCGCACTTGCAATGACAGGTATGGGATTAAACCAATCAGCATCAGCCCTGTGACCACCACACCGGTCACACGCCCGCGGTAGCGAAATGCCAGCAAGTCCGCAAGCGAAGACAATTGGTACTCGCGCACTAGACGTAGAATGGGCTGCAGTAAAATGGGCGTGGCTGCAAACGCGAGGGTCAGCCCGAGGTAGATGGTGAGAAACCCGATGCCGTCATTCTGTGCGAAGCCCACACTGCCGTAATAGCTCCAAGACGTGGCATAGACGCCAAGCGACAAGGTGTAGGTGATTGGGTGGCGGATGATCCATCGTGGAATCCAGCCGTTGTCAGCCGCCCAGGCGATGACAAATAACAACGCGAGGTAACCCAGCGCAGAGCCAAAAAGCACCCAGGCGTTAATCATCGCGAGAGGCACCGAACTGGTTGAAAGCGATGGCCACTATGAGCAAAAGCCAAAACGCGTATGGCACGTACCACGGCGGTGTGGCATCGACCCACCAGGTGTAGAACGGCGAGTTGAACAGCAACAGCCCGAGCAAAATGGCCAACACCATGTAGTCGCGGCGGGCGCGTGGTGGTTTGGGGACGGGCGATTTACTGTCCACGTAGTGCTCTCAGCTGGCGTTACTCAACGTAACATCACGCGATAGTTTCACCCAATACTATCAAAACGTGTCGGGAAGAAACACTGTCGCGGCGTCTGGTTGCCAGTGCTGCACTGCCCATATCAAAAACGCGGTGGGCGTGTCGCATGCTGCTGGCGCTGGCGATTGACCAAGCGCGGCCCAGGCGCGTTCGAGGTTTTGCAGGGGAGTAGTCGGGTCAATGGGCAGTGCGCCATTGGATTTACTGAGCTTTCGACCGTCCTGTCCATATAACAATGGCACGTGGCGGTACCGGGGTGTCGGCAGGCCCAAACACTGCTGCAAATAGACTTGTCTTGCGGTGTTGTCTTGCAAGTCTTGACCGCGCACCACATCGGTTACGGCGTCAAGCGCGTCGTCTACAACGATGGCCAGTTGGTAGGCGAAAACGCCGTCTCGTCGCTTGAGAACAAAGTCGCCAGTCGTTTCTGCGACATTCTCGCGTTTTGTGATTTTCCCTTCACGCCAGAAAACCTCGCGCGTGGGCACACGCAGGCGGTTGGCGTGCTCTGCGCATCTGGGCAGCTGGCGGTCAGCGCAATGCGCATTGTATCGGCCATGCCCTAAGTCGAGCGAGCGCTGGCGCAGTGTGGCGCGTGAACAATCGCAGCTGTAGACAAGGCCATGTGCCCAGAGTTGATCGAGGGCCTCAGCATAATGAGATAAGCGAGTTGACTGGAAAAGTGTGTCGCGGTCGCTTATCAGGCCGTGAGCGTCTAGCGCATTGCGGATGGCCGTGATCGCGTCCGGTCGTGCGCGCGTCGCGTCAATGTCGTCTATGCGCAGCAGCCAGCGGCCGGAACGTGCTTTGGTGTCTACATAGCTCGCCAGTGCGGCGAGCAGGGATCCCGCGTGGAGCGGGCCGGATGGTGAGGGCGCAAAGCGCCCAACCGGTGTCACGGTAGGCAGGCAGCTTAGGCTGACTGTCGCTCGCGGATTTCTTCCATCGTCTTGCAATCGATGCACAAGGTCGCGGTGGGGCGGGCTTCGAGACGGGCTGTGCCGATCTCAATGCCACAACTTTCGCAATAACCGTAGTCGCCGCTATCAATGGCGCGAAGTGATTCGTCGATCTTCTTGATGAGCTTGCGCTCGCGATCGCGCGTGCGAAGTTCGAGGCTGAATTCCTCTTCCTGAGTCGCGCGATCGTTTGGATCGGGAAAGTTAGTTGCGTCGTCCTTCATGTGGTCAACAGTCCTGTCAACCTCTTCCATGAGCTGGTGCTTCCACTCGAGAAGCTTGGTGCGAAAGTGTTCGCTTTGCTCGGAGTTCATGTATTCGTCTGTATTTTCAGGAGTCGATGAGGCGCTTTGCACAGTCTGTTTCTTACTGGGTTTAGGGGGATTACGGGGTTTGGGTTTGGTTGTAGCTGCTTGTTGGGTTGCAGCCGCAACCTTTTTTGTTTCTGTCTTGCTCTCAGCAGAAGATTTCTTGGTCGCCACTTTGGCGGACACCTTCTTTTTGGCAACGGCCTTTTTTGCCGAAACCTTTTTGCTAGCCGTTGTCTTGGCGGTGGTTTTCTTAGCCGCTTTTGCAGGCGTCGCTTTAGCGGCGTCTGTCGTGGTTTTGCTTGCAGCAGCCTTCTTTTTAGTTGCCGCAGCGGTTTTTTTGCCTGTTGCGGCCTTTTTCTTAGCAGCCATCCTGATTGCCTCTCCGCTGAATCAAGCCGGACTTGATACCACGGTCACGCTCAAAAAGCAAAAAGGTAGAAAAACTAACCACCTAACCATTCTAACACAAACAGTTTCGGTTTAGGTTGCTAGTGCGAGAATTATCGCGCGTTGTGGGCCTAGATCGTAGCCTGCATTTCGGGTGGCGAGCTGAACGGAGTCGATATCGTCTCCCGCGCGCACTTGAAGCGCGCTCCACGCGAGACTGCAGCGTGTTCCTGAACGGCAATATGACAACACCGGACCGTCAAGCGTCGCAAGCGTATGCGCCATGGCGTCGATCACCGCGCCGTTGAGTGTCGCGCCATCAAAGGGGATGTTGTGGACACTCATACCGAGCTTGCTGGCGCGCTCGCTGATCTCGGCAAAACTGGGTTGACCTGGCTCTTCATCATCTGGGCGGTTGCAAATGAGGTGCTTGAATCCGGCGTCAGCGGCGGCGTCGACATCGTCAGTTGTCAGTTGCGCGCTGACAGCAAAGCCGTCATTCAACGGGGTAAAAGTGGCCATTTTGATCTCCAGTTTGCAGCAGGCGGCAATGGACTTATTTCTTGTCGCACGGTGTGATTTCAGCGGCGTCTGCGACGATTTCACCGAGCCTGACGCGGATGCGCAATCGATCTGCCGGTTGGACCGAGGCGGCATCGTATACCACTGCGCCTGTGTCGTCGCGTCTGACCACGGCGAAACCGCGTTCCAGAGTTGCCAGTGGACTGACCGCGTCGAGCGTGCGCATGGCTGCGTTCAAGGCCGCTTGAGCCGCTTGTGTTTTGCGTTGAATGCCGAGTGTCATGCGGGTTGAGAGTGCATTGACAGCGAGCCGGCGCTCACGCAGCTGCCGCCGCGGCGAGACGGCGTTTAGCCTAGCTGTGAGCGCGTCGAGCTGTGCGATTCGAGTGCGTGGCAGCTCGTGGCCCAACCGTTGAAGGCGCATCATTGCGCGATCAATGCGCTGAGCGGCGGTCTCGACGCGGCGCTCGGGGTGTTGCCGCAAGAGCCGCGATTGGATGCTCTTAAGTTGTTTACGGTTTTGTTGTACACGGTCCGTTATGTTGCGCAGGAGGCGGCGCTCCGCGACTACCAGACGCTGACTCAATTGATCCAGTGGCGGGCTGACGAGCTCTGCGGCGGCGGACGGTGTCGGCGCGCGGCTGTCGGCAGTGAAGTCGCACAGCGTGGTGTCGACTTCGTGTCCAACGCCACTGACGGTCGGGATTTGGCTGCGCGCCACTGCTCGCACCACGGGCTCTTCGTTAAAGGCCCACAAGTCTTCGAGCGAACCGCCGCCCCGCACCACCAACAACACATCGACGACGGCGTGGTCGTTGGCGAGATCAATGGCCGCGGCGATTTGTCGGGCCGCGGTCGTGCCTTGCACGGTGGTTGGGTAGATCAACACGCGTGCCAGTGGATAGCGTCGGCGCAGCACTTCAATCACGTCGCGCACAGCCGCCCCGCTGCGCGAGGTTACGACACCGATGTGCGAGGGGTAGGACGGCAGCGGCTGCTTGCGTGCCGCATCGAACAATCCTTCGGCTTCAAAGCGTCTTAGGTTCTCGAGGTATTGCTGTTGTAGTAAGCCGTCGCCGGCGGCCTCGACCGATTCGACGATGAGTTGGTAGTCACCTCGCGGCTCGTAAATAGAGGCGCGAGCACGCAGCCGCACACGCTGGCCGTGCTCAAGGGTCAGGCGACAGTTGCGCGCGCGCTGCTTAAAAAATGCGCAGCGTACTTGCGCGCCGGAGTCTTTGAGCGAGAAATACATGTGGCCCGACGCTGGCGTCGCGAGATTGCTGATTTCGCCCTCCACCCAGAGCGCACCGAGGGTCAGCTCGACCAATTCTTTGATCGTGCGGTTCAGTCGGGAGACGGTGTAGACGTCGCGCTCTGCGCGAGTCAGTGTTTCTTGGCTATTCACAACTGGCAGTGTAACCAATGAGAGATGAGATTTGGCGCGCGGGTTCGCGATGCAATCGGGTATAATGCCTCCGCATCGTGGCGCGATGGTTCCCCTGTGAAACGTCCGCGCTCAGCACCCCTCTGGAGCCCCTTTCACCGATGCGCATACTCAACGAAGCCCTGACGTTTGACGACGTCTTGCTGGTACCGGCCGAATCAAATGTTCTGCCACGCGACGTCTCTCTGCAAACACGCCTCACTAAAAATATCTCGCTGAACATTCCGGTGATGTCAGCTGCGATGGATACGGTCACGGAATCGTCGCTCGCCATCGCGCTGGCGCAAGAAGGCGGCATTGGCGTGGTGCACAAGAACATGGCCGTAGAGAACCAAGTGGTGGAGGTTCAGCGCGTCAAGAAATTTGAGTCTGGTGTGATCCGTGAACCCATCAGCGTCAACCCACAAACAACAGTCCGTGAGGTGCTCGATATCACCCGCGCGCACGGAATCTCCGGCTTGCCAGTGGTTGACCAAGATGGCTTGCAAGGCATCGTCACTCAGCGTGATTTGCGATTCGAAACCCGGCTCGACGCTCCAGTCTCTGTTGTCATGACCGCCCGAGATGATCTAGTAACGGTGCGCGAGGGTGCCTCTCGCGACGACGTGATCGGTCTGTTGCACCGCCACCGCATTGAGAAAGTGCTAGTGGTCTCAGAGAGCTTCGATTTGCGTGGCATGATCACTGTCAAAGACATTCAGAAATCGCACGATTTCCCCAACGCCTGCAAAGACGGCGAGGGGCGGCTGCGTGTGGCGGCCGCCGTCGGCACGGGGTCTGACACCGAAATACGGGCGGAGAAGCTGGTCGAAGCGGGTGTGGACCTGTTGGTTGTGGACACCGCACACGGTCATTCGGCGGGCGTGATTGAAAGCGTCAAGTGGATCAAGTCGAACTTTAAGGTCGATGTGATTGCAGGCAATATCGCAACCGGTGACGCCGCGCGTGCGCTGGCTGATGCCGGCGCCGACGCCGTGAAAGTGGGTATTGGACCTGGCTCTATTTGCACCACGCGCGTAGTCGCCGGCGTCGGCATGCCGCAGATCTCCGCCATTGACGGCGTGGTCGGCGCGCTCGAGGGCACAGGCGTTGGCGCGATTGCCGACGGCGGTGTGCGTTACTCGGGTGATTTTGCCAAAGCGGTCTCGACAGGTGCCAACGCGATCATGATCGGCAGCTTGTTTGCCGGCACCGAAGAGGCGCCCGGCGAAGTCGAGCTGTGGCAGGGCCGCAGTTACAAATCCTACCGTGGCATGGGCAGTGTTGGTGCGATGCGCCAAGGCTCATCTGACCGCTATTTCCAAAGCGGCAGCGCGACCGAAAAGCTTGTGCCTGAAGGTATAGAGGGGCGTGTGCCGTACAAGGGCCCACTGGCCGGCGTGCTGCATCAATTGCTTGGCGGCTTGCGCGCGAGCATGGGCTACTGCGGCTGTCCGACAATAGATGATATGCGCACCCGTTCGGCCTTCGTGCGCACGACCAATGCCGGTGTGACCGAGAGCCATCCGCACGACGTCACCATCACCAAAGAAGCACCCAACTACCGCGTCAGCTAGAGGCCAATAATGGCCTCAGCACGCACGCATTCCACTTCGCTGAATCGATTTGATACGCCATGACAGACATTCACCAGGAACGCATTCTCGTTCTGGATTTTGGATCCCAATTTACCCAACTCATTGCGCGCCGAGTCCGCGAAGCTGGGGTGTACTGCGAGTTGCACAGCGGTGATATCAACGCTGAAGCGCTGCGCGCCTTTGCGCCAAACGGCATCATTCTCTCGGGCGGCCCAGAGTCAGCCACGGCCGTTGAGGACGCGCTCAAACCGGACCCATTGGTGTTTGAGCTCGGCGTGCCGGTACTGGGCGTGTGCTACGGCATGCAAATCATGGCCGCCATGCTAGGCGGGCGGGTAGAGCCGTCCAACACCTCTGAATTTGGCTACGCCGAAGTGCGTGCGCGCGGTCACTCTGATCTGTTGCGGGACATCCAGGACCGTGGCAATGCCGAGGGCCACGGTTTGTTGGACGTGTGGATGAGCCACGGCGATCGAGTGGAAGGGATGCCGCCGGAATTTGTGTGCATCGCGAGCAGTGATCACGCGCCTCTCGCCGGTATGGCAAACAAGGCCAAGCGTTTCTATGCGCTGCAATTTCACCCCGAAGTCACCCACACCCCGCAAGGCGGCGCAATCTACGAGAGATTCGTTCGTGAGATTTGCGGTTGCCAGGGCTTGTGGCGTGCAGACACCATCGCCAGCGATTTGATTGCACAGGTGCGAGAGCAGGTCGGTGACGATAACGTGCTGCTCGGACTCTCGGGCGGCGTTGATTCTTCGGTCGTGGCGGCCTTGCTGCACCAAGCTATTGGGGACCAACTCACGTGTGTCTTCGTTGATAACGGCTTGCTGCGGCTCAACGAAGGCGATCAAGTCATGCAGACCTTCGCTGAAAACATGGGTGTGCGAGTCGTTCGAGTGGATGCCGAGTCGCGTTTTTTGGGCGTGCTTGACGGCGTGTCCGATCCCGAGGCCAAGCGGGTCGCCATTGGTCACCAATTCATCGCGGAATTTGAGCGCGAAGCAACCAAGCTCGATGGCGTCAGCTGGCTTGCGCAAGGCACTATCTACCCAGATGTGATTGAGTCAGCCGGTGCCAAGACCGGCAAAGCGCACGTGATTAAGAGTCATCACAACGTCGGTGGCTTGCCCGAGCACATGTCACTTGAGTTGCTCGAACCCTTGCGCGAGCTCTTCAAAGACGAAGTGCGCGCTGTCGGAGTCGCGCTCGGGCTGCCCCGCAGCATGGTGTATCGCCACCCCTTTCCAGGGCCCGGTTTGGGTGTTCGCATCCTTGGTGAGGTCAATAAAGCCTCGGCGGACCTGCTGCGTGAAGCGGACGATATATTCATCAGCGCACTGCGCGAACATAACCTCTACGACGCGGTTTCACAGGCCTTTGCGGTGTTTCTGCCGGTCAAATCCGTCGGTGTCACCGGCGACGGCCGGCGCTATGCGCCAGTGATCGCTCTGCGCGCAGTCGAAACCACTGATTTCATGACGGCGAGGTGGGCGCACTTGCCCTATGATTTCCTGGACGAAGTCTCGCGTCGCATCATCAACCGGTTGCCGGGTGTGTCGCGGGTCGTATACGACATTTCCGGAAAACCGCCGGCGACAATCGAGTGGGAGTGATCTGCATGCGCAGGTTGAACGCACAACTGAACAGTGTCCCGAGCGCGGGCCGGCGATTAGGCCGGAGCGCGGCCGCGCTCGTGGCTGTGTTGTTGGTCTCTGCCTGCAGCAGCCTCGGTGGCGTGGGACAACCTGTCGAACGCAGTCCCGTGCAGCTGGTCGAGCAGCCCGCCAAGGTCACTCACACCTTCGACAACCCACAAGTTGTCTCGGCCTGGCGCCGGGCCGAAGACGCGCGTGCGGTGGGCAATTTCGCACTTGCCTTCCGACACCTTCGGGCTGCGCTCGAGATTGCACCTGAAGACCGTGCGCTTTGGAGCCGCCTGGGTGAGGTGGCGTTGCGTCTCGAGCAGTGGGACGCGGCCGAGAAATACGCGTTGCGATCCAACGCGCTGAAGCCGGTGCCGCCGCTGCTGAGCTACCGCAACTGGTTGATCGTGGTGCAATCGCGCGAGCGCATGCGTGACTACGACGGCGCGGAGCAGGCAAAGCTGCAAGCGCGGCTCTATCGCCCGGACACCTGATATGCGGTCAGTCCCGAGTGGGTACTAACTCCGCAGGCGATGTGCTTGGCGAGAAGGGCCCCCTTGCCGAACACATATCCGGTTTCCGCGCGCGTGCCGGCCAGCAAACACTGGCAGACGCCATCGAGTCGGCATTTGGCAATCAGTCGACTCTGCTCGCCGAAGCCGGTACCGGGGTTGGTAAAACCTTCGCGTATCTGGTGCCGGCGCTTCGCTCTGGTTTGAAGGTGATCGTGTCCACCGGTACTCGTCACCTCCAGGATCAACTATTCCAGAAAGACCTCCCGGTGGTCTGCAAGCTGTTCGACAGCAAGCCCAGAACCGCGCTGCTCAAGGGACGGTCCAACTACCTCTGCCGTAGTCGGCTCGCGCGTGCGCGCGGGCTGGCCCAGCTCGATTCACCCGAGTCTCAGAGCAAGCTTGCGATCATCGAGAAGTGGGCAACGCGGACCCACGACGGCGACATCAGTCAGTTTTCGGCCGTACCTGAAGACGACCCGATCTGGATGCACGTAACGTCCAACGCCGAGTACTGCGCCGAGCACGAGCCCGACGAGCTCGAAGGGTGTTTTGTCACCCACGCGCGGCGGCGTGCACAGGACGCCGATGTCGTGGTGGTCAACCACCATCTGTTCTGTGCCGATCTCGCATTGCGCGAGGAGGGCTTTGGCGAAGTCCTGCCCACTGCTGACGCATTCATTTTTGACGAAGCGCATCAGCTCCCGGATGTCGCAACCAACTTCTTCGGCAAGCGTCTGTCCATGCGCCATGTCAGCGAACTTGCGCGCGACACCATTGCCGAGCACTTGGTGGCCGCAACCGACCAGGCAGGATTGCGCCACAGCGCTGAAGAGATCGAGCGCGCGTTGCGCGATCTCCGACTAGCGCTCGGCGTGGAGACGCGACGCGGCGCCTGGGTTGATGTGGCGCACCTACCGGGGGTCGTCGAGGCAACCAGCCGTGTTGAAGCAGCCTACGCTGATCTATTGCAAGAGCTCGAAGTCGCATCGGAGCGCAGCCGCGGGCTTGAGGCCTGTTTCAAGCGCGCGCAACGGCAACAGTCGATGATCGCGGACTTCCTAGGCACCGGCGATGAAGACACAATCAGCTGGTTCGAAACCTACAACACCGGGCTTGCACTCAACCTGACGCCACTCGATGTCGCGGGGCCCTTTGCGCGCAGCATGGCGCAACTGCCAGGCGCGCGCGTGTTCTTGTCGGCGACCCTGGCCGTCAACGGGCATTTCAACCACTTCCGTCGCCAGCTCGGTATCGCGAAAACGGCGGGCGAGTGCATTGCGGACAGCCCCTTCGACTACCGCAGCAACGCGATGTTGCTGGTGCCGCCCGACATGCCCGAACCTGCCTCACCGGGCTACGACAGTGCGGTGCTGGACCTGGCCGAGCGCGTGATCAAGGCGAGCCAGGGGCGGTGTTTTCTGCTTTTCACCAGCCACCGCGCCATGAACAACGCCGCCGATGTGTTGGCGACGCGCCTCGAATACCCTTTGCTGGTGCAGGGCACGCGCGCCAAAACCGAATTGCTCGATGCGTTTCGGGAGGCGGGTAATGCGGTGCTGCTCGGGACCTCCAGTTTCTGGGAGGGTGTCGATGTGCGGGGCGATGCCTTGTCGTGCGTGATCATCGACAAACTGCCGTTCAGCTCGCCGGGGGACCCGGTGATGCGCGCGCGGATCGATGCGCTCAACCGCAACGGCGGAAACGCCTTCATGGATTTTCAGTTGCCACAGGCGATCACCCAGCTCAAGCAGGGCGTCGGGCGACTGATCCGGGACGAGACCGACCGGGGTGTGATGGTGTTGTGTGATCCGCGGTTGACAACCAAGAGCTACGGGGGCTTGTTCATCAACAGCCTGCCGCGCATGTACCGCACACGCGTACCGGACAAAGTCGATCAGTTTTTTGCCAAAGTGGATCCGGTGGCGGCTGGCTCGGCTGGCTCGGCGGGTCCGGCAGGCACGGTAGGCGAGGGTGCAGCGGAGTCAGACGCGTGAGCCGCATCATGCTGGCCTTCGACACCACCACAGAGGCCTGTTCAGTCGCCCTGTTCGACGGTGCTGAAATCCATTCGCACCGCTTTCACAACACCCGCGAGCACGCGGTGCGTCTGTTGCCGATGATTCAGGAGTTGCTCGCTTCGAGCGGGGTGAGTCGACGGGACATCGACGCCATCGCCTTTGCGCGCGGACCGGGCAGTTTCACCGGCTGCCGGATTGCGACCGCGACGGCGCAAGGTCTGGGTTACGCTCTGGATCGGCCACTGGTGCCGGTGTCGACCTTGGAGTCACTGGCCGAGGGCGGTCGCCGCGAGCTCGGTCTCTCGCACGTTGCCGTGGCCGTTGATGCGCGCATGCAGGAGGTGTACTGGGCGTGTTTTGCCCGTGATGGCCTGCAGTGGCAGGTCGAGGTAGCGGAATCGGTTTGTCCGCCAGACCAGGTTGCGGTGCCAGCGGACGGCCGCTGGGTGGGTATCGGCACGGGT
>CALAMQ010000030.1 GCA_937925815.1 uncultured Granulosicoccaceae bacterium | reverse complement strand
AGCTCAATCGCCGTTTGGTAGCTGCGTGCACGCGTAAAAACGGTTGTCGCGACCAGCGCCCCGACAACAAAAAACAGCAGCGCAAAGCTCAGGATTGATGATTTTCGACACGTGGGGTGGCGTGTTGAACCCCGCGATGTACCGGGCCTTCTCACTCGACTACATGCAACGCATCGTCGATCAGCTCACCCGCGAGGCCGACGGCCGCACCGTGCCAGTGGTGCTGTTCACTAAGGGCGCGGGCGTGCGCTTATCCGACATGGCCAACACCGGCGCAGACGCGCTCGGCGTCGACTGGACAACCGACCTCGCCGACGCACGGCAATTGACAGGAGATAAGGTTGCGCTGCAAGGCAATCTCGACCCGGCTGCGCTCTACGCAAGCCCAGACACCGTGCGCGCCGAAGTGCGCCGCGTTTTAGAGAGCTTTGGTCAGGGCGAGGGACACGTGTTCAACCTCGGGCACGGCGTCACGCCGGATATCGACCCAGATTGCGTGGCCGCCGCAGTCGATGAAGTGATTCAGTACAGCCCGCAATTTCACGCAAGCTAAATGACACCGCCACGGCTCGCCGTGGCGCGCTGTGATATCAGAAGAGTTGTTCGCGGATATCGGCGTCGTCGGTCTCTTCGTCCGGCAGACTCGACCAGGTCGGCGTTGTCACCACATTTTCCTCACCAGCCGCCACGTCATTGGCCGCAGGCAGCACTGCGCCCGGATCAACCGGCTCGACTTGGGCCAGAGACTGGTCGCGAAACACTTCAAACACACTGTTGTCACTGCCCGCGCGTGCCAGTTTGCCGGTGTCGCGGTCAATGCGAATACGCACCACGCTGTCGGGCTGCGCGTTGTCTGTTGTTGGCACACCCTCGAGCGCTTCGCGCATGAAGTCGATCCACATTGGCAGCGCGGCGCGCCCACCGGTCTCTTTGGCACCGAGCGTGCGCACTTGATCAAAACCCACCCAGGCCGTGGCGACCACTGAGCGGTGGTAGCCCGTGAACCAAGCGTCCATTTGTTCGTTGGTGGTGCCAGTTTTGCCCGCGAGGTCGGTGCGGCCGAGCTCAGTGCCAGCGCGCCGTGCGGTGCCGCGTTTGACCACGTCGCCAAGTACCGAATCCATCAGCCAGGCGATCTCGCCGTCGAGCACGCGTGGCGCAACCCGACGGGAGCGCAGCTCGCTGACGTAGCGGCCGTCGAGTCCCTGGTGCCACTCGGACTCGATGCAGTCCTCTCCATCGCACGCGACGACCGGGTCAGCGCGGTAGATCACACGGCCTTCGTTGTCTTCGATCCGGTCAATGAACCACGGCTCAACCGCGTAGCCGCCGTTGGCAAACACCGCGTAGGCGTTGACCAGTTCGAGCGGCTTGACCACGCCTGAACCGAGCGACAGTGACAAGTCCCGTGGCAGGGACTCCTCTTGAAAGCCAAAACGGCGTGCGTATTCAACGGTGTAAGGCACACCGATCTTGCGCAGCACCCGGATCGACACCAAGTTGCGTGAGGCGACCAAGGCCTCGCGCAGACGGGTCGGCCCGTAGACGCGGCCAGAGTAATTCTCTGGGCGCCAGACGCTCTCGAGCTTGTCGTCAGCAAACACCACTGGCGCGTCATTAAATACTGAGGCGAGTGTGAGCCCGTTTTCAAGCGCGGCGGCGTACACAAAGGGTTTGAAATTGGAACCCGGTTGGCGCGCTGCCTGACTCGCTCGATTGAACTTGCTGCGGTCGAAGGCGTAGCCACCGACCAGCGCAAGTACGGCGCCGTCGTTCGGGTCGAGTGCGACGAAGGCCCCCTCTGGCCCGGGCAGTTGCGCGAGCGTGAGCCTGACGCCTTCACCGGGGCGCACGTAGACAATGTCTCCTACAGACAGCACCTGATCAACCGACTCGACTTCCGGCCCGAGTTCATTGATGTCTACAAACGCCCGTGCCCACGCGACGCCTTCAAGATCGAGTGTCGCTGTCCCACCGCGCTTGAGTTCAAGGTCAGCGCCTTCTGCGGTCACCGCGGTGACCACCGCGGCATCGAGGTCACCGTAGAGCGGCACGCTATCGAGTGCGGCTTTCACGGCGTCGGGGTCTTCGAGTGTCTCTGGGTCAAGGGCGCGCAGCGGCCCGCGGTAGCCATGGCGCTCTTCGTAGGCGTGCAAGGTGTCGCGAAGGCTGCGGTTGGCGGTCGACTGCATACGGCTGGATACGGTGGTGTAGACCTTCCAACCGTCGTTGTAGATCGCGTCACCGTATTGGTCGTGCAGCGTCGATCTGACCATTTCCGCCAAATAACCGGCGTCAAGTTCGCTGTTGGCGAAGTACAACCCCGCGGAAAGGGACGCCAACTTAGCCGATTCATACGTTGAGGAATCAATCTTTCCAACTTCGAGCATCCGCCGGAGCACATAGTTTCGACGTTGCAACGCGCGCTCAGGATTGGCGATCGGGTTGTAGGCTGACGGCGCCTTTGGCAGACCCGCAATCATGGCGATCTCCGGCAGGGTCAGCTCACTGAGAGGCTTGTTGTAGTAGATCTGCGCTGCAGAAGACACGCCCCAAGCACGGTTGCCGAAAAATATGGTGTTCATGTAGAGCTCGAGGATTTTATCCTTATCGAGCTCACTCTCAAGCCGGAACGAGAGCAGGATTTCCTTGATCTTGCGGCTGTAACGCTTGCTGTTGTCGAGAAAGAGGTTGCGCGCGACCTGCATCGTAATCGTGCTGCCGCCTTGGGACTTTTCTCCAGTCGTTACAACGACATAGAGCGCACGAGCAATACCCTGCCAGTCCACACCGGGGTGCTGATAAAAGCGATCATCTTCGGCTGCGACAAAGGCCTGCTGCATTTGCAACGGCACTTCGTCGATGGTCACAGGCATGCGTCGCTTTTGACCGTACTCAGCTATCAGTACACCGTCTTTGGACAGAACCTGCATCGGCTGATGCAGTTGTATCCGACTGATTTCTTCGGTTGTCGGCAGCTGCGGCGAGAAGTACGCCCAAATCCCAATTGCACCGATGACGCCACACAAAACGCCCAGACAACACAGCGCGAGGGTGTACTTAATGAAAGTTTTCACAGTGGTTTAACGGTCTCGATCCGTTCGCTAGTAAAGCGTAATAACGACAACTTTTCAGATATTGCGCAAAGCCGGAATGGTTTCTGCACCCCCGAATTGTACTCGATGTGCCACGACTCGCGTCGTACAGAAGAGTAAGGCTGCTCAACAGCACGGGTTTTGACCTGCTGCGCACCTGCTCGAGTCTGACTCCGCGCGCACTTTGGCAACGTCCTGTAACGGGTCGCGCTCGACGATGGCACATGCCATGCAGTTGAAGCCGACAAGCGATTTAAGCGAAACGGCCTCAGGTGAGGGAACAACGTGCTGGAACTATTTTCGAAACGCTCGCAGATCATTGGGCTCGACATCAGCTCAACTTCGGTAAAGCTGTTGGAGATATCCCGCGGCAAACTCGGCCTGCAGGTGGAGTCATACGCGGTTGAACCGCTGCCGGTGAACTCCGTCAACGAGAAAACCATTCAAGATCCCGAAGCCGTTGGTGAAGCCGTACGTCGCGTGGTCAAGAAAAGTGGCACCAAGGCCAACCGCGCGGCAGTCGCCGTCTCGGGGTCAGCGGTCATCACCAAAGTGATCTCCGCACCCGCAGGGCTGCGCGACGGTGAACTTGAGACCCAGGTCATGCTGGCGGCAGACCAGCACATCCCCTACGCGCTGAACGAAGTCAACATCGACTTCCAAGTGCTCGGCCCAGCGGCCGACGACGGCAAGCAGGTCGACGTGCTGCTCGCGGCGACCAAAACCGAAAATATTGATGACCGTGAGTTGGTGTTGAAACTCGCGGGCTTAAAAGCCGCGATCGTCGACGTTGAGCCCTACACCATTGAACACGCGATGGACTTGATCATAGGCAGCGACGAATCGCGCGCCGAGAAGACTATCGCTGTGATCGATGTCGGCGCGACCATGACAAGCCTCAATGTCATTCAAGACCGTCAACTTATCTACACCCGCGAACAACCGTTTGGCGGCAAGCTGCTGACCGAAGAAATTATGCGTCGCTACGGCTTGTCATATCAGGATGCCGGTCGCGCCAAGCGCGTCGGCGGCCTACCCGAAGACTACGTGCCCGAAGTTCTGGAACCTTTCAAACAGAGTATTGCCCAGCACATCAACCGCTATTTGCAGTTCTACTACTCAAGTAGCCAAGACGTGGAAGTCGACGAGATCCTTCTCGCTGGCGGCAGCTCGAGCATTGAAGGGATCGATTCGTACATTACCGATCACATTGGCACGCCATCTTCATTGGTAAATCCATTCGAGCGTATTGAATGCCGCGCCGGCATCGATCGCGAACGACTGATACAGGATGGCCCTGCAATGATGATTGCATGCGGTCTTGCTTTGCGAGGCATTGACTAATGGCAAAGATCAATCTCTTACCGTGGCGAGAAGAAGCCAAAAAGCGCCAGATTCAAATGTTTGGTGCGCAGATGGCTGGCGGTATTGCCATAACGGTGCTGCTCTGCGCGTTTTACCAGAGTCAAATCACTGCCGACCTGAATCATCAAAAGGCTCGCAACAGCTACTTGAATGACGAGATCACCAAGCTGCAGAGCGAACTCACCGAGATCTCCGAGCTGGAGACGACAAAGAGTCAGCTGCTTGATCGCATGGAGATCATTCAGAACTTGCAGACTCAGCGTCCGCAGATCGTCCACACCTTTAAGGAACTTGCGGTGTCCCTGCCAGACGGTATGTATCTCCAGAGCATTCGCCAGAACGGTCAGAAGCTCCACATAACCGGACAGGCGGAATCGAACGGTGGCGTTTCGGAATTCATGCGCAAGCTCGATTCATCTAACTGGCTCTCGCAGCCAGCTGTCCAGGTGATTGAAACCGCGCAGTCACTAGACGACCTGCGTAAGTTTGAGCTGAACCTGAAGCAGACGAGCCCGGACAAAGAAAAAGACACCTTTGACCCCACGGCATCCGCGGAATACCAAGACCTCTTGGGTCTGGAGGGTTAAGACATGAATATTTCTGACACATTCGGATCGCTGAACGATTTCAGCCCGGAAGACCTCAAGGAGCTGCCTTCTGCTCCGCTGGTCGTGCGCATTATCGCCATTGTGGTGGCGTCGATCGTCTTGGTTATCGGCTACTGGTATTTCATGGTCAAGCCAAACAACGAGCGTATCGAAGGCCTCGTGCGTCAAGAGTCAACTCTGCGCGGCGACTACGACGACGCGGCGGCGAAAGCTGCCAACCTCGACGCCTACAAAATGCAACTCGAAGAAATGCGCCATGACTTCGCCGTCATGCTCCGCCAGCTTCCTGACAACATCGACATCGAAAGTCTGCTTGTCGATTTATCACAGACCAGTGTGGCGGCAGGCCTCAACGTTGAGTACTTCAGGCCACAGGGCGAAGTGCAACAAGAATTCTACGCTGAGTACCCAATCCAGCTACGCGTTGCCGGCACCTATCACGAATTTGGCAATTTTGTCAGCGGTCTCTCGACCCTGCCCCGCATCGTCACCCTGAGCAACATCGATATTCAGGGCGATATCGAGGGCACCGGCGTACTGACAATGGACTTGACTGCGACAACCTATCGCTACCTTGCGGAGGACGAATCATGACACGGCACGTCGCCACAAACACGTTCGACAAGAACATCAAAACCTGTTTGGCTTTGGTCGCCGTCTCGCTGCTTGCGGGTTGCGGCAACCGCAGCATGAGCGATCTGGAGCTCTATGTGAAAGAGCGCAGGCAGGCACACGCTGGCTACGTTGAGCCGCTGCCAGAATTCGAACTCAGCTTGGGCTTTATCTACGAGCCAGCGGGCCTTCGCGACCCGTTCCTCAGACCCGAACGCTACGACACGTTATCTGGGGTCGATCAAGGTGGCGCCAACTCGCCCGACTTCAGTCGAACGCGTGAAGCGCTTGAGAATTACTCCCTGGATGCACTCGCCATGGTTGGCGAACTGACACAATCAGAAAACCGCTGGGGATTGGTGCGCGACGCCGAGGGTGTCATCCACAGGGTCAAGCCTGGAAATTACGCGGGCAAGAATTTCGGTCGGATTCTTGCGATAGCAGAAGCGCACATTGAAATCGAAGAAACTGTACGAGATGGCGCGGGCAACTGGATCACCCGCCAAGCGAAACTGACACTAGGTGACGAGTGATGTCATACATGAAAAATTTAAAATCCAACGAAACGCGCGATAGCGACATTCTCGGCATTCGTGTCAATTCCATCGCAGCAGCCATTGTGCTCGCCGGTTCAGCTGTTTTCTCAGCGGAGCTGCTTGCGGCACCGAACGCATTGAAGGATCTGTCGGTCAACCAGCTTTCAGGCAACCGCACTGAAGTCTTGTTGACCTTTGACGGTCCAGCGGAATCACCTCGTGGTTTTACTGTGGAAAACCCGGCGCGTATCGCACTGGATTTCCAAGACACAGAGAACGACCTCGCTGAACGCATCATGGCGATCGACTCTGGCCAAGTCCGCACCATCAAGGCGCTGGAATTCCAGGGCCGTACTCGTTTGGTTGTGAGTATGACGCAGCTTGCGCCCTACACCACCGCAGTCAACGGCAATACCGTTTCACTTGTGATCTCACAGGCCGCAGCGACCGCGCAGCCTGCTGGTGCCACAGCGAGCCTTCGCCAACAGCTCGGCGCAAGCCAGGGCGGCCGCGAACTCGAAAACCTCGATTTCCGACGCGGAGCCGAGGGTGAAGGTCGCCTCACATTCAATTTGACTGACCCCAACACCCCTGTTGATATCAAGCAACAAGGCAACAAGGTCATCATTGATCTCAAAGACGTCGCGATCTCAGATGATGAGCTCAAGCGCATGGACGTCGTTGATTTTGCAACCCCGGTGCAATTCGTCGACACCTACCGCCGTGGCGGCAACGTGCGCGTGGAGATCATCCCGCACGAAAACGCTGTCTACGAGCAACTCGCCTATCAATCAGACCGCATCTTCACACTTGAACTGCGCCCGATTGACCTCGAGAAAGAAGAAGACCCAAACAAGCCTAAGGCTTTCGAGGGTGAACGCCTGTCTCTGAACTTCCAAGACATCGAAGTTCGCTCTGTACTGCAGTTGCTCGCAGACTTCACTGACCGCAACGTCGTTGTCAGCGACTCAGTTGAAGGCAACGTCACGCTGCGCTTGAAGAACGTGCCATGGGATCAAGCACTGGACATCATTCTTAAGTCCAAGGGCTTGGACATGCGTGCAAACGGCAACGTTGTGATGGTTGCACCGGCTGCTGAAATTGCTGCGCGCGAGCAACTCGAGCTCGAAGCGGCTAGCAAAAAACACGAACTGGCTGCGCTGCGCACAGAAATCATCCAGATCAACTACGCCAAAGCGCTTGAAGTATCTGAAATGTTGCAAAGCGAAGACGCAACAATTCTGAGCGACCGTGGCACGGTCTCGATCGATGAGCGCACCAATACGCTGCTCGTCAACGACACTGCCGAGCACTTGACGGAAATTCGCAACCTGGTCACCCAACTCGACATCCCCGTGCGGCAGGTGTTGATCGAATCTCGCGTGGTAGTCGCATCTGACGACTTCAACAAAGAGATCGGCGCCCGTCTCGGCCTGACAACCTTTCCGCAGAACACCGCGGACGGTTACTTCGGCATCACGTCTGGCAGCCTCGCAGCAACTGAGGATGTGTTCAACGCGACCATCGCCGGTGAAGACGACCCGATTGAAGCCCCTGGCCGCTGGAACGTCAATCTGCCCGCGACCAACCCAACCGGTTCAATCGGCTTTGAAATCGGCAAACTGCCCTTCGGCGGTTTTCTCGAACTCGAACTCTCGGCGATGGAAGCCGAGGGCCGTGGAGAGATCGTGTCATCACCCCGCGTGATCACAGCCAACCAAAAAGAAGCGCATATCCAACAAGGTGTTGAAGTGCCTTATCTCGAAGCGTCATCTTCCGGTGCGGCATCGATAGCGTTCAAGGAAGCCACACTGGGCATGCGGGTCACACCTCAAATCACGCCTGATGACCGCATCATCATGGATTTGACCGTGACCAAAGACAGCGTCGGCCAATTCTTTGGCACAGGCGCGTCGAGCGTGCCGAGTATCGACACGCGAGAGGTCAACACGCAGGTGTTGGTTGAGAACGGCGAAACCGTCGTGTTGGGTGGCATCTACGAGCAGATCACAAGCAGCAGCCAGCGGCGCGTACCGCTGCTCGGCAGCTTGCCAGTGGTCGGCCGCCTGTTCCGCTACGACTCGTCAACTGACGAGAAGAACGAACTGTTGATCTTCGTCACACCGAAAATCATCAGCGGTGACACCACGCTCTAATCCACTGAGCGCTGGCGGACCAAGGGGCAGCACACGCTGCCCCTTTTTTTATGCCCAATGCCACACGCCAAGACCCGACGCGCCACGTTACACTATTGCCACCAAAACGCTGGGGCCTCGCGCGCCACATGAACATTTTCCTCGTCGGACCGATGGGAGCCGGCAAATCCACCATAGGTCGCCACCTCGCTAAACGCCTCAAGCGAGATTTTTTTGACTGCGATATCGAGCTCACCGACCGCTGTGGCGTGGATGTGCCGACCATCTTCGAATACGAGGGCGAGGCTGGCTTCCGCCAGCGCGAAACGCAACTGCTCGACGAGCTATCGCAACAGCACAACACCGTCATTGCAACGGGCGGTGGCGTGATACTGAGCGAACAAAACCGCAAAATGCTGGTTGAACGCGGCCTCGTGATCTACCTGCGGGTGACCCTTGACCAGCAGCTTAAACGCACCTCAGGTGACCGCAACCGGCCGCTGTTGCAGGGCACCGATCCCCGCAAAATTTTGGAGAAGCTGCGCGCCGAGCGCGAACCGCTCTACAGCGTCGTCGCCGACCACGTTATAGATACCTCCGACAAACCGCCGCAACATGTCGCCCGTGCCGTTGCGAAGCTGATCGTGCAGAGAACCCAACCGTGACCCCTAACGAACCCGCAGTGACCGTCGATCTCGATGAACGCAGCTACCCAATCCACATAGGCTGTGGCCTGTTGTCACACACTGATCTGATTCTGTCCGCGATCACCAGCCAACAAGTGTGCATCGTGAGCAACGAACAGGTCGCCGCCCTGTATGCCGAGCCCTTGCTCAACGCCCTATCAGAGCGGGACACCTTGCTCACATTGTTACCGGAGGGCGAACAACACAAAACGCTCGGCGCGATCGACACCATTGTCGATCAACTGATCGAACGCGCGTTTGACCGCACCTGCTGCTTGGTTGCACTCGGTGGCGGCGTGGTCGGTGACATCACGGGCTTTGCCGCCGCGAGCTACCAACGCGGCGTTAAGTTCGTGCAAGTGCCAACGACATTGCTTGCGCAAGTTGACTCCTCGGTCGGCGGCAAGACTGGCGTTAATCACGAGCGCGGAAAAAACATGATTGGCGCGTTTCATCAACCAGAGAGCGTGCTGGTTGACCTCGACACGCTCAACTCGCTGTCGGACCGCGAGTTTCGCGCCGGCATGGCAGAGGTAATCAAATACGGGCTGGCGTTAGACGCCGAGTTCCTCGATTGGATCGACACGAATCTCGATGCCCTGCTCAGGCGTGATCAATCGGCCCTGGCCAAGGCCGTGGCAACCAGCTGTCGTATCAAGGCGGACGTGGTCGCCGCCGACGAGCGCGAAGCCGGCCAACGCGCATTGTTGAACCTCGGTCACACCTTCGGGCACGCGATCGAAACCCACACCGGTTACAGCAGCTGGCTTCACGGTGAGGCGATCTCTGCCGGCATGTGCCTCGCAGCCCGGTTGGCCGAGACTGAGGGCTTGATCGACAGCGCATTGCGGCGGCGCACTGAAGACCTTTTCACCCGCACCGGCTTACCCACAGAGCCACCGCACAACCTCGACTCGGACACGTTTATCGCGCTCATGGCACGGGACAAAAAGGCCAGGTCAGGCGAGATTCGACTGGTGTTGCCGGTGGGACCAGGCAAATCTGTTACAACATCTGACTACTCTCAGAGGAATATGGTGCAACTTATTGATAAAACATAAGATGTGCGAGACAATGTTTTGACATGCACCGATCAAGGGGCGGGCGATGGCACGCACTGGCGCCACACGGCGAAATGAGACGGGTCCACTGCACACGTTGTTCAGTCGCTTACAAAGCTATTCCCAATTCGGCACTGACTCGACTCAAGCGCCCGACGGCCGCCTGACCGACAGCGTCATCGACGCGCTCAACCTCACCGATCAACCCTTCCGCCCGCCCGGCGGCTCGGTCCCCTACTTCTACAACGATCAGCTCGAAGCCCTGCTCGATGAGCTTGAAACCTGCGTCGGCGCAGCGGAGACATTGGTTGTCCTCGAGGGCGCACCGGAATCTGGCAAGACCTGCACGGTCGCCCAGCTGCTTGAACGCTTTTACGACGGCGGCCACGTCTTTTTGAGTCGAGGTGGTCCTGCCATCAGCGCCGAATCAATCATTCGGAGCATGCTCAGCGCCTACCGCGCCACGACCCCACAGACACTCTCCGAATGCACTGATCAGCTTGTCGATCACATTGCATCCCACGCCGATCTCGGCGCGACAGTGATATTGGTCGTCGAAGACGCCGAACGCATGGCAAGCACCGAGTTGCAGCAACTGCTGACTGAGATCGACAAACTCAACAGCCACACCAGCGAACCGATCAGCGTTTTGCTGAGCAGCACCGACACCGCAGAAAACCTGCTATCTGGTGTGCGCAGCGAACACACACAAAGCGGCCGCGTGGACGCGTTCACGCTGCCCCGACTCGACGCCAACGAGACCGCGAGCTACATCGCCACCCGCCTTGCAGCCGCCGGACACGAAGGTGACCTGCCGCTGGACGAGCGCGAGCTCCAAGTGCTCAGCCAGAACAGCAACGGCCTGCCTGGCTACGTCGACCGCAACGCCGCCCGCGTGCTCAATCAGCGTATCAACCGCCAGCGTTTTCAGGCCATACTCGCGCCCGCCCAGTGGTGGCGCGCGACCCGCCAACACCTGCGCTGGGTCGTCATTGGCCTGACAATGCTGACACTTGGCCTGGCTATCGGCTCTTGGAATGCCGAGCCAAGTGCAATTCAAAGCGACACCGTGATCAAACCTCTGTCGCTGCCTACTGACTCACCAGTAGAGCCCATCGCAGACGCCAACACAGCATCTGAATCAACAATCAGAACCGCTGAGACACGCGTTGAACCGGTTCCAGAACCGGTACCTGTCGCAGAACCCACCGCCACAAGCGAGCCGATTACACCAGCATCCGAAGCGGTAGTTGAGACAGCCCAAGCCAACACAGCGACTACGGCAGACACCACAGAGACAGTGGACGCAACAGTCATCACCGACGCCGATACAAACACCCAATTGCAGTTAGATGCCGCAGTGGATACTGCCGCCGTGGAGACGGCCTCAGTGGATACTGCCACAGTGGATACTGCCGCCGTGGAAACGGCCGCAGTGGATTCAAGCCCAGTCGAAACAGTTGCGGCAGACGCCGCAAACACTGCCGCGTCAACCGAGCCGGCAGCGACTGAATCCAACACAGATCAACAAACCGCGGCGAGCACGGACTCCGCAACCGTGGCAGACGCCGCCACCCAATCCACCACGAATCCTGAACCGCCAATTAACGACGTCCTCAGTGGCGTCATCAGCGGTGAGAAGTGGATTGCGCGACGCGACCCCAACCGTTTCACCGTGCAATTGCTCGCTGGCGCAGACGAAGCCGCCCTGCGGCTGTACGCGCGCCGCAACGGCATGACCAGCATGAGCGCAATCTACCGCACGCTGCGCAATGGCCAGCCTTGGTTCGCCTTGGTACACGGTGATTTCGCCAGTGCCGCAGACGCCCGCACGGCCGTTGCAACCTTGCCTGAGGTCTGGCAACAAAACTCACCTTGGATTCGCAAATTCGACGACGTGCAGAAAGTCATCAATTGATCACGGTCGACTTCGGCCGTGGCTGAATGACATCAGCGCACATCTGCGCAAATTTCCCGCAAATCACACGCTTTGCCGTGTGCCCCATGAATCGCTATACTGGCCGGCCGCACCGGCTGCTTGCAGTCGCTTAGCGGCTGGGGTCATTTGCCGTAAATTTCACGAAAACTCCCCTACTAAGGCCGCCGCCTTCACCCGGTCTTAGAAATTTGACGCGCATAAAACGATCACTTGAGAGCCAATTGGCACACGGCTCAATTGGTCAAGCGCGAGAAAATAGGTTGCCGGAGGCCGGCAATGATTTGCATTTTAATTGCATTTGGCGTGAGTACTGTCCCGCCAAATGCCGGATGGACGTGGTCATATGAATAGCTTAGAAAGGCTCGCTTCGCACGGCTTGTACGACACATCTTTTGAGCGCGACAACTGCGGCTTTGGCCTGATCGCTCACATGGACGGCACCCCCAGCCATTGGGTTGTCGATACCGCTATTACCGCGCTCGCCCGACTCACGCACCGCGGGGCCGTTGCAGCAGATGGCAAATCCGGTGACGGCTGCGGCCTGTTGCTCAAAAAACCTGACACTTTTCTGCGAAACGCCGCCGCAGAGTGCGGTCTGACCTTGCCCGCCAACTACGCGACAGCCATCGTCTTTCTCAACCCCGACGCCGCAGCTGGCGACGCGGCCAAAGCCACTCTAAACAGCGCATTGAGCGCGCGCGGCCTAGACGTGATCGGCTGGCGCACACCGCCGACAGACACCGCCGCTCTCGGTGAGCACGCCATCGCATCCCAACCGCGCATCGAGCAAATTTTTGTCGGCGCGCCAGATGACATGGACAGCGCAACTTTCAACCGGCATCTCTTCGTCGCGCGCCGCCGCACAGAAGTCGCGCACGCAGACGACCCCGTACTGTACGTGCCGTCCATGACCGCTGATGTGGTGCTCTATAAAGGCATGGTGATGCCAGAGAACCTGCCGGTTTTCTACCAAGACTTGCAGCGTGATGATCTCGCCTCGAGCATCGCGGTCTTCCACCAGCGCTTCTCCACCAACACCCTGCCGCAGTGGCACCTCGCGCAACCGTTTCGCTACCTCGCGCACAACGGCGAGATCAATACCATTCGCGGCAACCGCAACTGGGCGCGTGCACGCACGCAGAAGCTCACGTCTTCATTGCTGCCTGAACTGCCTGAACTGACGCCCGTCGTCGGCATGACCGGCTCCGACAGCTCCTCGTTAGACAATATGCTCGAAGTGCTGATCAACGGCGGCATGGACATCTTCAACGCGATGCGCCTGTTGATTCCGCCGGCGTGGCAAAACAACGACGACCTGCCACCGGACATGCGTGCCTTCCTGCAATACAACTCCATGCACATGGAGCCGTGGGACGGGCCAGCCGGCATCGTGTTGACCGACGGCCGCTATGCGGCCTGTTCAATGGACCGAAACGGCTTGCGGCCGGCGCGCTACGTGATCACGCGCGACCGCCACATCACGCTCGCTTCCGAAATCGGTGTGTTCGACTACCAGCCTGAAGACGTCGTCTCCAAGGGACGCCTGCGCCCGGGTCAGATGTTCGCCGCCGACACCCAGACTGGCGAGCTGCTGCTACCTCGTGAGATCGACGAGAAGCTCGCACAAGCACAACCCTGGGCACGCTGGCTCAAAGACCATTCTCGCCAACTGCGTTCGCGCCTGCGCGACGACGTGCTGAACCGGCCACCGCTCGACAAAGAAGACCTGCAAGCGCACGAGAAAATGTTTGGCCTCACCTTCGAAGAACGTGACCAAATCCTGCGCGTGCTCGCTGAAGACGGCCAAGAAGCGATTGGCTCTATGGGGGATGACACCCCTTATCCTGTGATGTCGCAGTTGCCGCGCTCGCTCTACGACAATTTCCGACAGCAATTCGCGCAGGTGACCAACCCACCGATCGACCCGCTGCGGGAATCGATCGTGATGTCGCTTGAAACCTGTCTCGGCGCCGAAGTCAATTTATTTGACGCTGGCGAGCGCGGCGCCAAGAGGCTTGTTGTGCGTAGCCCAATTTTGTCTCGCGCAAAGTTCGAAACCCTGCGCGCCATGGCAGATGAGCGCGAATACCGCCACGCCGTCATCGACCTCAATTACAACCCCGAGACCGAGACCCTTCAAGAAAAGATCGACTCGGTCTGCAAAGAGTCTATTGCCCGCGTGCGCGCCGGCGATTCAATCATCATCCTGAACGACAGAAGGCTCAAAGCCGGCTTCCTGCCCGCACATGCGCTTCTGGCCACGGGCGCCGTGCACCATGCGTTGATTGAAGTGGGCTTGCGCTGCGACGCCAACATTATTGTCGCCACCGGCACGGCCCGCGACCCGCACCACATGGCTTGCTTGATCGGCTACGGTGCGACCTGCGTCTACCCCTACCTCGCCTACGAGAGCATCAATGGCATGGTCGAATCAGGGCAGATAGACGAGGAGAACACCGAGGTTCGCGACCTCGAACAGAACTACCGCAAAGGCATCAACAAAGGGTTGCTGAAAATTTTGTCCAAAATGGGCATTTCGGGCATCACCAGTTACCGCGGTGCACAGCTGTTTGAGATTGTCGGCTTGTCAGAAGAGGTGGTGAAGACCTGTTTTACCGGCACCACCAGCCGCATCAAGGGTGCGGACTTCGACGATTTGCAAGCCGACAGCGCGCTCTGGGCGGCGGCATCCGAAGACTCGAACGTCGAGCCAAGCCAGGGCGGGCTGCTGAAATTCATCCACGGCGGTGAGTACCACGTCTACAACCCGGACGTGGTCAACACACTGCAATCAGCTGTGAGCAGCGGCGAATGGTCTGACTACGAAACCTACCGCGACACCGTCGACAATCGGCCACCGGTATTGCTGCGAGACTTGCTCAAGCTCGAGAGCAGCAACAACCCGATCCCACTTGATGAGGTCGAGCCTGTTAAAGCCATACTCAAGCGTTTCGATTCTGCAGGCATGTCCCTTGGAGCACTGTCGCCAGAGGCGCACGAGACCCTCGCCGAAGCAATGAACCAACTCGGCGGCCGCTCCAACTCCGGTGAAGGCGGTGAAGACCCTGCGCGCTACGGGACCGAGAAAGTATCCAAGATCAAGCAGATTGCATCGGGTCGTTTTGGCGTCACGCCACACTACCTCGTCAACGCCGAAGTGCTGCAGATCAAAGTCGCACAAGGTGCCAAGCCTGGCGAGGGCGGTCAGCTGCCGGGCCACAAGGTCAACCGCATGATTGCCAAGCTGCGCCATTCAATGCCGGGCGTCGCGCTGATCTCACCACCACCGCACCACGACATCTACTCCATTGAAGATTTGGCGCAGCTCATTTTTGACCTCAAGCAGGTCAATCCCGACGCGCTGGTGTCAGTGAAGCTGGTGGCTGAACCGGGTGTCGGCACAGTCGCGGCCGGGGTTGCAAAATGCTATGCCGACCTCATCACCATTTCGGGCTACGACGGCGGCACCGGTGCGTCCCCACTGACATCAGTCAAGTACGCGGGCAGCCCGTGGGAGCTTGGCATGTCGGAGACACACCAGGTTCTTCGCGCCAACAAGCTGCGCGACAAAGTGCGTGTGCAATGCGATGGCGGTTTGAAAACCGGACAAGATGTTCTCAAGGCAGCGGCTCTCGGCGCTGAGAGTTTCGGTTTTGGCACAGGCCCGATGATTGCCATGGGCTGCAAATTCTTGCGAATTTGCCACCTCAACAATTGCGCAACGGGCGTTGCGACGCAACACAAAGTTCTGCGCATGCGTCACTTCAACGGCAACGTTGAGAAAGTGATGAACTACATGCGGTTTATCGCCGAAGACGTGCGCCACCAGCTCGCAGCGCTTGGCCTCAAGAGTCTCGACGACATCATTGGCAAGCCACAGTTTCTCGCGCAGCAAGCGGGCATCACGCCTCGCCAGGCCAAAATCGATTTGTCCCCAGTGCTCAGCGACGGCGGTATCAGTCCAGAGGAACCACGGTTTTGCACCACGGACCGCAACGATCCCTTTGACAAAGGCGAGCTCGCTGAGACGATTGTCGCCGATTGCCTGCCCGCGATTGAGGGCAAACTCGGCGGTCACTTCAGCTACGAGCTCAAGAATGTGGACCGTTCAATCGGTGCGCGGCTGTCGGGTGAGATTGCACGCCGCCACGGCAACTACGGCATGGCTGACGCCCCCATCGATGTGCAATTCTCCGGTACCGCCGGACAGAGCTTTGGGGTGTGGAACGCCGCTGGACTCAACCTTGAACTCGTAGGCGACGCCAACGACTACGTCGGCAAGGGCATGGCTGGCGGCCGCATTGTGATTCGCCCGCCGCTCGGTTCGGCGTTTGTCTCGCGCGAGACACCGATTGTCGGCAACACCTGCCTCTACGGTGCGACCGGCGGGGAGCTCTTCGCAGCCGGACTGGCAGGCGAGAGGTTCGCGGTGCGCAATTCGGGCGCTGTCGCGGTTGTCGAAGGCATCGGGGACCACGGTTGCGAATACATGACCGGCGGCTGTGTTGTGTCGCTTGGACCAACCGGCGTCAACTTTGGTGCAGGCATGACCGGCGGTTTCGCGTTCGTGCTCGACCAAGAGCGGCACTTTGTCGACCGCTACAACCACGAACTGGTTGAGATTGCGCGCATCCACACCGAGCAGACCGAGGCCTACCGCCACCACCTGTTGGACGTGTTGCAGCGCTACGTGGACGCAACCCACAGTGAATGGGGCCAAGAGATTCTCGAGAATTTCTACGCGTTTCAAAATCAGTTCTGGTTGGTCAAGCCCAAAGCACTCGAGTTGGAACAGTTGTTCTCGACACTGCGGCGCGCGGCCTGACAGACTGCATTCCAACAGAGCCATATCCCGGCGGCCCATTGCCGCCGGCCGCTTGTAAGTGCATCGGCGGGCGCGATAATGTCGCGGCTACGCAGGGCGTGTTTTGATGACTGACCACAACGCACAACGGTGGCTGCACCGCCGCAGCCGACTCGAGCAGGCAGACCACCGGCCCCATTTCAATGCCGGCAACAGCGATGCACAATACCAGCGCGACCGCGCGCGCGTGGTGCACTCAGCGTCCTTTCGTGCGCTGCAATCAAAAACCCAAGTGCTCGGTTTGGGTGAAAACGACTTCTACCGCACGCGCTTGACCCACTCGCTCGAAGTCGCGCAAATCGGTTCGGGGATTGTCGAGCACCTGCAAACCGTCAACCGTGACAGCGCGCGTGCAGACTGGTTGCCAAGCACGGGACTGATCGAGGCTATCTGCCTCGCGCATGACCTCGGGCACCCACCGTTTGGCCACGGCGGAGAGGTTTCGTTAAATTTTGCCATGCTCGAACACGGCGGTTTTGAGGGCAATGGCCAGACACTGCGCATTTTGAGCAAGCTCGGCGAATTCTCAGAACACTGCGGCATCGATGTCACCCGCCGCACCTTGCTCGGGGTGCTCAAGTACCCAACCACCTACAGTCAGGTCGCGCAGTATCGGGAAGCCCCGCCGGCAGAACCGCCACTCAATCTGCATGCATGGCACCCGCCAAAATGCGTTTACGATGACGAGGCCGACGTGCTCGATTGGGTATTCGACCCGTTCTCAGCATCAGACCGCGACGCCCTGCAAGCCACAAGCTCACCGGCACAAGGCCATAGGCGCACCCGCCACCTCGCGCTCGACACCAGCGTGATGGAGATTGCCGATGACATCGCCTATGGAATTCACGACCTCGAGGACGCGTTGGCCCTGAGGCTAATCACGCCTGAAAGCTGGCACGGGGAATTCGCTCCGGCCGTGCGCGCGCTGCCAGAGAATCCGCTCAACACCGAGTTCGATTTCTACACCGAGAAGTTATTGAGTGTGGAACCCTACAAGCGCAAACACGCTATCAGTCGACTGGTGCACTATCTAATCACCGCTGTCGACCTGCAAAGCGTCGAGGGCTTTGAGCACCCGCTGCTCGCCAGCCGCGCAGTGATCAGCGAAAGCGGCGCCGCGCTGCTGGATCTCTGCAAACAATTTGTATTCGACAAAGTGATCAAACGCCCCGAGGTGTTGATCCACCGCCACCGTGGACAGCAGCTTATTTTGCACATGTTCGCGGTACTGTCGGCCAACCCACAAGACTTGCTGCCACGGTCCGTGCTCACACGCTACGAGGCCGCTGACAATCCACCGCGAGTGTTGTGCGACTACCTCTCAAGCCTCACGGATGTGTCGGCCGTAAAGCTCCACCGCCGTCTCACCCTGCCCGGCAGCGGCTCCGTTTTTGACCTGATCTAGGTTGAACAGCACTCGGACAGGATTCCACGCCAAGGCCCCGGTACACTGACGCCATGGCAGGCCTGATCCCACAGTCGTTTATCGATGACCTACTGACTCGCGTCGACATCGTCGACGTGGTCGAGGCGCGGGTGCCGCTCAAGAAAAAGGGCGCAAACCACCACGCCTGTTGCCCCTTCCATGGCGAAAAGACGCCCTCGTTCACAGTTAGCCAAAGTAAGCAGTTCTACCACTGCTTTGGTTGCGGTGCGCACGGCTCGGCAATCGGCTTTCTGATGGAATTTGACCGCCTGGGTTTCGTCGAGGCGATTGAACTGCTCGCGGCCGACCAGGGATTGGAAGTGCAGCGCGAGGGCGGCAACGCCGCACCCCAGCGCGACCACGGCCCCTTGTACGCCGCATTGGCCGCAGCAGACGCCTTCTACCAACAACAACTGCGCACCACCCCGCGCGCAATCGACTACCTCAAGGGCCGACAATTGAGCGGCGAGACCGCCAAACGGTTTGGTTTGGGTTACGCACCAGAGGGCTGGCAGACGTTGAGCGACGTGGCCGACGCCAACGCACTCGATACCGCCGGTATGCTCGCCGGCGAAGGCCGGCGCTACGACCGATTTCGCGACCGCATCACCTTCCCGATCCGCGACCGCCGCGGTCGGGTGATCGGCTTTGGCGCACGCGTGCTCGACCAGGGCGAACCGAAGTACCTCAATTCACCAGAGACCCCGTTGTTTCACAAGGGGCAGTCGCTGTACGGCATCTTTGAACTCCAACAAGCCGTTCGCAAGCCGCAATGCATCCTCGTCGTCGAGGGCTATATGGACGTGGTTGCCCTGGCCAATCGCGGCGTCAACTACGCCGTGGCAACGCTCGGCACCGCCACCACCACCCACCACGTCGACGCCTTGTTTAAGCTCACGCGTGAGGTGGTGTTTTGCTTTGATGGCGACCGCGCCGGGCGCGAGGCCGCGTGGCGGGCATTGGAGAACACCCTGCCGGCGCTGCGCGACGGGCGCGAGGCTCGCTTTTTGTTTCTGCCCGACGGCGAGGACCCAGACAGTTACATCAACACCCACGGCCAAGCGGGTTTTGAGGACTTGCTCAGTGACGCGACCCCACTGGCTGACTTCATGCTCACCCAACTCGGTGCCACCGAGCGTGCGAGTATCGGTGAGCGCGCACGTCTCGCCGAACAAGCCGCGCCACTTATTGCGAAGTTGCCACACGGCATCTACCGCGATCTGTTGAGTCAGCGCCTAGAGAGTGCAGTTGGCACGGGTGTGGCTGCCGCACCACCGCCCAACCTGCCACCACGGCTGCCGGTCAAACCCGACAAAAAACGCTTGAACCCGATGCGAGCTGCGCTCGCAATGATATTGCAGTGGCCGACTTTGGTTGCCGAGCTGGACCCGGAAATCTTCGAGTGCAGCGAGCACGACCCGGCAAGCCCGATGTTCTACAAGTTGGTGGGTCTCGCAGCATCCCTAAACCGCCCGACCACCGCCAGCATGCTCGAGCATTTCCGCAACGACCCCGCTCCAGCCCAGCAGGCTCTGGCCAGGCTTGCGACCTGGCAGCAACCGGACGGCGAAGACTACGACCGTGAGCAGGCCCGCGAGCTGCTCGAAGAAAGCTTGCGTCGCCTGCGCCAGTCGGCACGCGCCGACGAAGCCGAGGCGCTGCTTCACAACCGCAGCCTCAGCGAGCTCAGCCAAGCCGAACGCGACCGCTACCGCCAACTGCTGCAAGAGAGCAAGGGCTGATGGCGCACACGCCGCGACTCTACGTTGACTCAACCCTCACCGTCGGTGACACGCTGTCGCTGCCTGCAAGCGCAACCAAGCATGTGATCAGTGTGTTGCGCTTGCGAACAGGTGATCCATTGGAGCTCTTCAACGGCGACGGCAACGCCTACGCGGCGTCATTGATCGCCGAAAAAAAACACGCAAACGCGTCGATCACTGCGGTGCGTGCGGGCCCAGACACAGGTGCCGCGATCACGCTCGCACTGGGTATTTCGCGTGGCGACCGCATGGATTACGCCTTGCAAAAATCCACTGAGCTCGGCGTTGCCTGCATCCAACCGCTGATGACAGAGCGCTGCAGTGTGAAACTCCCGGCTGACCGGCTGGCCAAGAAAAGACAACACTGGCACAACATCATCGTCAGCGCGAGCGAACAATGCGGACGCTGTGATCTGCCCGCTCTGGCCGAGGTCGCAAGCCTGCCGACATGGCTCGCCCAGAGCGCGCCGGGCTTTGTGCTCGCACCGGCGGCCGCGCGCCTGCTCAGCACCCACCCGGCAACGCCGATGCACTCTGTGCTGATAGGCCCCGAATCGGGATTGAGCGATACCGAAATTGCACAGGCAGAGGCCGCGGGTTGGGAGCGGGCTTCACTCGGCCCACTGGTGCTGCGCACTGAGACCGCGGCGTCCGTTGCGCTCACGCTCATGCGCCAGCGCCAGGGACTGCTCTGACAGCAGTCAGCGCGTGTGGGGCTGTTCCACCGTGCTCAGCACCTCACCGAGCGCATCGAGGTCCGGTATGACACCCAACTGGCCATCCAAACTGATTTCACTGACAACACAAAACAGCTTGGAGTCGGGTTGTATGGCGTGCAAGCGGCTGGTCGCGTTCAGCTCCACCACCCACGGTGCACCTGCCAGCCTCATAGCAAAATAGGGCGGCAGATCGCTGTGCCCCAGATGCCTCAGTAAGGCAATATGGCCGCCGCCTGCAGGCGGCGTTGTCCAGCCACACAGCGCCTCTAACGAAATCAAGGGCACTCGACCAAGCGCTTCACGGTGCACTGAGCCCAGCAACCAACCTGGCGCATCGAAGTCCGGCGGGTCTAATTGTTCGTTGTAAATAAGCGCCTGCACAACGTCATTTGGCAAGAGCGCAAAGCCTTTGGTAAGCGGCATCACGAGGCAGCGCAGTCCAGCTACTTGGTCAACTGAGCCACGCGTGGACGCCTTCATGTCAGCTGACCGTCGCGCCGAGCAGTTGGTCAACGGTGTCCAACAGCCATCGCCCCCGGCAGGGCTTTTCAAGAAAGTGGGCAACACCGAGCGATTTCACCCGCGCACGGCTCTCCTCTTCCGAGCGCGAAGACACCACGACAACAGGCAATTTTTGCGTGTTTTCATCCGCCCGCAGGCGCTCTAGCAGTTGGTAGCCATCCATGCCGGGCATGTCGAGATCGAGCACCAGCGCGTCCACCCACTCGTCTTGCATCTGTTGCAGCGCATCGAGGCCATTGCGGGCTTGTAAAACGCGGTAACCGCCTTTGCTCAGGGCCTGGCTGTTGGCGCGTCGCATGGTGACCGAGTCGTCGACCACCATGACCGTGCTCGCCACCGCCGTTGCCAAAACCCGGGTCTCGTCGCCGACGTCCACCAAGGCCTCGTGCCCGGCGCGCTCCAACAACAAACCCGCGACATCGAGCACCAACACCACTTCGCCATCGGCCATCACGCTTGCACCGCTGAAGCCACGAAGCTGTTGCAGTTGCTTGCCACCGTTTCGCACCGGTAACTCCCGTTGCCCGACAACGCTGTCCACATGTAATGCCATGCGGCGTTCGCCGAGATCGAGCAACACCAAGGCCTCACGCTCACTGGCTGCCTCCGGCTGCCAAGCAGACACACCAATTAATTCACCGAGGTGGTGTACTGGAAAGCTGTCGCCGTCGTAACCGAAAGTCCCCGATTCTTTGAGGTAGATGTCGCGCACCACCGCTGCGGGCACGTGCTCGATGCTCACCACTTGATTCAGCGGCACGGCAAACCGGCTGTCACCGGCGCGCAACAGCACAGCCTTCTCAATGGTCAAAGCCTGCGGCAGACGCAGCCCAAACACGGCGCCAGCACCGGGCTGAGTCTGAATGCTGAGATTGCCCCCCGCTGCTCGCACCTCGCGGTTGACAACGTCCAGGCCGACGCCTCGACCAGCGTGGTCACCAACCGCTTCAACCGTGCTAAAGCCCGGCGTCAGAATCAGGTTGATCAACGCGTCATCACTGGCGTCGAGCGCCACGCCACGCGCCTGCGCCGCCGAGCGCACACCGGCCAAATCGATTCCACGGCCGTCGTCCGCCACGCGAACATGCAGACTGCCCTGTTGTTGATAGGCGTGCATCACTATGCGGCCACACGGGTCCTTGCCAGCAGTCACCCGATCAGCCTGGGACTCAATGCCGTGCACCACAGCGTTTCGAACCACGTGTTCGAGTGGGCCCGCGAGGCGTGCCAACAAGCCCCGGTCAAGCGAGAGGTCGCCGCCGACGACGCTGAGCGTTACTTGCTTTGAAAATGCCTGCGCGGTCTGGCGAACCACACGTTGCAAGCGCGGCACCAGTGACTCAAAGCTCAGCAGCCGCAGTTTCAGCAAGCCGTCTTGCAACGAGGCACCAGATTGCCGTTGGGCATCGAGCGCCGCGCGCGACATGCGCATGTGATCCCGCACGCCTTGCGAAATGGTGTCAAAGTCACGCAATGTTTCCTGAACAGCGGGCGGCAAAACACCGTCGTCGCCGTCGGCAGTGCCGCGGTAGAGTTCCTCGAGTCGCCGCACGGTACGCGTCATGTCATCAATCTGCGATTGCGCCTCGAACATACTGTCGTGCAGAGCCAACCGGTGAAGCGTTACATCATTGGCGAGGGCTGCGAGATCGCCGACCTCCTGACTGCTCACGCGCAACATGTCATCGGCGTTGTCCGTGACCGCGTCGGGTTGCACCGAAGGCACGCTTTCATTGACGCTCTCAACGTTCTCAACGCTCTGGCCCGCACTGACAACACTCGTTTGCAGATCGTCTTTGGCATCGTCGAGATCGGATGCGGCAGGCGCGACCAGGCTGCTGTCGGCCGAGGTCGCTGCGCCGTTGCACACCACCTCGGCGATACGATCGAGTCCTTGTTGCAACTGCATCGCATGTTCTGATCGAAAAGCCTTGGGCTCGACAGCGAGTCGGGTGACATCACTCTCAATCACGTGCGCGATATCGGCGATATCAACGCACCCGGCAACGCGCGCACTGCCTTTTAGGGTGTGAAGGCTGCGCATAAGGCGTTGCGCACTGGTGTGATCTGCCGGTTGCTCCTGCCAGTCCGCAAGTGCCACACCTGCAACCGCCAACAGCTCATCTGCCTCTTCCAGAAACACGGCGCGCAATTCGTCAGCGGCGTCCTGGTCCTCGGCATCGTCCGCCACACCGAGCACTGATGCGAGGCTACTCAACTCTTCAAACAACCCCAGCGCATCTGGATCGCAAGGTTCGTGAATACTGAGGTTATCCAAACTCAGGTCCACGCTTGCAAATGCGCGCGTCACCAAGTCCATTTCCATGCGCGACGCACTTGCGCTGCTGCGCTGGTAGTGCGCAAAGAGGCGCCCAATCTGTTCTAGTAAGCAGGCGACCGCGTTGACTTCAGCGGGCCGGGCCTGTTGCGCAGCTGCCGAGACCAAGTGACGCGCACGGTCATCAACCGACACACCGCCACTGGCGTCAGTGCGGGTCTCCAAATGTTGCCGAAGCAACTCCATGCGCTCGTGCGCCTCGGCGACGAACAGCGCGCGCAACGCAGGGTCGTTGCAGTACCGTGGCGTATCATCAGTGCGATCCAGCGCGTGCGCTGCAACCGCAGGCGCAGCGTCTTCAGTTGGCTGCGGTAACTCAGGTGGATCAGGTGGCACGTCGGGCTGCGCCAAACTTGCAGCGGGCGGCGCGCTGGCAGCCGGCACGGCCTCGACAACCTGCCGTGCGGCAAGCTCCTGTTCGAGCGACGTCAGACCGGTGAAGCACGCCCGCAAGTAGCCGCGGCCATTGAGGTCGTTCTCGGCCATCGCGCGAAGGTACAGATCAAGTGCGGCCACCGCTTCGACCAGTGCTGAGCTGTGGTCTAGACCCGCAAAGTCAAAGTCTGATGTTCGCAGTCTGTCGACGAGGTCAACAAGCCGCTGAAAGGCGTCATGCGCGGCGCGCAGTGGCACAACATCCAACGCGCGGCTCGCGTCGCGCAGCACTTCTGCCGCGCTGTCGATGCCAGAGGACACATCGCCACCGGCGCGCAACGCGACCACCGCCGATTCAAATGCCTCGAGCGCAGCGCGCAGCTGCTCGAGCACCGCGCTCAACAGGCGGCGGCGCTCTTCGCGCGGCATGCGCGTGAGTGCCGATTGCTCGATGTCGAGTTCCTGACTGCAGTCGAGGTCATCGTCGGCGCCACTCTGGCGATCCAACTCTGCGTCAAGCAATCGACTGCCCTGCAACAGTACTTCGGCGAGCGTGCCGAGTGCGCGCGCGCTGGTGTGGCGGTTGCGGATGCCGTGGAACATCGGAATCGATGTGTGCAAGGTGGTGCGCGCGCTGTTCAGGCCGAGCACCCCGAGCGTTTCACATACGCGCTCAAGCAACAGCCCAGCTGGTTGCAGGGTCTCAGCGGGATCCACGTCGCTGTGGGCAAAGGCCAACACTGCATCGCGCACCCGGTCCAATTCGTCTTGGACTTGATCGCGTGCGGCGAACAGCAAGCCCGGTGCAGGGGCTGTATTGACTTGCGTGGCAACGGTGTCGTCAGCGGTTGCCAGTCGCCCGAGGTCATCGAGCTGGTAGCGCTGGCGCACCACTGTCAACACATCACTGGTGTCACCCGCGTGCGCGCAGTAGAACAACAAACTGCGCAGCAGCTCCGGTGGCAGCGATACAACCAAATCGCGCTCACCGTGCTCAACCGCGAGCTTGATGCATTGATCCATTTGGCCAAGCAGGGTTTTGACCGCCGGCTTGAGTTCGAGTGCGCCCCCTCTGAGGCCGTCGACAACACCGCGCGCAATCAGCCAGAGCATGCGCACAGAGCGCCGGTGAGAATGCTCGCGCAGCGTCTTGAGACACCCGGCAATCTGACCGAGCGCGTCATCGACACCTTCGCCACGGATCAAGCTCAACAACGCACGCATGTAGTGAGGGCGCACTTGGCGCGCAGCCGCAGCGAGCGTGTCATCGGAGTGAGACACGCCGAGGTCATCGGGTGGCAGACGAAACAGAGGCAGCCGCATGACCGCATCCGACAACAAGGGCGCGCCGCGCACCGCGCGCAGGTCATTCAATGCCGGCAACAGCGCCAGCGGAATATCTCGACCACCAATCGCCAGTCTGTGGATGTAGCCAGGCAAGCGCGCCGCGGCAAACATCAGTGCGGTATTGGCCTCCAGCGGCTGCTCAAATTCACCTTCAATCACCGCTTCGACGACGCGCACCATCTCAACGAGCAACAAATGCGGTCCGTTGAGACCGGTGAGCGCGCAGACGTCACGTGCTTGAATCAACACCGGCAACACCACTGCCAACTCGTGCGCGTTGGTGCCGTTGTCAGCCACCGCTGCCATGCGTGTTTCAAGCGTGTCGAGCGTGCTGGCAAGCTCACCGAGCAAACTGTGCATGGGCTTTGGAAAGTAGCGGGCAGGCGCGGCGGGCAGCGACATCAGACTTCTACCTCCGCACTGTCAACCGCCCTGGTTGCACGCGCGCGCTGCGGCGCCGAACGCGCTGGCGGTGGCGCTTTGGCTTCATCAGCTGGCTCGAACAAAATCAGGCGGTTGACCTGCTCGGCAAACTTCGCCGTGGCACGGCGCGCCTTGAGAGCGCGGGCTTCGAGCTCTTGGTCACTCGCCGCTTGCTCTTGCAATTCCTGCAGTTTGACTTCATAAGAACTGAGCTCTGTGTCGAGCTTGTCATAACGCCCACTGAGGTCACTCTGTCCGTTCACGTAAGCCTGCAGTTGCCGGGCTGCGTGTGCAACCGTTGAATCAGAGTCCGCGTGCAAGTCGATGCTCTTCACCAAGCTGGCGAGCGTGCGCTGCGCCGCGTCTCCTTGATGCCGCACGAGGGATTCGGTCTGCGTCATCACGCGTCTCATACTGTCATTGAGCCGTTGAAAATCCTCTGAGAGCTCTGTCTCTGACCAACCCATGCGAATGCGTGCATTGACTTGCAGCAATGCCGCGCGCTCGCCGAGCTCTCGCGTGCTGCGGTGCAGGTCTTTGGACGCCTCGCAACGTTGCGCCCATCTTTGCGCATGCTGCTTGGTCTCTTGCAATGCAAGGCCGGTGCTGGCCATCTGTTTTCCAAGCGTCCGCTGTGAATTTGCATGCTGACGTCCGAGATTCAACACCAGCTCGCGTGGCTTGCTTAGCCGCGAGGCGCTCGCGGCCAAGGCATGCGCGTCAGACGACAGTTGCTCAAGGCGATCATGGCGTTTAGCGCTCGCCCCGTTTAAGGCGCGCGCGAATTGGTAGTCACGCTTGCTGTCTGATACCAGCCGTCGCGCGGCGGTTAGCAACGCTTGCTGGCGGCCACTGCGTCGGGCATTGAGGACTGAGGTGCCGGACACGCTCATCGCGTGCGCCAGCGAGAAACCGAGCATGCTGAACACGCCAGCGATGACAGCGACCCACTTGGCGGTGCTCCAACGCGATAAGGCAACCGCAAGTGCATCGCCAGCCCCCATGAGCGCGGCTTCAAGTTCACGCGCCGCGCTGTCGGCCGTGGCGACTGCGGGCGGCGCGGCACTTGGGCTTGCAAATTGGGACTCCGCGTTTGCAAGCAGCGCTTGCACAACTTCGAGCCCCTCTCTGGCACGGTCGCTGATATCACTTGCAGAACTGTCAATCAGTGCGCGTGTGTCGTCATGCGCCGCCGAGATTGGTGCCGCCATTTCAGACGCAAGATAGCCCCCTGCGGCGGCCACGCGAACGCGCAGCTCTGCGAGTGTCAGCGGCCATTGTAGCCATGCAACCCGCTGGGCCGGACCGAGTGTTGTGCCACCGAAAACTGTGCGCGCGAGACTCAGACCGATAGCATGCGCTTCATCGAGCTGGTCCGCGAGCGCGGCTCGTTGGTTGGCGTCATCGACCGCAGACCGAGCGCCTGTCAGTTGGTTTTGCCAGGCCGACATTGCCGCGTCCCAAGCCGGTGCCACCACGGTCATGTCGAGCGGACCTGAATCGGTATTCACCGACTCGCGCAACGACGCAAACGCCGCATTGGCAAGGTCTTGCTGGTTCCCAAGTCGCTGAATCAACTCAATTGACATGAGCGCTTCGCGTAGAGCTAGGCTGTCGGCGCGAACCTGCCTAACACGCAACTGCAAGGCCGACACCTGATGCTGTGCACCCTCGAGCGGACGCGCAAATATAAATGCGCTCAATGCCAGCACAAGGCTGACTACCGCACAGCAAACCGACAGTGCGATCAACGCTTCACGCCGTGTAAACCGATCAGACAGAGTCGAGACTGACATGCAGAAATCTCGATTGGCTGACAATGTCATCAAGTTGGAGCACGGTGAGCGCGTCACCTTGGTGGCTGACTGTGTCCGACACGAGCTCCCCGGACTCACATTCCACGGTGTGAACACCGAGCAAGTCGTCGACTGCCAAGCCCACCGCGTCGGTTTCGCGACCGTGCACCAGCACGCGGCGCAGCGCGCGTTGGTTGCTGCGGTGCCCAAAGAGGAAACCACCGAGATCACACACCGGCAAAACCCGGCCTCGCAAGCTGCCCAGGCCAAGGTACCAACTGACCGTGCCGGGCACTGCGGTTAACCGCGGCATGTCGATCACTTCCGACACCGCGTCCACGGGCACAAATCCACGCCGCGAGCCGAGTCGACACAGCATGCCGGACCATTGCGCCAACGAAGGCTCAGGGGTCTCAGCCGCAGGCTGCGCATCGGCACGGCGCGCGTAATCGCTCAGTAACGACAGCGGCGAGGGCTGAGCGATATCAAAGTCATCGCCGGGCATCAGTCGCTCCTTCCCACAGCGATCAGGCCGGCTCGGCCGCGGCGCGTTTGTCGAGGTGCTGAGCGATAGCGCCAAGCAGATCGTCGCGCTGAAACGGCTTGGTCAAGTAACTGTCAGCGCCGACCAATTTGCCACGCGCCTTATCAAAAATGCTGTCTTTGCTCGACAGCACGATCACCGGTATGTGGCGGTAGTTGACGTTGTGCTTTATCAGCGCGCAGACCTGGTAGCCATCGAGGCGGGGCATCATCACGTCGACGAAGATGATGTCGGGGTTGTGTTCGGCAACACGCGCAAGCGCTTCAAAGCCGTCGCTCGCGGTGACCACGTGTGCGCCAGCTTCGGCCAGCAAACTCTCGGCAGTGCGCCGGATCGTCTTGCTGTCGTCGATAACCATGACCTTCACGTTTGGCGGCAGCACGGCTTGAGTGGACACGAAGGCCTCCATTCACGGGTGTTTAGTGGTGGTGACAGCACCTTGGTGCGGCCAGTGCGAGTCCACTGCGCGGTGCAATGTGGGATCACGCTATGGCGTTTCACCGCCGATCAGTAGTCTAATGGGTTTGGGCACGTGAAACACGCTTTTAAGGCCCTGTTACTGACGCGACACTGACTCGCCCCGACACGCCCCAAGGACGTTTGTCATGACATATCGAATCGGCGTGGTGATGGACCCCATCGACGCCATCAAACCCGAAAAGGACAGCACGCTGGCGATGCTGCTCGCGGCGCAACGCCGCGGCTGGCAGATCGAATACATGCTCGCCAACGACCTCTACCTCGCAAACGGACGAGCCTGCGCGCAGCGTCGCGAGCTCAGGGTCACAGACAGTGACACCGACTGGCACGCACTCGGCGCGGTACGCGATGGTCCGTTGGCCGAGCTCGACGCGATATTGATGCGGGTCGATCCACCGTTCGACATGGACTACATCTACACGACGTACCAGCTTGAGCTGGCGGAAGCCGAAGGCGTGCTCGTGGTCAACCGCCCGCAAACGCTGCGCGATGCCAACGAAAAACTGTTTACTGCCTGGTTTCCCGAACTCTGCCCAGCGTCGCTGGTGAGCGCGTCCCAGGCCAGGCTGAAATCATTCGTACAAGAATTAGAAGACACCGTGATCAAACCGCTGGACGGCATGGGCGGTGAGTCAATATTCCGATTGAGTGCGAATGACCCCAACCTCAATGTCGTTCTTGAGCATATGACTCGTCGGGGCCGGCGCCAGTGCATGATCCAGGCCTTCTTGCCGGAAATTCGCGACGGCGACAAACGCATCTTATTGGTCGACGGCAAACCGGCGCCATACGCTCTGGCGCGCATCCCAAGCGCAGGCGAGACCCGCGGAAATCTCGCCGCAGGTGGGCGCGGGGTGCCGGTGCCGCTGTCAGACAGCGACCGGTCTATTGCCGAGGCCGTGGCCGAACCACTGCGCGCGCGCGGGCTGCTTTTTGTTGGCCTGGATGTGATCGGCGACCGCTTGACCGAAATCAACGTCACAAGCCCAACCTGCATCCGCGAGCTCGACGCTGCTTTCGGCCTCGATATCGCCGGCGACCTGATGGCGGTGATCGAGAGCAAGCTCGAGGCGCGATAAACGCCTGCGCGCCCTATACTCGGCGGTCACGCTTGAACCCCGCTTCGGAATCGTACTGTCCTGAAACAGCCTGAACCCATCGCTGTCGCATTGATCGCCGCCGCCGCTGTGCACGCAGCGGTGATTTTGAGCGTGGGCTTTGTCTCGCTCACGCGCGCGGCACCGCCGCCGGCCGATCTAGACGTGATTCTGGTGCACTCAAGCGACGACGACACGCCCGACGAAGCCGACTACCTCTCGACGCAAAACCAAGCTGGCGGCGGTACAAAGGCAGACTTGGTTCGGCCAACCAGCCCGTTCAAGGGTGTCGAACCGCTCGACACCCCGGGCGTCGCACCGAGCCCACAGCGGGCGAGCAGCCCTGCCGAACCGGCGCCGGCAAACGACGTGCTGCTCACGCAGCTCTTTTCGGACTACACCGCACCTTCTGTTGAGCTGAGCACCCCGCAAGTGACCGAGCAGCCGCGACAGGACATCGAGCAGATTGAACGCGACCTCGAAATGGCACGACTCAGCGCTGAACTCGACGAACTGCTCAGTCGCTACGCCAAACGACCACGCAAATCCTTTATTTCCGCGCGCACGCGTCAATCTGATGCCGCAACCTACATGCACGAGTGGGTCAAACGGGTTGAACGCATCGGCAACCTCAACTACCCCGCCGCCTTGCGCGCCAAGAGCTTGTCTGGACAACTGCTGTTGACCGTTGGCATCCGCCGCGATGGGTCGGTCGAGACCATCGACATAAGACGCAGCAGTGGGTTGCCGGCGCTCGACAGCGCCGCGATGGAGATCGTGCGCATGGCAGCCCCGTTCGACCCCTTGAACGATGGCCTAAAAGCCCAGACCGACATCCTCTACATCACCAGAACGTGGGATTTCTCGAGCGACAACACGCTGCGCAGCGAACGCTGATACCGCCAGTCAGGCGCGGCCAAACTGGTAGAATGCGGCATGGATTTCAGCAACCACTTCTTAATTGCCATGCCCGCGCTCGCTGACCCCCACTTCAGCGCCACGGTGACCTACGTGATCAATCACGACAGCGATGGCGCGATGGGTGTGGTGATCAACCAACCGACTGAGCACTCTGTGGCAGATGTCCTCGCCTCCCTGTCACTGGAGACCCCACAGGGCCCAGCCACCGAACAACCCGTCATGCGCGGCGGTCCGGTGGAAACGCAGCGCGGCATCGTACTGCACCGCGACGGCGTGCAGTATGAATCGAGCATCCAGGTAGACGACAACCTGACCGTCACCACCTCGCGTGACATACTCGAACAACTGGCCAAGGGCGAGGGCCCAGAGTCCTTCCTGCTTGCACTGGGTTACGCCGGTTGGTCGAGCGGTCAACTCGAGCGGGAAATCACAGAGAACGCTTGGCTCACCTGCCCAGCCGACAACCGTATCGTGTTTGAGACTGAGCCAGCCGACCGGCTCGCCGCCGCCGCACAGCTTCTGGGCGTCGATCTCACCCGAATCGACCCGCAAACCGGCCATGCCTGATCGCGCTAACACCTTGCTGGGATTTGACTACGGCGAGCGGCGCATCGGCGTCGCGGTCGGTCACCGCCACACTGGCCTGAGCAACCCCTTGACCACCGTGGTCAATCAAGGCAACCAAACCAATTGGACGGCGCTCTTGACGCTGATTGAAGAATGGCGCCCGGATGCATTGGTCGTTGGCATACCGACCCACATGGACGGCAAAGAGACCGAGATGACCAAGCGCGCCACCGCTTTCAAAGACGCACTCGCCGCGCGCAGCCAACTGCCAGCGCACGGCGCTGACGAACGCGCCAGCTCGCGCGACGCGGAACACATCATTGCCAACAACCGAAAACAGGGCCGCCGGCGCGCCAGCAAAGGCGACACAGACAAAATCGCCGCCGCCTTGATATTGCAACACTGGATGGAGCAACACCGTGCTTGAAGCAGACAGTGCACAGATCGCTTTGTGGTTTGACACGATGGCTACCGACATCGCGTCTCGCCTGGGCGACAACCTCGAACAAACACGTGTCGTCGGCATCCGCTCTGGCGGCGTGACCGTCGCCAACGCACTGCACGAGCGCCTTCAGTGTTCAGCACCTGTGGGCGAACTCAACATCAATTTTTACCGTGATGACTTCAGCCGTACAGGCATGAACCCGAGTGTCGGACCGTCTTCACTGCCGTCGAGTATCGACGGGCAAACGGTGTTGTTGGTCGATGACGTGCTATTCAGTGGCCGCACCATACGCGCCGCACTCAATGAAATATTCGATTTTGGCCGGCCCTCTGCAGTGCTCCTTGCAACCTTGGTCACGCGCAATGGTCGCGAGCTGCCAATCCAGGCGGACGTGACCGGACATCACATCGAGTTACCGCACAACCAACAAATCAAACTCACCTCAGATCCGCTCGAACTGCGGCGATTGGGCACATCTTCATGACAGCAATGCATCCGGCAAGCCTTCCCATCGCCGCGCGCCAACTCGACAGCGCTGGCCGCCTCCGACATTTTTTGAGTACCGAAGGATTGCCCAAAGACATCCTGACATCGATTCTCGATACCGCAGCCGGGTTTATTGATGAGAACGATGTCGCCATCAAAAAAGCACCGTTACTGCGCGGCAAGACGGTTGCCAATCTCTTCTTTGAAAACAGCACGCGAACGCTGACAACCTTTGAGCTCGCCGCCAAACGGTTATCAGCCGACGTACTCAACATCAATATCCGAACGTCATCAACGGCCAAGGGTGAGTCCTTGCTCGACACCCTGCACAATTTACAAGCCATGCTCTGCGACATGTTCGTGGTCAGACACGCTGAGTCCGGCGCGGCGCACTTTATCGCCGAGCACGTGGCCCCTGGCATCAGCATCATCAACGCGGGCGACGGGCGGCATGCACACCCAACCCAAGCGATGCTCGACATGCTGACCATCCAGCGCAAAAAAGGACCGATCGACCAACAGCGGGTGGCGATTGTCGGTGACATTGCACACTCGCGCGTTGCTCGGTCACAGATACACGCGCTCAAGACCCTCGGCGTCAAAGAGCTGCGCCTGGTCGGCCCCAAGACCCTGTTGCCAGACTCGCTCGCCGACTTCGGCGGCACCATCCACCGAGACATGAACGAAGGCATTGATGGCGTGGACGTTGTGATGATGTTGCGCCTGCAGCGCGAACGCATGGCCGGCGCCTTGCTGCCAAGCAGCGCCGAGTATTTCGCTCACTACGGCTTGAGCCCAACACGGCTAGCGCTTGCGAACCCAGACGCGATTGTGATGCACCCTGGCCCCATTAACCGCGGGGTTGAAATCGCCTCGAGCGTGGCCGACGGATCGCAATCTGTGATCTTGCAACAAGTCACTTATGGGCTCGCGGTACGGATGGCTGTGATGTCCATCATCGTCGGCAACAGCCAAAACGTGGAGAACACACAGTGAGCGCACTCACCTTGCGGGGCGGCCGCGTACTGGACCCGGCCACCGGCCGTGATGAGCAGGCTGACGTCTTTGTCAGTGATGGCCGCCTGCAGGACTCAGCGCAGGCCAATGCCACCGAACTCGACGTCAGTGGATGTTGGGTGCTGCCCGGCCTTGTCGATGTGCACGGTCGGCTGGCGGCGCGGGACCGCTCCACAAGCTCACACGCCGCAGAATTGCGCGCCGCTTCATGCAACGGCGTGACCACATTGTGTGTGCCACCCGATACGGACCCAGTACTCGACAGCGTTGCCGAACTCGAACGACTGCAACGTCTCGCAGAGGCGGCTGGCGGCTGTCACGTCAGGCCAATCGGCGCGCTAACGGTCGGGCTCAAGGGCGAGCAACTCACCGAGCTCGCAACGCTGTCGCAAGCGGGATGCATCGCGTTTAGCGAAGCCTGCACCAGCGCGCGTGACCTGCGCATCTTGTCGCGTGCAGCAAGCTACGCTAGCAACTTTGATCTCTGTATCACGGTGCAACCAAACGATCCCTGGCTCGCCGCCGAAGGCTGCGTTCACGAGGGACCGATGGCGCACCGCCTCGGTCTTCCAGGCGTACCGGTGAGCGCAGAATCCGTGTCCATCTCACTTTGGCTCGAGCTCGCTCGCGAGTCTGGAACACGCTTGCATTTTTCAAAGCTGTCATCCGCCCGCGGCATCGAGCTGGTGCGACTCGCCAAGCGCGAAGGCTTGCGCGTGACCGCGGACACCAGTCTCAACCACACCTTTTTTGACGACAGCGCGCTGGCTGGCTTCGACAACCGTTTTAAACTGTGGCCAC
>CALAMQ010000029.1 GCA_937925815.1 uncultured Granulosicoccaceae bacterium | reverse complement strand
TCATAATATCGATAATTCTTGACCAAGCTAGAATAAATCGCCAATACTCGGGGTGCATTGGCTGGAGGGATCGCGTATGCGTCTGTTGGTTGGACGACTCAATGGCACACAGAGTGTGTACCGCGTGGACGGCGACATGGCGGTTAACCTGTCTCAGGCGTTGCCTGGGGTCGGGTCTGATCTCGCAAGTTTGGTCGCGGATCCCGCGCTGCTTGCGCAGTGTGCCGAGGTCAGTGGCGCAAGCGTGTCACTTTCAGGCATTGAACCCGCATTGCCCTTGGCCAAGCCTGGCACGGTCCTGTGTCTTGGGCTCAACTACATTGAACACATTAAAGAGGGCGGGTACGACATCCCGGACTACCCCGCCATCTTTATGCGCCGGCCGGCCTCCTTGATGGCTGCGGGCCAGCCGATGGTTCGGCCGCTCTGCAGTGAACAGCTCGACTACGAAGCCGAGCTGATGGTGATCATCGGCGAGGGCGGGCGGCACATTGCGGAGGCGGATGCCTTGTCGCACGTGTTTGGTTACACCGTTTTCAACGACGGCTCGGTGCGTGAGTACCAACGCAAAACCCACCAATGGACGCCTGGCAAAAATTTTGATGCCACTGGCGCCATTGGCCCTCACGTCTTAACAGCAGACGCTTTGCCGCCCGGCGCTGCGGGTCTGAAGATCGAAAGCCGTGTGGGCAGTGAAGTGCTGCAATCCTCAAACACCGCCAACATGATCTGGGGCGTGGCTAAGGCCATCGCCATCATCTCTGAGTTCTGCACGCTCGAATCCGGCGACATGATCGCCATGGGCACGCCGCCCGGGGTGGGCCATGCCAAGAAGCCCAACCCGCGTTGGCTGTTGCCCGGCGAGCAGATCGACATTGAGATTGAATCAATCGGCGTGTGTTCAAGCCCGGTGGTCGATGAATCCCCTGCGGGCGGAGCGCCGGCGTGAGTGAGGCCGCTGACCCGCGTGAAGCGGCGCAAGCGGCGGTGCGCGACTTGCGCGAACGCATTCAGCGCCTTGATGACAACAGCATTGATCTGATACTGCGCGATGCGCGCTCGCATTACGCGTGGACCGACCGGCCGGTTGAGCCTGAGACCTTACAGGCGCTCTTTGACATTGTGATCCGTGGGCCCACCAGCATGAACACCTGCCCGGCGCGGCTGGTGTTTGTTGTCAGTGATGCCGCTAAAGACAAGCTTGCAAAATCGGTTAAAGAGAAAAACATCCCGAAGATGCGCGACGCGCCGGTCACGGCCATCGTCGCCTGGGACCCAAACTACTGGACCGAGCTCGACAAGCTCTTTCCGCACGAAGACCGCAAGCCGCTCTTCGCCAACAACCCCGAATACGCGGAAGACACCGCGTATCGCAACTCAACCCTGCAAGGCGCGTACTTGATGATCGCGGCGCGCGCACTTGGGCTGGACGTGGGCGCGATGTCCGGGTTTTCCAACGCGGTGGTTGATGAAGAGTTTTTCAGCGAGTCCGGTTGGCGCTCCAATTTCTTGTGCAATTTGGGTTACGCCGATGAGCGCGCGCTGTTTCCGCGCTTGCCGCGTTTCGAATTTGATGACGTCTGTGAGGTGCTTTAGGTGAGCAACACACCCAAGATGAAAACAACGGTCACCCTGCGCGCGTCCGCCAGTTGCCCAAGCCATTCCCGTGCGGACATCAGCGTTCGGGATTTGGCCATGGTCATTGATGAACCCGTGGAGCGGGGAGGCGGCAACGCTGGCCCCACGCCAACTGACACCGTCTTGGCGGCGCTGGCCGGCTGCACCAATGTCATCGGTCACAAGTGCGCTGCGAAGCTTGGTGTGGATATCGGCCATCTGGATATTGACATCGCGTGTGATTTTGACCGCCGCGGCGTGACCTTGTCAGAAGCCGTCGCAGTGCCCTTTGTGGCGTTGCGCCAGACGGTGACGGCGCACGGGCCGGCAAGTGAAGAGGAGCTTGCCGCTGTTGCACAAGACGTTGAGTTGTATTGCCCGGTCTCGCAGTTGTTTGTGGCGGCGGGGACAAAAGTGATCACTGAATGGAAAAAAGCCTGAATACAAGGCAATTCGAGGAGGGGAGACCACGATGAAGACATTGACCAAACACTGTGTGGCGGCGGGTTTGCTGCTGGGTGCGGTGGCCGCACCGGTCGCAGCGACAGAAACCATCAAGGCCGTTGTGATCGACGGCTACCCGGCGCGTGCGCTGTGGGTGAAGGAGTTCACAAACTTCTTTATTCCGGAAGTGGACAAGCGGCTTGCCGAAAGCGGCCAGTACGAGATGGATTGGCAGGAGAGTTACGGCGGCACCATCGTCAAGCCCAAGGGCGTGCTCGAGGGCATAAAACTGGGCTTGGGTGACATCGGCATTGTTACCACCATTTTCCACAACTCCAAATTGCCAAGCCAGGCGCTCTCTGCAGTGACGCCCTTTGTTGCCGCGGATTCGCGTGCGGTTGCCAAAGCGGTGGATGAAATCGCCAAAGAGTTCCCGGCGATGCAGGCGGAGTTTGACGCGCAAGACCAGGTGTACCTCGCGACTGGCGTGGTCCTAGACACCTACCAAATCTTCTCACGCGACGCGGTCTCGTCGCTCGCGGATCTTGAAGGCGCGAAAGTTGCCGGTGCGGGCATGAACCTCCGTTACCTTGAAGGCATTGACGGGGCGGCCGGCGTGCGCGGCGGTCTCACTGACTTCTACAACATGTTGCAAACCGGTTTGGTTGATTACGCGATGTTGTGGCCAGAAGCGGCCAAAACCTTCAAGATCGCCGAAGTCGCGCCTTACATGCTGAAAGTGGATATTGGGGCTGTCAATTCCAAAACCATCACGGTTAACAAGCGGTACTGGTCCAAGCTGCCAGATGAAGTCAAAACGGTGTTGCAGGACGTGGCCGTCGCGTACCGGGATCACGTTGCCAGCATCGCGATGGACCGCGCGCAAGAAAGCCGGGATGCCTACGTTGAGGCCGGCGGCACCATTGTTGAGGTGAGCGCGGCTGACCGTGAAGCCTGGGCCAACGCCATGCCGAACGTCGCGCACGAGTGGGCCACCACCTTGAATGATGCTGGCCAGCCAGGCTCCGAGATGCTGACCGCCTACATGGACAAGCTCAAGGCGGCGGGATTTGTGCCGGTGGTGGACTGGGCGGCAGGCGCGCCGTGATTGACTGGGTGGCCTTGCAGGGCTGAGACCGTGCACGCCGTGACCAGATCATGATGCGCCTCATCAAACGGTTGGCCGACGGCCTCGCTGTGACAGCGAACGCCGTCGGCACAGCCGTTGTCCTGATGTTGATTGCGGTCGTGAACTACGACATCGTCGCCCGCAGCGTGTTCGGGAAGCCCTTTCTCGGCGCGGTGGAGGTGGTGCAGTTCTCGTTGGTGCTCATTGTGTTCTTGCAGTTACCCGACGTGGTGCGCACCGGCCGGCTGACCCGGTCAGACGGCTTGCTTGGCTTGGTTAAAAACCACAATGCAAGGGTGTCTGATGCGATGCGCCGCGTCATTGACCTGCTCAGCGCGGTGTTCATGGCGTTGATCGTGTACGCCATGTGGCCTGAGTTTCTGGACATGTTTGAGACCAAAGATTACTTCGGCGTGCCCGGTGTGTTCACCGCGCCCTGGTGGCCGGTGAAGTTGGTGATCGTCGCGAGCGCAGCGCTGTGTCTGGTGCATTTTGTGTTGCACTGCGTGCTTGGCACCCAGCGTGATGACACCACAGCGCAAGGGGAGCCGAAATGACGCCGATTGAAATCGGGTTGCTGTCGGTGGTCGCCATCGTGTTGCTCATTTACCTCGGTGTGTACATCGCCGTTGCGCTCGGTGTGGTGAGCTTTGTTGCCATCTGGTTCATGCGCGACAGCGTGGATCTTTCATTCGCGTTGCTGAAAATCGCAACCGGCGACAGCGCCATGGAGTACACCTTCGCAACCATCCCGCTCTTCACCTTCATGGGGCTGATTGTGTCCAAAGCGGGCCTTGGCGCGGACGTCTACAGCGTCATGAACCAAGCCTTCCGCCGGCTTACAGGCGGCATCGGCATGGCTACCGTTGGCGCCAACGCGGTGTTTGCAGCGGTGACGGGCTCGTCCATTGCCTCGGCATCCGTGTTCTCCAAAATGGCCGTGCCCGAGATGTTGGCGCTCCGCTACAACCCGCGGTTTGCTGTGGGCGTTGTTGCAGGGAGCTCGGTGTTGGGCATGATCATTCCGCCGTCGGCGATGCTGATCATTTACTCATTTGTGGCGGAGCAGTCCGTGGGCGAGATGTTTCTCGCGGGCGTGGTGCCAGGCATTTTGTTGGCTGTGGCGTATGTCTTGGCCATCGCGTTTATGGGCCGCTTTACGCCGGGCTTTGTGGGCGGGCAGGCGGCGCAGGCCACGCCGTTGATGCCGTGGTCTGAGGTGTTGCTGAAAACTCTACCCACCGTGCTGCTGATTGCTGTGGTGCTCGGCGGCATCTACACCGGTTGGACCACGCCAGTGGAAGCCGGTGCTGCCGGGTCCTTGCTTGGCATTCTCATCGCGCTCGCGCGCCGCCGGATGACGTGGAAGGTGTTCTGGGACACCGTGCTCGAGACCGGGCACATCACCGCCGCTATATTGTTTTTGATCACGGCGGCGTCCATTTACGCGCGGATGCTGGGCTTGGCGGGCCTGCCCAATGAGCTCTCACAGTTACTCGCAGAGCGTGAGTTCAGCTTCTTGGGCATCATGGTGCTCTACGTCTTGCTGATGCTGTTTCTTGGCACCATCCTCGACACCGCCTCAATCATTCTGATTGTGGTACCGCTCTTCTTGCCCGTGATTGAGCCTATGGGCTTGAGCCTTGTGTGGTTTGGGATTGTCAGTGTGGTGGCGGCAGAGATTGGGTTACTGACACCGCCACTTGGGCTGAGTTGTTTTGTGATCAAAGCCACGCTGAACGACGACCGAATCGCCCTAAAGGACGTGTTTCTTGGCGCCTTGCCGTTTGCCTTTGTGATGTTGCTGGTGTTGGTGGTGTTGATTCGCTATCCGTCACTGAGCCTTGCCATTTTGAATTGAGGAAGACCTGTTGTGCGCAACCTAGACGCCGACAATTTGACCGACGTGTTCATGGAGTACCTGGGTGACAACGTCACACCGCGCACGCGTGAGATCATGGGCAGCCTGGTGCG
>CALAMQ010000028.1 GCA_937925815.1 uncultured Granulosicoccaceae bacterium | reverse complement strand
TACGCCGAGAAAATTATGATCTCGCGGCGCGACCAGCTCTCTCCCATGCACCGCCACCTGATAAAGGCTGAGGACATCATCAATCGAGGCGGCGCGACGCTCGCCATCCAAATGTTTGAGTCCGACGAAGACGGCGGTATTGATCGCTCGGCACCCGTGCGTGTGAGTGTTGATGGCCGAATGCACCGGCAGGCGGCTGGCGAGGTGCTCAGATTGACGCCGGGTGAGAGCGTGACGTTGATGCCCGGCAACTGGCATGCGTTTTGGGGCGAGGACGGCGATGTCTTGATCGGGGAGGTGTCCACGGTCAATGACGATCAAACAGACAACGTGTTTGAGCAACCGCTGTCGCGTTTTGGAGAGATCGAAGAGGACGTCGATCCGCTGTGGCTATTGGTATCTGATTACGATAAGTGGCTGTCGTAAACCTGGCTGAGTTTTGAGTGGAGGTGAGGCCATGGCAGGTGGGTGGTCGAAAGACGGGGCCGTGCAAGATCAAATTGATGCGAGCGTTGAAGATGCGGTGGCGCACGCTCGCCGGCAAATTCCATCTGGTGACAGCGCGTTGTATTGCGAAGACTGTGACCAGCCAATCCCAGAAGCGCGCCGCGATGCCGTAAAGGGTGTGCGATGTTGTGTGGTGTGCCAGGCGGCGCGAGACCGTTCCAATCAGGGTGCATCCGCAATCAATCGCCGTGGCAGCAAGGACAGTCAATTGAGATGAGGGGGTAATCTTGGAATTGGACCTGTTGGCGGAGCACTACCGGCGCGATGGCTTTGTGGTGGTGCCAGACTTGGTTGATGCCGAGACGTTGGCTGCGCTGAGAGAGGTGACCGACCAGCTGATTGACGCGTCGCGAAGTGTGTCCAAAAGCGACGCTGTTTATGATCTCGACACCGGGCATTCGGCGGACAGTCCTCGGCTGACACGCATCAAGCTCCCGCACATTCAGCATCCGCTCTACTGGCAAGTGCTCAGCAGCGAGCCGGTGTTGCGGCTGCTCTCTCAGTTACTCGGCACGGCTGCGCTGCGGCTGCACACCAGCAAGCTTAACTGCAAGTCGCCTCACGGTGGGCGCGCGGTGGAGTGGCATCAAGACTGGGCCTTTTACCCTCATACCAATGATGACATTCTCGCGCTGGGCATTTGGTTGGATGATGTCACACCTGAGAACGGGCCCTTGCTCGCTATCCCAGGCAGTCATAAAGGGCCAGTGTTGCAACATTGTGCTAACGGCGTGTTTGCTGGCGCCATCGACCCGAAGGATCCTTTGTTTGAAATCGACCAAGTGTCAGCACTCACTGGAGCTGCAGGCAGCGCCAGTGTGCACCACGTGCGTGTGTTGCATGGCTCTGCACCAAACCTGTCGAACTGCGCGAGGCGCGTGTTGTTTTTCGAGTGCTGCGCAGCAGACGCCTGGCCGCTGGCCGGTATTGCAGGCCCTTACAACGGCATGACGCAGTCTGAGTTGCTGGCGGATTTGCAAGCTCGCATGATCTGCGGTGAGTTGCCAATGCAAGCGCGCCTTGAGGCAGTGCCTGTCAATTTGCCGCTGCCGGTACCACCGGACAACAGTTCCATTTTTGCGGTTCAATCGAGTAGCGGAGCGCAGAGTGCTTTCAACGTGACAGACTGATGGCTCGATGGTCCGCTCTCCATCTGTGGTGTATGTCGATCGAGAGACCGCTGTTATGACTCTAAACACGGTGTAATCGTTAGACCGCGAGCAATAAAAGGCGATTTGACCCGCTAAAACTGCAGAAAATGGCCTTTGATTCAAATTTTTTTGCTGAAACTGTGCACTTTTTGCACAATGGCGAGTCACATGTGTCAGTATGGACCGTGTGGAGTTCCCGAAAAGGCCTTGTTGGCTGGATCCGGGAGCAAGACACTCGCCCTCAAGCGTGCAACCAAAGCGTTTGTTGGCGATTAGTCGATCAGCCTGTCGCAACGGTGCGCGGGGTCAGCTTCTGAAGCTGTAGATGGACGACGTTGCGTTTTGGTCGGTTAAACGGCACCGCTTTCGCTGTCACATTTTGATCACAGTCTGGCGTCATGATGGTGATAACGCCGCCAGAGCATTATTCCTCACCTTGAGTAAATGAGAACAGAATGAACAAAGGAACGGTTAAGTGGTTTAACGCTGAAAAGGGCTACGGATTTATTGCACCAGAAGACGGTAGCAAAGATTTGTTTGTCCACCACTCAGAAATTCAAGCGGACGGTGGCTACGCCACTTTGGCTGATGGCCAAGCCGTGGAATTCGAAGTCGGCCAAGGCCAAAAAGGTCCTTGCGCTAACAAGGTGCGTGCGATCTAAGCGAGCCGCCGCAGACGGTTACAGGTAAAGTAAGGCCGCCAAATTGGCGGCCTTATTTGTGTCTGGCCCCGCCACAAGTTCGGCGCACTGATGTCGACTTGGTGTCGCAATGACCAAAGAGCGATCTGCTGCTGTGCAATTGATCTGATTGCCAGCCCTCTGCCAAGAATGCCGTGGCTGCGACCCTCGTCTTGACGCACCTAAGGCGACACTAGCCCCTTCTATAAGGGTTTTGTGTTTTCAGGTGGTATCTGCAAAGTCGCTCGGCAGTCTTTGCAGCTGCATCAACCAAAAAAATACCCGGCATGAGACGTTGCGCGGCTGCGCGCTGCGTGGGCCGTTCGCCGTGCGTATTGCAGAATGCGTCAAGCTGGTGGGACAGGCCCGAGCTGCAATGACACGGTTTTCCCAGAGCCGGTCACTTGTGTGCCAATTTCGCTGAACCCAAGATGGCTATGGAACGCCAGAGACACGGGGTTAGGCGGTTCGATATCAATTTCTGCAGCGAGCCAGTGGAGCGCATGATCGCGTGCGTGGGCTTGCACATCCCGATACAGGCCACTGGCAAGTCCACGTCCTCTAAAGCGTGCATCGACAACGATGCGGTCAATGTAAAAAAAATTCTTCATGCGCGCGTCAAACCACCGGTAGTTGTCGCTGTCGTAGTCGGCGCCGTCAGAAAATCCGATCAAAAACGCGGCGACCTCGCCCTCACACTGAGCAACCTTGCAGTAACAAGCGGCGGCGCGCAATGCGGCAAATCGTTCGGGATCCATCGGGCTCAGCCGCACTTCATCAATTCGATTGAGGGTGCAGACGGTGGCGGTGTCGTCGTTCGTAGCGTCCCGATAAATGATGTTGTCAGTTGCCATGCTTTCGAATCTTGAGTCAGTCAGATCGGTCATGATAACTCGTCGCCACGTGCATCCGGGCGCGCGCATTGTGTTTTTAAATGTCGAGATTCTCCAGGTCTTCATTGCCCAGACTGTCGATAGCGGATCGTCTTCTGCGCCGCCGTCGCCGCGTCTTGGCCTTCGATCTGACAGGCTCGTTGGCGTTTTCAGAACGGGTCGACTGTGATTGATGTGGCAATGTCTGAAATGGGCGCTGCATGGTGCGTGGTCGCAGCCCAGCGTGATGCCAGCGTCGCTGGCGCGGCATGGCGAATGTCCAGGCTAGGAAAACCGCTATAAAAAGGTCTTGAAGATTTTCGCCGGAGAACAAGCAAGATGCGAGAAAGCAGCTCATAAAAATCATGCTGCGCCAACGTGCTCTGAGTGCGACCAGGGCAGTCAATGTGGCGAGCCAAAGCAACCCCGGGAAGCCGAACAGCACGCCTTGAGTTGCGTAGCTATTGTGTGGCGTGAGATCGAGTTGATTGGTCAAGGTAGCAAATTGTGTCACGCCTGAGCCGCCTAGTGGGTGGTCAAGCAGAGTCTTCCATGCTTGTCTAGACGCCTCAATTCGAGAGTCACGTGATTCCTCGACGTCGTCAAATCCACTTTGCACGCGCTCAACTATCCGCGCGATGTTTTCGGCAACGTCGTCGCCAACGACGTTTTCAAGCTCAGACGTGACATTGGTGGTGATTGCGGCATATGAAATGGCTGCAACAGTGCCGGCGTAGATTAACGTGATCACCGAGCGCGAGCCGAGCAGGTGTCGTGAGGCGAGCACGAACACCAAAGCGGTCAGCAGCATGTTAGAGCGACTGCCTGTGAGAAATACCGCTAGCGCCACGAAGATAAAGTACGGGAGCGCCCAGCGCTTGGGCAGAGTGGCTACACTGCAAGCCAGACCTAAAACCAGAAATTTGGCTGAGACATTTGGTTGCTTGAAAAGCCCGGCTGATCTAAAGCGGCTTTGTGATTCGACCATCGCCAGCGTGTCAGGGCTCAGGCTGAGTCGCGTTGTGGCCTCAAACAAAATGAGCACAGTATTTACAAGCACGGCAGTGACAACAAGCTTGCCCGCGATGTTGTGTGTGTCATGGTCTGACAGTGCCAGTGTGAAGCTGATCAGCACTGCCATAAATAAAACGTGATTGTGCATTGCAACGCGAGTTGTGACCCCTGCCTGCGACAGATCTAGGGCGCCATTCAATACAGCAATTGCAACCCAAGTGATGCTCAGTGCCAGCAGGACTGCGAGCTGTTTTAGCGATGGGCGATTATCGCTGCTGGCCCATACTGCAACAGCACAGGCCGCGGCAAATGCAATGAAAGCCGCAGGGCTGATTGGGAGCAGTGAGGTATCGGCGATGAAGACCGGTGCGTTTACCAAAACGAGCAGCATGCATCCCGCGAACAGCGAGGCTGCCGCCAAACGCAATGTGTTGTAGTGGGATGAATGAACAGATTTGTATTGTCGCATGCTGATGTGTGGTCGCCTTGGCAAGGGGTTAAACACGGCTACGTCACTTAAATTAAATTGCCTTTCAAAATCTATTTATTCTTGCCGGTGCAAGCCACGGCGCAATCAACGCAGAGTACTGCAGACACTTGTGTGTTTTGCAATGCAATATCAAACGGCAATTTAATTTTTTTGTTGGTGCGTTCGCCAAGTCGCAATGTTGATACACCGTGAGAATGCGGCGAAAAGCGTGTGCACTTGTTGGTACAATTCCGCACGAACTAGGTTGCATGCAAATTAGTTCGTGCCAGTTTTGGCCAGCCCGGCGCTAACTGTGTAGTTGTAGTCCCTGACCTTAGGAGTCGATTGTGAAAGCCCTTGTTTACACTGGTGTCAAAACGCTCAGCTACCAGGCCGCAGAGCCGCCAACGGTAACTGGCGGTAGTTCGCTGATCGAGGTAGAGGCGGTGGGGATCTGCGGTTCAGACATGCATGCTTGGGCTGGACACGACGAGCGCCGTCCTGCACCTTTGATTTTGGGCCATGAAGCGGCGGGGACCGTTCGTGGCGGGCCGCGCGATGGACAGCGGGTAACCGTCAACCCTTTGGTCAGTTGCGGTGACTGTGAATGGTGTGATCGCGGGCAGGATAATTTGTGCCCAGATCGGCAAATCATCTCTATGCCACCCCGAGCGGGTGCATTTGCCGAACAACTCGCGATGCCCGATCAGAATCTGGTCGTGGTGCCTGGTCATGTGCCAATTGAGAAAGCCGCGTTGGCAGAGCCTCTGGCGTGTGGCTGGCACGCGGTAGACCGTGCAATCGGTAGCTTGCAGCAAGAGGCGGTGCGTGCACGCGCTCTGGTGCTCGGGGGGGGCGCCATCGGACTGGGTGCGGCACTGTGCTTACGCGCACGCGGTGTGGCGAGCGTGACGGTGGCAGAGACCAACCCGTTGCGCCACCCAGCTGTTTCAGCTGAAGGCTTCGACGTGGTCGATCCACGTGAGGCTGACTTGGATAACGCGTTTCAAATAGTGATTGATGGCGTTGGCTATGCTGCAACACGCGAAACCGCCTGCCGGGCTGTTCGACCGGGCGGTGTGATTGCGCACATTGGACTGGGTCAGGCAGCCGATGGCTTGGATGTACGCCGTATGACGCTGCAAGAAATCACGTTTATTGGCACTTACACCTACAGCGCTCAGGATTTTGTTAACACCTGTACAGCGCTGTTTGCGGGAGAGCTTGGTAGCTTGGAGTGGCCAGAGCAGCGTCCTTTGGCTGACGGCGCGCAGGCTTTTGCGGACATTGCCTCGGGCGTGGTTGCGGCGCCGAAAATCGTACTGCGCCCGTGAGTCAGTCACCGATTGATCGGCTCTGCGCGATCATGGCGCGGCTGCGCAACCCGGACACGGGGTGTCCTTGGGACATTGCACAAACTTTTGAGACTATCGCGCCGTACACTCTCGAAGAGGCGTATGAAGTGCTTGACGCCATTGAGCGTGATGACATGGTTGAGCTCAAGGATGAGTTGGGTGACCTGTTGTTGCAGGTTGTGTTTCATGCGCGCATTGCACAGGAGTCTGATTACTTCGCTTTCGATGATGTCGCCACAACTATTGCCGACAAGCTGGTCAGGCGTCATCCGCATATTTTTGGTGAAGAATCGGCTGACACGGCAGCTGAGGTGCATGCGAATTGGGAGCGAATAAAAGCCGAGGAACGTGACGCCAAGGCTGGCGGTGAGTCGTCTTTGATGGACGGCGTTGCACGCGCATTGCCGGCGCTGCAACGCGCCGTTAAGCTGCAAAAACGCGCTGCTAAGGTTGGCTTTGATTGGAACGAGATTGCGCCTGTGATTGCCAAAGTCCGTGAAGAGCTTGACGAGCTCGAAAGTGAATTATCCGGTGGCGGGTGTCCTGCGGCGGTTCAGGATGAACTCGGTGATGTGTTGTTTGCGACTGCCAATCTCGCCAGGCACGTGTCGTGTGATCCTGAGCAAGCCGCGCGAGGCACCTGTGAAAAATTTGAGCGCCGCTTTCGGTTTGTCGAGGCGCGTGCTCGGGCGTCGGGTCGCCCGATTGATTGCCATTCATTGGATGAGCTCGAAGACTACTGGCGCGCTGCAAAGGCGTGTGAAGGCCGTCAGTGACGCATGCCTAATTTGGGCTAGATATGCGTCATATTTGTGTCAGACAGGACACTATGTCGTTCGCACATGTGTAAATATTTGTGATGACTCTTTCATCGTGCGCCGGCTGTCAGGGAACGGCGTACAATCAGCTGACGCGGGTGTGCTATCGCGTTGGTTCGTTGTGACACGGAGTGTTTCAAATGCAAGCATGGTATGATGTGGCGGCGCAGTTGGTTGATGTCGCAGCCGGGCGTGCACCTGCGGAGACGTTGATTCGCAATGGGCGATGGGTAAATGTGCACTCCGGGGAGATTTTGCCCGGTACAGACTTTGCCATCGCCAATGGGCGTTTCGCCGCTATTGGGCCAGATCTGGATCACACCGTATCGGATGAGACCCGAATCATTGAGGCGGAGGGCCGGTATGTTTTGCCTGGTCTGTGCGATGCCCACATGCACGTTGAAAGCGGCATGGTCACTGTCACGGAGTTCGCGCGTGCCGTGATTCCGCACGGCACCACTAGTCTGTTTATCGATCCGCATGAAATCGCCAATGTGCTTGGACTTGACGGTGTTCGACTCATGCACGATGAGGCGGCCGGTCTACCGGTTAATGTTTTTGTGCAAATGCCAAGCTGTGTGCCATCGGCACCAGGGCTCGAGACTGCAGGTGCGCAGATCGGCGTCGATGATGTGATTGAGGCAATGCGCTGGCCCAATATCATCGGCTTGGGCGAAATGATGAATTTTCCAGGCGTTGCGGCGGCAGATTCCACGATGCTCGGTGAAATAGCAGCCACGCAGCGGGCGGGAAAGACTGTTGGTGGCCACTATGCCTCGCCGTATCATGGCATTCCCTTTCAAGCGTACGTCGCCGGTGGTCCAGCGGATGATCATGAAGGCACGCGTGCGGTGGATGCCATTGCACGAGTCCGCCAGGGCATGTGCGCCATGCTGCGACTTGGGTCGGCGTGGTATGACGTCGCGGAGCAAATTAAAGCGATTACGGAGTCGGGTTTGGATTCGCGCCACATGGTGCTCTGTACGGATGACTCGCACAGTGGCACATTGGTCAATGAAGGTCACATGAACCGGGTTGTGCGCCATGCCATCTCGCAGGGCCTCAAACCAATGACAGCGATTCAAATGGCAACCCTAAACACGGCGCAACACTTCGGACTTGCGCGAGAGCTTGGATCGATCACGCCGGGCCGGCGGGCTGATGCGATCATCAGTTCGGACTTGCCAACCCTGCCGATCGAGCACGTGCTTGCTCGCGGCGAGACGGTTGCCGAAAACGGTGATGTTGCGATTGATTTGCCAGTGTTCAGTTACCCGGAATCAGCACGCAACACCGTCAATGTGGGAAAGGTGCTGTCTGTCGCCGACTTTGGTGCAGCCGCACCAGAGGGTGTTGAGAGTGTGCTGGCGAGGGTCATCGGGGTGATTGAAAACCAGGCGCCAACCCGAGCGCTGGAAGCACGCGTGCCAGTGGTTGATGGCATGGTTGGGATCGACCCTGACAATGACATTTGCCATATCGCTATTGTCGAGCGTCACCGCGGAACGGGCAATGTGCAAAATGCTCTGGTCTCCGGGTTTGGCTACAACAAGCCTTGCGCTGTGGCATCAACTGTTGCCCACGATTGCCACCACATGTTGGTTGTGGGCACTGACAAGGACGACATGGCGCGAGCAGCAAATCGCCTATCAGACGTCGGGGGTGGGGTTGTTGTCATATCGAATGGTGAGGAGCTGGCATTGGTTGAGATGCCCATTGCCGGTTTGATGTCAGATAAACGGTGTGAGGTGGTTGCTGTTGAAGCGCAACAGATCATTGATGCGATGGTTGCTTGTGGATGCACGCTCAACAACGCCTACATGCAACACAGCTTGCTCGCCTTGTCTGTGATTCCTGAGCTTCGTTTGTCTGACAAGGGGTTGGTCGACGTACGCCAGTTTGCTCACATCGATCTTGTGATCTCCACATGAGCGGCATGACTGACCTTGGTGAGTTGTTGTCTCACATGCAACCTGCCTTGCTGCCGGGCGAATTCGTCTATGTATCCTTGCCAAGTGGTGCCTATGGCGATGGCGCTGAGCTTTGCCCCGTTGCCAGTTGCGTCGAAAAAGAGGGCTTGTCGCTAACCGTTCCGCGCGAGCGGGCTGATGCCGCAGGTCTGGCTTACGATGGCGTGTTTCGGCTCATCAGTTTGTCGGTGCATTCGAGTCTCGAAGCTGTCGGTTTGACAGCTGCAATCTCGACGACACTTGCCCAGCACCAGATATCTGCAAATATCATCGCTGGCCACTACCATGATCACCTGTTGGTGCCAGCGGGATGTGCAGAGGACGCACTCAATGCGCTTGCATCCATTTCGTAGCGCTAGGCGAGCGCGTGTCCACTGCCATCCAGGCGTTGTAAGTAGAGAAGTCGTATGAATATTGGCGAGTATCTCATCGCCACGCTCGAGGCGTGGCAGGTGGACACAGTATTTGGCATTCCAGGCGTGCACACAGCGGAGCTGTACCGGGGATTGGCTGACAGCTCGATTCGTCATGTGACCGCTCGCCATGAACAAGGCGCGGGTTTTATGGCAGACGGCTACGCCCGAACCAGTGGCAAGCCAGGCGTTTGTTTTGTTATAACGGGGCCGGGGTTGGCAAATATCGCAACTGCCATGTTGCAGGCGCGAGCGGATTCCATCCCGATGCTCGTGGTATCGAGCACCTTGCCTCGCTCAGGATTGTCGATGCAGCGTGGTCAGTTGCACGAAATGCCGGACCAACACAGCTTTGGTCGCGAGTTGGGTCTCTTTAGTCACACAGTGACTCACCCTGAGCAATTGCCTGAAGTGTTGCAGCGCGCTTGGAGCTTGTTTGAAAGCGCGCGCCCAGGCCCAGTACACATCGACATTCCGCTCGATATCATGACCTCTGACGCCAGCGGGGTGACTGAAGTCAGCGCGCGTCTGCCGCAGTGTCGCCCCGTGGCAGATGAGCACAGTGTATCAAGCACGCTCGACACCTTACTCACCGCCAAAAAGCCCATGGTGATAATTGGTGGCGGTGCGCGTGAGGCGGCTGATGATGCGCTGTCGCTTGCAGAGAAGCTCGGCTGTCCATTGCTTGCAACGCTTGCGGCGTCGGACAGGGTGCCGGCACGGCACCCGCTTGTGCTTGGCGCTTCACCAAGTTGTGAGTCCGTCAGATCACTGATCGCAGCCTCAGATGTTGTGTTGGTTGCCGGTAGCGAGCTCGGCGACACCGACTTTGACATGTATGCAACTGGGGTGCGGCACGACTTCGGAAAATTGATTCGCATAGACATTGACGCCAATCAACTGCACCGTAATTACTCGGCTCACATAACCTGTTGCGGCGATGCGTTAGACGCACTGGCGAGGCTAGACCGGGCCTTGCCTAAAGCGTTGATGGTGCCGGAGGTGTATCGTGAAGTGGAGAGGGCTCGGGCCGATGCGCTGGCGGAACAGCCTGAGGCCTATCGCGCACAAATCGCGATTTTCGAAACGCTCCGCGATGCCCGGCCAGAATTGGTCGTTGTCGGTGACTCAACTCAACCGGTTTATGCCTGCAGTACAGTTTTTTCTCCCGGAAACAGTGGCATGCGCTTTCAGTCTTCGGGGGGGTTTGGCACGTTGGGATATGCCATTCCAGCGGCACTCGGTGCCAAGCTTGGCAAAAAAGATGCGCCTGTGATTGCGTTGACCGGTGACGGTGGCGCGCAGTTTTGTCTGGCGGAGCTTGGCACGATTGCCGACGCCAGAGAGCCGCTGGTTGTCGTTGTTTGGAATAACAGTGGCTATCGAGAAATTGAGCATTATATGAAGGGCATTGGTGTGGAGCCATCCAGCTGTGCTGTGTCTGCACCGGACTTCAGTGCCATTGCAGCGGCCTATGGTCTCAATGCCATTGTGCTCGACAGTCCAGAGGCCTTGGTCGCGTCCATTGGCACGGCGCTGGATCAGGGCGGCTGTACAGTGATTGACGTAAGAGGCGTCGACTGATGCCGGATTTTGCTCGTCGTACACAGCATATGGGCGGTGAGGGTGCTGCGGCATGGGATATTCTAAGTGCGTCCCGTGTTGCTAAGGCACGTGGCGAAGACGTGATTATCATGAGCGTTGGTGATCCGGATTTTGAAACGCCCGAAGAGGCTGTAGACGCGGCTGTTGAAGCCCTGCGCGCCGGTGATACCCACTACACCTCTGTTGCCGGTCGTGATGATTTGCGCGAGGCGATAGTTGCGCAGTTTGAATCACTGGGTGGCCCGAACACATCCCCTTCAAATGTGGCGATTTTCGCCGGGACGCAAAACGCGCTGTTTGCCGCGGCGCAGCTCATACTCGATCCCGGCAGTCACGCATTGTCGATTGATCCGCAATACGTGACGTACGACGCCGTGATTGGAGTCACTGGTGCAAGCCTCACGCGGGTGCGCCCAGCGGACAGCGCGCAACTTCGGCCAGATATCGAAGCCGTTGCGGCGAGTGTTAGGCCTGAGACGCGTGCGCTTTTTTACGCCAACCCCTGTAACCCCACGGGAATTGTGTACAGCCGAGACGAACTTGAAGGCCTTGCTGCCATTGCGCGGGAGCACGATCTCTGGGTTGTCTCAGATGAGGTGTATGGGGCGCTGACCTTTGAAAAACCGCACATCCCAATGGCAAGTCTCAGCGGCATGGCTGAGCGGACAATCACCTTGAGCAGTGTGTCAAAGAGTCACGCCATGACCGGCTGGCGGGTCGGTTGGATGATTGGTCCACAGGACATGGTTGTGCATGCCGAGAAGCTCGCGCTTTGCATGTTGTACGGGGCGCCTGGATTCAGTCAGGCTGCCGCCACGGCGGCATTGACGGTGTGTCGAGATGCCACCAACAGCATGCGCAACATTTACCGCCGTCGCCGTGATCTCGCAATTGACCTTTTGCGAACAGCGCCAGCGCTGAGGGTGTTGCCCGCGGAAGCTGGAATGTTTTTGGTGGTTGACGTCAGCGGCACAGGCATGGACGGGCACGCTTTCAGTTGGGCGTTGTATGAAGCCACCGGTGTGTCAGTGCTTGGTGGGTCGGCATTCAGTGACACGATTGGCCACTGTGTGCGCCTCTCCTTCACCGTTTCAGATGAAGAGTTGCGCGCAGGGTGCGAGCGCATTGTGCATTTTTGTGAAGGTCTGGGGTAATCGATTTAACGCTTTGAGGTCTGACGATCAATCACTGAACAGCGGACCCAATATGGTTTTGCGAAAACGCGGGAAGACGGTGTCCGGGTGCAAGTGCGACACGCTGCTTCGCACTGCGTCAGCGGGGTATTGGTCTTGGGTTGCCAGCAGGGTCTCGACCGCCTCAGTCAGTGCGGCAACGTTCTCGGTCTCAGCCAGCAGGCCATTTTTACCGTGTTGTAGTAGCTCTCGCGTGCCGCCTGGGCAATCGGTTGCAACAACGGGCGTGCCACACGCCATCGCTTCAATCACGGTGTTTGGCAGTCCTTCGATGCGAGAAGGCTGAATAAACACGTCCGCGTGCAGGTACCACGGTGTGTTGTCCATCGTCTGACCATTGAAGTGCACGTGCTCGCGCAGCCCCAGGCTGTTGCACAAGGCTTCCAACGACTCCCGTTCTGGACCGTCGCCAAGCAGTGTGAGTCTGAAGTCGACGCCGGATTGCTTGAGTGGAGCGAGGGCATTTAGCAGCAAATCGTAGCCCTTGCGGTGGGTCAGGCTGCCGCAGGTCAGTAACTGATGCGTGGCTGGCGTCGTGAAGGGTGATGGCGTGTCAGACGCGTTCGCCGCGATCATGTCTGGTCGCGCGGGGTTGTATATCTGCACGATATTTTCGAGCCGCCGCCCCATCAAGGTGTCGAAATCAGCGACCATTTGCTGGGACTGACAAACCAACGCATCGGCGCGTGGATAGAGCCACTTATAAAGTGGCCCGTAGATCCGAGTGGTTTGTTGGATGGCCATGTCTGCAATCGGATTGGATGCTTCGCGGATTACCACACGCGGCGAGCCAGGCAGGATTTTTCGCAAACCGACGGTGACGAAGTTCAGTCGGGCATGAGAAGAGAACAACACATCTGGCCGGAGTGGACGCACCGCGTTGTAAAGAGAAAAAGGCGCGTTACGTGCCCGCTTCACGTTAAGTGTGTGCGTGGTGACATTGTTGGCGATGCTGTCTGACAGCGCGCCGTCATTCGTCAGCATTATTAAATGTGTGTCGACGTTGTTCTCGGCGAGGTTGTTAGTCAGCCGAATTACCATGCGCTCCGCGCCGCCGAGCGACGTTGAAGGCAAAATCAGTACAGCACGCGGTGAGGACACGGTTGCTTGCTCGAGTCGTTGAGTAAAACACGTTGATTGGCCTGGCCCCGAGGTGCGCGCTCGGCAGAGCGAGTGTGCCTGTCGAGTCCCAGAACCAGAAACAAGTTAGTGCCGACACAGTGTAGATGGTGTTGCAGCGGGTGTGGCGTGCCCGGCGGGAGCTGGGTGGCTCCCGTGAGGCAATCGGGCTGAACGTGAGCGGTTATTCAGAAATGCAACCGGTTGCAAAAAGTGCTTGCAACCGGTCGGTGGCACTCTCATAATCTGACCAATGGTGAAGTACCTTGCTTTTTTAACCTAAAAGAGGCGGTTTGTTGCGCACTTTTGCCCTCAATCACATGACCACGCCACGCTTGCCTGTTGGCGAGTTGTTCGCTTTGGCGAACGAGCTGGGTTGCGTGGGTGTGGAGCTGCGCAATGATCTCGACAGCCCACTGTTTGACGGCGCGCCGCCAGACGTCGTGGGTGCGTTGGCCAAAGAGCAAGGCCTCTCAATTTTGGCGCTCGCGGAAGTTTCAGCCTTTGACGACGGTTCCGAGCGTGCATACCGGGACCTTCGTACGCTTGCGACGCTCGCATCACGCTGCGGCGCACTGGGCATCAGTTTAATCCCGCGCAATGACGGTGCGGTGGACGCGGGCTCAGTGCAGGCGCGGCGTGCGATCTCGCGAGCGCTCGATCTCGCAGCGCCTGTGCTTGAAGATCACGGCTTGATTGGATACGTCGAACCGCTGGGGTTTGCGAGCGCGTCGCTGCGGTTCAAGGCCGATGCCGTGGACCTCATCGAGTCCAGTGGACACAGTGACCGTTTCCAACTCATTCACGACACGTTTCACCACCACGTGTCGGGTGAAACAGCGTTTTTTGCGACCCACACTGGCCTTGTCCATATCTCGGGCGTGAGTCGCCGAGGCTTGGCCACACATGAGATGTGCGATGCGGACAGAGGCTTGGTTGATGATAAAGACCAGCTCGGCAACGTTGAGCAGTTGGATGCGCTGGCGTCCGCCGGCTATGTAGGCCCAATCTCGGTGGAGGCTTTCGCGCCATCAACGCACGGCTTGGACGCGCCTCAGTTGGCTTTAGCACAACAGTTTCAAACCCTCCGCTCCAACTTCTCGGCTTCGGCCGCGTGATGGGGTGGGTGACACAAATCGCCTTTCGGGGCAGGAATTCCGGTTTTGACAATGTGTGCCGGACACATCCATTGGAGACTTGAGATGAAAAAATCGCTTATTGCTGCGGGCGTTGCGGCGCTGTTGACTGCGCCTTTGATGTCTGGATCGTTGATGGCCGCGACTCTCGGTGTGTCGGTTGCACGTTTCGATGACAACGGACTGACCATCATGCGTAACGGTATGACTTCACACGTTGAGACACTGGACGGTGTCGACTTGCAAATGGAAGATGCGCAAGACGACGTTGCGCGTCAGCTCGACCAAATCAACAATTTCATCGCCTCTGGCGTCGACGCGATCATTGTCAACGCGGTCGACACCAACGCCACTGAGGCCATGAGTCAAGCGGCGGCTTCAGCCGGTGTGCCACTTGTTTATGTGAACCGCCAGCCGGTCAACATGGACACACTGCCCGAAGGTCAGGCATTCGTGGCGTCTAATGAGATCGAATCTGGCACGCTCGCGGCTTTTCGCATGTGTCAGGACCTGCGTGCGCAGGGCAAGTCTGGCGGCGCGAAAGCGTACATGCTCATGGGCCAGCTTTCCAACCAAGCAGCAGTTCAGCGCTCAAAGGATTTCCATGACGTGATTGGCATGGACATGTGCAACTTCATCACACTGATCGACGAGCAAACAGCGAACTGGTCTCGTGACGAAGCACAGGATCTCATGACCAACTGGATCTCCTCAGGTGAGGAATTCGATGCGGTCTTCGGCAACAACGACGAAATGGCAATTGGCGCCATTCAGGCCATGAAAGCGGCCGGTATCTCCATGGACGACGTGGTTGTTGGTGGTGTTGATGCCACGCCAGATGCGTTGGTTGCGATGCAAGCTGGCGAGATGGACGTGACCGTTTTCCAAGACCTTGCTGGTCAAGGTGCGGGCTCGATCGACACTGCGCTGAAGCTGGCTAATGGTGAAGAAGTCGACAAGACCGTCTTCATCCCATTCAAATTGGTCACACCTGAGACTGTTGCAGATTTCCTCTAAGGATACGACAGCGTCTTAATTGATCTGGGCGGCGCACTCGCGCCGCCCACCTTTTTTTCAGCTGCAACTTTTTTCGGAAGGTGTGCAGTGGATTAGCAAGCCTGGCGCAGGGGGCAAGTCACGATGGCTGACACCAAACACGGCACTGGTGGGCTCAAGTTCGACGAGAAAAAACGCACCTGGCCGAATGAGCTCAACATCTTTTTTGCGTTGATCTTGATCATTGTGGTGTTTGAGGTACTCGGCCAAACACTGCCGTATATGAACGACCAAAGCTTCTTGTTTGACTCGCGAGGTCGCTTCGATTCCATTTTCAATGAGGCGCGATTGCGCATCATCATTCTTCAGGTCTCGATTATCGGGATCATTTCACTTGGCGTAACCCAGGTCATTATCTCTGGTGGAATAGACCTATCCTCTGGACCGCTTGTCGGCGCTGCGGCCATGATAGTGATGTCCTTTGCCCAGACAGAGCTGGTCAACGGCAACCCAAACCCTAAAGCGGTATTCGGTACTTGGGCCTTTGATTTGCCGATTCTCATTCCCGTGTTTGTCGGACTCGCGTTTGGGGCGTTCATCGGTGCCATCAACGGCAGCTTGATTGCGTACACCCGCATACCCCCCTTCATTGCCACGCTGGGTATGTTTCTAATTTGCCGAGGTATTGCCCAAGCTTGGACCCGAGGCAAGCCCGTGTCGTTTCCAACAGAAGGCTACGCCGCACTGGGCACTGGCATGATGCCGGTCTACTGGTTTATCGGCCTTGCGATTGTGTTTCACTTCATTTTGAAATACACGCTGTATGGCAAACGCACATACGCCATTGGTTCCAACGAAGACGCCGCGCGCATGTCGGGCATCAATGTGCAGCGCCACAAAGTGCTGGTGTACATGATCGCGTCCATGCTCGCCGCGTTTGCCGCAATTATTTTGAGCTCGAAGAATCTCACGGCGCAGTCTGGCATGGGCATTTTTTACGAGCTCTATGCGATCGCCATGGCCGTTATCGGTGGGGTTAGTCTCACTGGTGGTCGTGGCTCGATTATCGGCACTGTGCTCGGCGCAATGGTCTTTGGTGTAATCCAATCAGGATTCACGTACATCAAACTCGACGCCTTTTACCAACTGATGGCAATGGGCGCGATCATCATCGGTGCGGTGGTGCTCGACAAGGTGCGTCAAGAACGCGCCATGCTGCGAAGCTAAGGGGGACGTGTGAGCGACATCATTCTCGAAACGAAGGGCCTGACCAAGCACTACGGTGGCGTGCACGCGCTGACGGACGCTGATTTTGTACTGCGTAAAGGTGAGCACGTTGCGATCATGGGTGACAACGGAGCTGGCAAATCCACCTTCGTTCGCCAGATCACAGGCGTAGAGCAGCGCACCAGTGGCACGATTACGTTTGACGGCAAAGACGTTCATTTTGCGGGCCCCATTGATGCGCGCGAAGCTGGCATTGAAACCGTGTTTCAAACCTTGGCTCTTGCCGATGACCTCGATGTGCCAGACAACCTCTTTCTCGGTCGTGAGATCACCCGGTTTAACTGGCTCGGGCCGTTTCGCTTGCTGGATTACAAAGCCATGCGCGAAGCGACCATCGCGGGTCTGGAGCGCACAGCGGTCAAGATCCCGAACATCAACAACACTATCCAGAACATGTCGGGTGGTCAGCGCCAGTGCGTGGCGATTGCGCGCACCGCGACTTTTGCATCCAAGCTCACCATCATGGATGAGCCCACTGCGGCGCTCGGCGTGCAGGAGACGGCACAAGTCGAAAATATCGTTCGCACCTTGAAAGAGGCTGGTGAGCCGCTGATATTGATCAGCCACAACATGCGCCAAGTCATGGACCTTGTGGACCGGATCGTGGTGTTTCGTCGGGGCCGTATTGTCGCCAATCTGAAAAAAGAAGAGACGGACGGTCAGGACATCGTGGCGTATATCACAGGGGCCAAGACCGGGGCTGAATACGAAGGCGCGGCTTGAGTCTGAGTCGCACCGGACAAAGTCGGAGTAGAATGTCGGCTCCAAATCCTGTGGTGTGCCTGTGTCTGTCACGTTAAAAGATGTCGCCAACCGCGCGGGCGTTTCACGCTCGGCGGTTTCGCGGACCTTTACCGATGGCGCGTCTGTCTCTGAAAAGATGCGGCGCAAAGTTGAGAAAGCGGCGCGTGATCTGGGGTACACGCCCAACGCGCTCGCATCCAGTTTAACCACGGGGCGTACGCGCCTGATTGGGTTGGTCTCGAACAACTTCCACAACCCCATTTTTCTCGAGGTCTTTGATCTTTTCACACGCGGTCTACAAGAGCGGGGCCTCCGTCCTCTGCTCGTGAACCTCACGGATGAAACTGACCCAGCTAACTCCGTGAAAATGCTGCGGCAGTATTCAGTTGACGGTGTCGTGGTGGCGTCGTCCACCTTGACGCCCGCGTTCTCTCAGGCCTTTCGCGATGCAGGCATGCCGGTGGTGCATTCCTTCGGCCGGCATTCCAGTACACCGCAAGTGCACGTCGTTGGCATTGATAACGTCGAGTGTGGTCGCATGGCAGCGCGCGAATTGGTGGCGCGTGGCTACAAACGGGTCGCGTTTCTCGGAGGGCCGGAATCGGCAACGTCAACCCAAGACCGTTTCGACGGGTTCATGACTGAGATGGCCCAACATCCCAAAATACAAGTGACGCACTCATTTGCCGCGGCTTACTCTTTTGACGCCGGGCGTGACGAAATGACGCGTTTGCTGCGGCGAAAGCCTGCGGAGGCGTATTTTTGTGGTGATGACGTCTTGTCTATAGGTGCGTTGAGCGCCGTGCAGGGAACGGGCCTTGCTGTGCCAGATGATGTCGGATTGATCGGTCTCAACGACATGCAGATGTCTGGCTGGGAGAACATCAGTTTGACCACCATCCGCCAACCGATTCAGCAAATCATCAATTCGTCAATTGAGCTTATCGTCGCCATGCTCGATGAGCCAACGCGCTACCCCGAGGCGCGTCTCTTTCCGAGCACAGTGATAGAGCGCGACACGCTCAAGCCCCGGTGTGACTGACGTAATCACCCGAGTTGCTTGGCGAGTTGCGCAGATTTTTGGTGTTCTCCGTTCGTTAGAAATTCCTATTTATACGAACGAAATGTTGCACTGCTGAAACAGTGCGTGATACACCAGTGTCAGGCGGTGATCGTGCAGTGGGGTTGCACTACGTTGGGTTGCCGCAAAACCACGGGAGGCTGACACATGTGTAAAACCAACCGTAGAGATTTTCTGAAATCCATCGTTGTAGGAGGTGGTGTCTTCGCCGTACCACACAGCGCACATGCCGTATTGCCGTTGGTTCCCGCTCTGGGGTGGGCCGCGCACTTTGTGGTTGGTATGGGGCTGCGGCGTGTGACAACGCGTGCGTTGCTGACCGCATCCAGCAGCCGCCGACTTGAGAATTTGGTCGTTGCAGGTGTTGTGGTTGGGGCGTCACGCGAGGCGGCGTCACAAATAGTGAAATACAGCGCGACAGCCATTTGGTCAAAGGACGGGCACGATAATCCGTTTACCTTTGTGGTGCGCAACGCATCGCGTATGCCGCAAGGCGGCAATGTGTATTGTGATGTTGTCGACGTTGAGACTGGTCGTGTTGAGCACACCAAGCCGCTCGCGTATTTTGCGGCGCTAAACGGATCTAGCAGTCGTGCTTTTGTCCGAGATTTCGTCATAGCGGACCTGCCTAATACGGGCGTTAAGCGACTTGTTGGCCGGGCAGACTCGCCTCATATTAAAGTTCAGCCCTCTGAGCCATTTTACGTGGCGTCCGAGGGAGAGGTCAGGCGGACTTGATGCCTCGTCGAGTCATTGTTGCAATCACCTTGGTGGCGACGCTCGGAGGTTGCGCGGCGGGTGTCCAATACTCGCACCTCGAGCAGCGTGATCGTGAGTTGACACAAATGGTGTTGGACTTGCAAAATGAGATTGATGAATTGTCGGGCGAGCAAGAGCAGACACAGCGAAGCTTGCAACGACTTCAACGTGACACTGAGAGTGAGATTGCGGGCATACGAGACAAGACTGACCATTTCGACGTCCACCGCGATGGATCGTCGTTCATGTTGGTGCCCGCGGACTGATCTATTCTGCGTGTTCTTGGAGCAATCCGCGTGACAGCCCCATCGAAGGTTGATGGGGCTGCTTGGGTACCATCACATTTGGCAAGACCGCCAGCTCTCAGCGAAACATCGGGGGTCGAGCATCGACCCATTTGCCCTCTGCCTTGCCAGATTCCGCAACTGCGGCAACCGCTGCCATAGATCGCAATCCGTCTGTTGCGCGCGGGTAGAGGTCACTTGCCGGGTTTACTGCTGCGCCTTCGTTTACAGCGTGAATGACGTCGCTCAAGTCTTTGTAGATATTTGCGAACGCGAGCGGCATGCCCTCGGCGTGGCCGATGGTCACGCGCGTGGTGCGGTCGGCCTCGGGGGAGAGGTTGGCCTCACCGCGCTCGATGATCTGCAAGCGTTCGTTGAGTGGCATGTAGTAGAGCTGATTCGGGTGCTCTTGTGACCAGCGCAAGCCGCCTTTCTCGCCAAACACCTGTATGCCAAGCCCGTGCTGCCGGCCGATGGCGACCGATGACGTCCAGAGACGTCCGACGGCCCCACCGTCCATGCGGAAGTTCACCATGGCATCGTCCTCGAGCTCGCGCGAGGCGATGCAGGACACGATGTCTGCGGATAATGTGGTGACCTCCTGTCCTGTTACGAAGGACGCCATGTGCAGCGCGTGTATGCCGCAGTCGGCAAACTGTGCCGAGACCCCAGCTTGCGCTGGGTCGTAGCGCCAGCGCACGCGTGGGTTGTCGGCATCTGCTGCATCCGCGTGGTGGCCGTGCGCGAATTCAGCATTCACCAGCCGAATGGCGCCGAGGTCGCCGCGCATTACCATGGCGCGCATGTGGCGCACCAATGAGTAGCCGCTGTAGCCGTAGTTCACCGCGCAAATGCGGCCACTCGCCTTGGCGGTGCGCACGATGTCCTCGCCTTCCTCGACCGTCATGGTCATCGGTTTCTCGCACAGCACATGGAAGCCTGCTTCGAGAAAAGCCTTGGTGATTTCGTAGTGCGTCGAATTGGGTGTGGCGACCGTCACGAGGTCGACGCGGTCATCGCGCTCGCGCTCGCCGGCGAGCATGTCCTGCCAACTGCCGTAGGCGCGGTCTGCGGCGAGGCCGAGGCGTTGGCCGTAGGCTCGGCCTTCGTCTGGTCGGTGGTCGAGGGCACCTGCTGTGAAGTCGAACAAGCCATCAAGGCCTGAGCCCAGGCGGTGCGCCGGTCCGATTTGGCTGCCTTCGCCGCCGCCAATCATTCCCCATCGGAGTGTGTTCATCGTGCTGTTCTCTCGTTGTCTTGATCGCGCAGAGCTGCTCTGGCTTCAGGCTTGTACTAATGTGCTGGCTGGTGGGTGGCGCCAGCGCGACATAGGGCCATAGTCTGGATGAATAAAGTCTGGATCAGGGGTGCAGCCGAGACGGATTGCCAAGGCGTCAGACTTTTGATTGCCCTTTGGCACCATGCTGATCGCTGTGGTCCAGCCGAGTGTTGTATAGGCAAAGTGTCGTGCTGCGTTGGCTGCCTCGTAGGCGATGCCACGCCCTTCGGCCTTGGCAAACACTGACCACGCAATTTCAGGCTCTGGCCAGTCAACCGGGAAAAATGGCCCGACGATTCCAAGTGGTTCATCTGTTTTGATATCGGCGACCATGAATCGGCCGTAACCGCGCAGATGCCAATGACCAATCGCTTCCCCAAGCTGATCAAAGGCCTGTGTAGGGCTGTAAGGTCCGCCGAGAAACCGAGTGCGCACCGGGTCGCCACGAAACGCTGCATAGGCGTCGTAGTCGCTAAAGCGCGGTGCTCTGAGTCTCAGCCGCTCAGTTGTCAGCTCGGGTATCTCGATACAAGTGGTCAAAGGGAGGCCTTAGGCGAAACCGATGGATTCAAGGTAGTTGCGATTGAGCTTGGCGTCGCCGACCGGGTTTGGATCGAGGGTGGGGTCGCAATCTTGCTCGATTGTGCACCAACCCGAAAATCCAGCGTCGGTTAGGAGTTTGTGCACCGCTGGAAAATCCACTTCGCCGTCGCCAAGGTTGCAGAAGATGCCTTGACCGCAGGCGTCGTAAAAGCCTGTGCGGTTGGCGATCACGTCGGCCTTGACCGCTGCGCTGGTGTCTTTGAAATGCACATAGGTGATGCGTTCGAGGTGGCGCTGCATAAAGGCGACGGGATCGAAGCCTGCATAAGTGCAGTGGCCGGTGTCGATACAGATTTTCAGAAGGTCTGGGTCCACCTCTTCAAGCAAACGTTCGATCTCCGGCTCGAAATCCATGAAGCCGCCGGCGTGCGGGTGGATCTCGGGTATCAGGCCGTACTCCTCGGCACCCATCTTGGCCACCGTGACGATGCGTTCGCGGTAGGCGGTCCATTCCGCTGCGTCCATTTGTTCGGCCTCAGCGGCGCGACCAGCGGTGGGCGCGCGACGTGGAGAGATCGAATCAATCAGTACAAAGTGCTTCGCCCCGTGTGCGGCCAGCGCCTCGCAAGTCCGTTTTGCACCGTCGAGTACGTCGTCCCACTGGTTGGCGTCATGGAAAGCGCGAAACACTACACCGCCGATCAGTTCAAGTGAGTGCGCTTCGAGTGCGTCGCCGAGCTTGGCTGGGTCTTCGGGCATGAAACCGACTGGTCCGAGTTCGATGCCGGTGTAGCCGGCCTCACGGCACTCTTTCAACACGGTTTGCCAACTCGGGTTGCGGGCGTCGTCAGCGAACTCCACGCCCCATGAGCAAGGTGCGTTTCCAATTCTGATGGTCATGTCTATGGGCCTTAGATGTGAGCGAGGCGAGGTCGTCGGGGCCGGGGGTCCGTCACGACCTGAGATAGGGTGTCAGCCTGCAATCTAGCAGGGATGTTACGGTTTGCAACCGGTTGCATTTATTGTATCCTCGGGTCTGAATTGTGGTCAATGCATCGGTGCTTGTTGCACTGGGCAGCGTGCCGCGCCTCATTCACGCTGCGACAGACAACATGGCATCACCACTTCAGCAGGCCCTGGCCCAGAAGCGCTTTGTAGTGATCGGGCGCGCCGGCATGGATTTCTACGCTGACCCCCCTGGCGCCAAGACCGAGGAGGCCACTCACTTCTTCGCAAGCTTGGGTGGCTCATCTGCAAACATCTGTGTTGCACTCAGCAAGCTCGGATGCGCCGCCTCGCTCGTGACCCGTGTCTCTGACGATGCCATCGGCCGTTTCTGCCTTAATCAACTCGACGCGTACGGCATCGATCGTCGTTTCGTCAGTCGTGAGGGTGGTGAGTACCGCAATTCGCTGGCGGTGGTCGAATCCCGCATCGAGGACCACCAGTCGGTTATTTACCGCAACGGCGCGGCAGATTTTCAAATGGACCAGCGTGATGTCGAAGCGGTCGATTTTTCGGCCTTTGGCGCACTGATCACCACGGGGACGGTGCTCGCCGCCGAGCCTTCGCGCAGCGCGGCCTTTTACGCGTTCGATCTCGCCAAACAGGCGGGCCTGCCGTTGATTTTCGACGTTGACTACCGGCCCTACAGTTGGGTGTCTGCCGAAGACGCGGCCGAGACCTATTCCAGAGCAGGCGAACTGTGCGACGTCATTGTCGGCAATGATGTGGAGTTCGGTTTCATGGCGGGCGGCTATGACCGCGGTCTCAGTAAAGCGCGCGAGCTTGCTAACAGCACTGCCAGCATAGTCGTCTACAAAATGGGTGAGGAAGGCGCAATCACCATCACACCGGACAACGAGATCCGCACTGGCATCTACCCTGTGACCGCGCTCAAGCCGACCGGCGCAGGTGACAGTTTCATGGGTGGCTTTATCGCAAGCCTGGCAAGTGGTTCTGATATTGAAACCGCCGTGTTGCGTGGCTCGGCCTGTGCGTCAATTGTGGTCGCAAGTGTCGGCTGCGCACCGGCCATGCCCACCGAGCCTGAGCTCGAGGCTTTTCTTTCCAGTCATGCAGGCGTTACGACGCCTGTCTAAAGGAGTGCAATCGTGCACATCGCCCCGTTTGACAACAACAACCAACCCATCGTCGACATCGACAACCCGACGGTGCCACTCAACTATTTCAATATCGTCAAGCTCAAAAAAGGCGACGCCTTTCAATACCAGGTGCCGGGCTACGAGACCTGTATCGCGCCTGCGACTGGCACCGTCAATGTAGACGTGGAGGGCGTGGCGTACCCGTCACTTGGCAACCGTGGTGAAGACGTCTGGGACGGTGAGCCAGAAGGCGTATACGTGCCCGTCGGCGCCAGTGTCACGATGGAATGCGTGTCCGACACCGCGGAAGTATTTGTCGCCGGCGCCCGCTACGACAAGGTGCTCGAACCCTTTGATGTGCGTGCCGACGGCATTGATCTCGTTCAGTACGGCTCTGATGACACCAAGACCCACCGCAAGATCAAACACATCCTCGGCCAGAAACAGCACGACAAGGTCGGGCGATTGTTAGTCAGTGAGCTGTTCACAGTCGGCGCGGGTGGTTGGTCAGGATTCCCGTCACACAAGCACGACACGGATCGACTGCCGACCGAGTCGCGCCACGATGAGACATACAATTTCCGTTTCAAGCCTAACCACGGTTCGGGCGTGCAGATGCTGCAACGCGTCGACAACGAACCGGGTGACGCATACCACATTGTAGATGGTTCGACCATTTGCCTCGACAACGGTTACCACCCCTGCTGTGCGTTGCCGGGGTACGAGATGTATTACTTCACCATACTCGGGGGCTTGAGCCAGCGGTCGCTGGTACAGTATTTTCAGCCAACACACGCGTATCAAATAGAGTCTATTCCAGGCATCAAAGACATGATTGCCAAATTCAAGTGACGGTCGCAACGCTCGCGGATGTTCTGCAGCCGGCATTAGAAAACGGGTACGCAGTCGCCGGATTGGTCTGCCTTGGCTGGGAGGACATGCAGGCCTATGTTGCAGCCGCCGAAGCTGAAAATTGCCCCGTAATACTGCAGGCAGGACCCGGCTGTCGCGCTTACACGCCGCTTCCTGTGCTCGGCAAGATGTTCAGGCATCTGGCTGAGAGCGCCTCGGTTCCCGTTGTGTGCCACCTAGACCACGGTTACCACATTGATGAGTGCCGGGAAGCGATTGATTGCGGTTTTACGTCTGTGATGTACGACGGTTCGCGCAAGCCACTCAATCAAAACATCGATGAGACAGCGGCTATTGTTCAGCTGGCCAGTGCCGCTGGCGTGTCATGCGAGGGTGAAATTGGGTTTGTCGGGTACGACAATGGCGAGGCCTCGATGGGTACCAACCCGGCTGAAGCAGCCCAGTTTGCGGCAGAGACCCAAGTGGATGCGATGGCGATTTCCGTTGGAAACGTTCACCTTCAGCAAGATGCCAAAGACGGGCTAGATGTTGAGCGCATCAGATTGATTCAAAGCATCACAACCGTTCCGCTTGTTATCCACGGCGGCTCAGGTGTCCCTGAGGCACAACGCGCCGAGCTCGCCCGTGACACGGCAATTTGTAAATTCAATATCGGAACAGAATTGCGAATGGCCTTTGGTGTCGCGTTGAGGCAGGCCGTTAGTCGTGATGAAGAACGCTTTGACAGGCTGGCGATTCTCGGCGAAACGGTAGATCCTCTGGTGCAGGCTGCGCGTCGCTCTTTGGGTTCAATGCGAGCAGGTTAACCCCGATCTGCCGTTTCTCTGAACTCGGCTGTTTGGGTGGGGTGATGGCTGTGGTTCCACAGTTGTAAATAACTCGTCGTAATTCACGCACGCCCTCTCTATTCGTCTAGGAATCTGGCCTTGGGCCAATCTGCGTGAAGCACTGGCTGCTAATTTGTTTAGTTGCCCATTAAGTCCATGTTTTTATTGGGAAAAATAGGCATGACTCAGTTGTCTTGTTAGCTTAGATTCGCGCGGCGTAGTAACCCAATGGCATTGCTGTTGCTTTCCAATTTGACAGGTTGGAGAGGCAGCATGCGCCGGCGATCTGGCAGCAGACTGCTTTGTTGGTTGATGTCAGCGTTTTATCCGTGCTCTCGTGCGCTCTGACAAGTGATTTTTTGGACTGCCTGTCATTGGATTTTCCGTCAACACTGTTCGTGTCGCGGAAGCTCTGTGGCGTACAGGAAAACAGCGACCGTCGACAATAAGGTGACGTTTGGTTATGAGTGAACAACGCGTAGTTGATCTTTTTCAGCAAATTGCGAGCAACGAGTTTGGTTTCTTCGCCAGACTCCAGACTGTAATGGATCTTGTCGATCGTCAGGTACCAACAGTATCGTGCGACGACAATTTTGGTCTTTTTGTCGGGCGCCGTGACGTTCGCTCCATGGGGTCTGTGGGCGTCATTGACCCCGACGATCGCCAATTGATCGGCGTGCTGGACCGCACGACGGTTCAACGCTGTTATCCGCGCTACCTCAATACGCTTGTCGAAAAAGACGACGATGCCCAAATCCTTGGCATGTCACTGACCTCGTTTGTGACTCGCCCGGTGCCACATGTTCCCTCCACAGCCACGCCGCTGGCTGTGTTGGAACTGTTTGAAAAGCGCCAGTGTGATTGTGTCTTTGTGTATGACGATTCGAAGAAAATTCTTGGAGTAGTGCGCCCAACTGACTTCCTGAAAACGATGATGGTGTATTACCAGATCCACAGTCAGGTTAACCCCCTTCAGAGGTTGCGGCTCGTTGACCTCGATACACTTCAACTCGACGAGATTTTCTTTCGCGGTGCGCAAACTGCACGGGATGTGATGGGCTCAATTGCGCTGATTGACGAGAGTGAGCTTGTGCTCGCTGCCGTCAAAGCGATGCATGATAACCAAACGACAGTTCTCGGCGTGCTCGATGAATCCGGTGATGTTACGTCTGTGGTGACCGCGGACGATGTGTTCATTGCGCAGTCTGTGCCAACGGATATTCGTGCTTTGGCTGCAATAGCAAACCGATCAGACACGAAAGAGGGCGAAGCAACTGGCAAACTGGCTCTGCTGCCATGGGACATTCTGAGTGCCAGTCGCGACCCCGTCATGCGCGAACCAGTTCAGTCTTTAGTCGGCACAAAAGTCGCCACGATAGAAGCTACAACGCGTGTGCAAGAAGTGGTGTCGCAACTGTTAATGTCCGAGGAAGACCTGGTCTTTCTTGTGAAGAGCGGTTCTAAAGTCGAGGGTGTGATCACGGTTGATCATATTCTGCGCATTTTCAAAACCTTGTTAAAAATACAAGGCTGGGGCACTCACTGATAACCGAGCTTAGGCTCAGACTGCGGAAAGCACATTTCCGCAGTCATGGATTCCGTGTTGAGACAGGTCGCATTGTCCGCAGGTGAACTTCGAGCGTCTAAGTCGCTGAAAGAGGTTCTATGGGCTTTGCTAGCGAGAGAAACTCTTCTCCAAAGCGTCAAAGCCACCGAGAAAAACGTCTTTTTCAACAAATTGGTGCCAGTGCTCTGTGCGCCCATCACCAGCTTCGAACTCCGCCCACCATTGGGCAAAAGTGTGTCCACGATCGCTAAAGTCACTGAACTGCATTTTCGCCACGTAGTTGACGAATGGCAGTGGGCCGCCAGGCAGCATGTCATAAGTGAGGGAGCGTTCGCTTGCGGAAATTGATAGCAGCGTCTCTCGGATGCGACCAGAACCGTCAGTGAGCGCGAAGTTGCGGACACACCCAACGACACCGTTGTGACTTCCAGGCTCGATCTGGCTGTCGGTGGCGGCCGGATGCCACAGCGGGAGTCCGTTAAAGTCACTGACCCGTTCCCAGACATCGTTGACGGGCAGAGCAATGATGGTTGAAGAGTAGGCTTTGATCACAGTGATTCCCTCAGTTGGGTTTAACAGAGCGGCGCATGCTGCCAAATTTCGCAACCTGCTGGGTAATCGCGCGTTCTGTCGGCAGGCGCTCCATTGACGACGCGCCGTAAAAACCGTGGCAGTCAGGGCATTTATCCAAAAAGTTCTGTGCGTCTTCGGGTTCTGCCAGTGGACCACCGTGGCAAATGAATATCAGATCTTCTCGGTATTTGCGTGCCTCTCGAGTCCAGTCGTTGTAGAGATCAACGCATTCGTCAATGTTCGGTGCGCTATCAGCTGCGCCGATTGTGCCGCCAGTGGTCAGGCCAAAATGCACAACGATAACGTCAGCGCCGGCCTGTGCCATTGAGACAGCATTGTCCGCACTGAAAACATACGGTGTCGTCAACATATCGCGTTCATGCGCTTTAGCGATGGCTTGGACTTCGAGTTCATAGGACATACCGGTGGCTTCGAGTTCCGCGCGAAAGCGACCGTCAATGATGCCGACAGTTGGAAAGTTCTGGATGCCGGCAAACCCCATGGCGCTTAGCTGATCCAAGAACAAATCCATGTTGCGAAATGGGTCGGTGGCGTTGACGCCCGCGAGAACTGGGACGCGTTTGACTACGGTCAACACTTCATTGCCCATTTCCACAACGATGTCGTTTGCATTGCCGTATGACATGTAACCTGCAAGCGATCCCCGGCCTGCCATGCGATACCGTCCTGAGTTGTAAATGACAATGAGGTCGACGCCGCCGGACTCTTCGCATTTTGCGGATAGGCCCGTGCCGGCGCCGCCGCCAATGATCAAGCGACCCGAATCAATTTTACTTCGAAGCCCTGTGAGGATTGCCTTACGTCCTGACTGTGCCATGGTTGTTACTCAACTCCCCGGTAAATAGTGATGAATTGCTGCAAGGCCGCGTCGGCAAACGCGGTGTCATTGATGTGTAGATCCAACTCGATCAGTTGGCGTTGGCTGTCTTGATTGACGGTGTCGCGCAATGATTGAAAAAGTGCGTCTGACGCCACTGGGTCGTGAAAAGGACCGTCTGGTGTGTCGAGTGACGAGACACCTTGTAGCGGCAGCAAGAAGCGCACGGGCCCCTGGCAGGCATTGAGCTTTTGGCCAATCCACGATCCGATACTTGCACACTCATCTGGCGAGGTACGCATCAAAGTGACTTGTGCATTGTGTTGGTAGAACGTGCGGTCCTTGAACTGTGGTGGCACCGTCTCTGGTCCCCAAAAATTCACTGTATCAAGTGCCCCACATGAACCGATATAAGGCACCTGACTGCGAGCAATTGCGCCAAATCGGTCTTCGCCGGCGCTCAATACGCCGCCCACAATGAGATCGGATACCTCGGTTGTGGTGATGTCCAGCACACCGCTAATCTCGCCTTGATCAACCAGTAATTCCATCGACTTTCCACCGTTGCCAGTGGCGTGGAATACGATGCAATCGAAGTCCTTTTCCAGCTGCTGCGTGATCGCTTGTACGGCGGGCGTGGTGATCCCAAACATCGAAAAAACCAGTGCGGGGCGATTATCTGTGGTGCTTGGCACAACGTGACTTGCCATGCCGACCATGGCATGGGCCGCGTTGGCGAGCAGAATTCGAGACACTCGATTCAAACCGGAGACGTCGGTGACTGGGTGGAACATGTTGACGTCGCTCGCGCCGACGTAAGCCGACACGTCACCTGACGCCAAGGTGGAAACCAATATTTTGGGTACGCCTATTGGCAGGGCTTGCATTGAAGGCGCGATGATGCCCGAGCCACCAGAACCACCGAGCCCGATCACGCCGCCAATATCATCGCGTGCTGTGAGGTAGTTGACGAGTGCACTGGCCATGGCCATGACAGCGCGGCCGCGGTCGTCAATAAACACAGCGGCGGGCCCGTCTGTGTGGCATGCAGCCACCGTGCTGGCGGTCACATCAACACCGTTTTCACTGCCCTTGATGCCTACATTGACAAGCACGGTCTCAAGATCTGCGGCGTTGATCAAATCCCGTACATAGCGCAGCTCGGAAGACTTTGTGTCAGCGGTGCCGATGACATAAATACGCTTTTTCATGATGTACTCTCTTGTTAGTTATTGACCAAGTCGAGTCCGAGGTAGTGATTTTGCAACTCTGAATCAGAGGCCAATTGCTCTGACGGCAGCACGTCAACAACTTGACCGCCAACCATGATTGCCACCTCGTCCACGGCTTGGAGGGCCGCGTGCATGTTCTGCTCGACCAGTACAACCGCGATACCTTCTTCAACGATGTTGGTGATTAACGTCACAACGTCGTCAACAATGGTTGGGGCCAAGCCTTCAGTGGGCTCGTCCAATAGGATCAGGCGGGGATTGAGTAACAACGCACGTGAAATGGCGAGCATTTGTTGCTCGCCGCCTGACAGCCTGTCTCCAAGGTTACGTCGACGCTCTGCTAGCCTTGGAAAGGTGTCGTAGACCCGTTCCCGATTCCACGCAGCGCCTGAGCGTTCAACGATTTGTAAATGCTCGTCTACGGTTAGAGACCTGAAAACACGACGTCCTTGTGGCACATAGGCCAAACCGGCCTGCGCGCGCTGTTCCGGTGGCATTGCGCCGATTTCTCGGCCACAAAAGCGGATGTTGCCAGCGCTGTGGCGATGCAATCCCATGATGGCTTGACACAGGCTGGTCTTGCCCATGCCATTGCGCCCCAGAATGCTCAGTGGCTTGTGGCTTACGCTGAGATTTACCTGGTGTAACACGTGGCTAGAGCCGTAGTGCAGGTCCAGATTTGTAATATCTAGAACCGAATCAGTCGCCATCTCTACCACCGAGGTAGACGCGCCTGACATTGTCGTCTAGTACGATTTCGTCTGGTGTTCCATCGGCGAGCCATTCACCGTTGTAAAGTACTGTGACGAAATCCGAGGTTTGCAAGGCAATATTCATGTCGTGCTCAATCAGCACCACCGTGATGTGGTTTGGCAGTGAGGTCAATAATTCCCTGAGTTTTGGCCGCTCGGCAGGGGACAAACCCGCTGCTGGTTCGTCGAGAAGCAGTACACGTGGCTCGCCTGCTAGCGCGATCCCAATCTCGAGTTGTCTGCGCTGACCGTGACTGAGCTCGGCGACGCCGCGATGAATCGCATCAGACAATCCGGCGAGTTCGGCCAGTGCTTCGGCTTGTTGCACGCGCGCGTCCCGTTGGCTCACTGGCCACACTTGTCTCCAGCCGCCGCGCAAGGCGGCGACGGCCAGAAACAACGTGTCCCGAACGGACAAGCCATCGAACAAATGTGCGTGTTGATAGGTTCGTCGAAGGCCACGCCGGATGCGCTTGTCCATCGGGTAGCGGCTAATGTCCTCGCCGTGCATTCGCACCTGTCCTGAACTGGCTGATAGGTCGCCAGTTAGCACATTAAACAAGCTCGTTTTGCCGGCGCCATTCGGTCCCAATATGGCACGGCGTTCGCCCTGTTTAATGACGAGGTCAATATCCTTGACAGCCCAAAAGCCGCCAAACCGCTTGCCGATGCCCTGGACTTCCAGGGCAGGGCATACAGCATTTTCAGTGATCAGGGACAAGACGGGTTATCCCGGCTGACAGGGCCTGAGGCGAGGAAAATCTCAGGGTCTTGGCCTAACACTTGGTTGACGTCACGTACGACCTTGACTACCCGGGTGCCAAGACTGCCGTCCTCGCGCTCGTACACTTCGGTGACAAAGTTGTCAATAATACCGTTGCGGTTCTCGTCCAAACGCATAGTGCCACCGGTTGGCGTGACAAACTCGAGATCGGTCAGAGCTGCACGAAACGCTTGCTGTCCATCATCCAGCGAACCGTCCACCTCATCCAGTGCCAACATGGCCGCCTTCGCACCCATGTAATAGTGATGTGCAAAAATGGACGGTGCGGAAAAACCGTCTGGATAGGCCTCGTTGTACAACGCGGTGAAAGCAATCCATTCGTCGCCCTCGTAGTCGCTGACTGTTGGCGTGCCAGCTGGAGCGCCTATCAAGAGATTCTTAAACGGCCCTTTAGATTCGAGAATTGACGAGTCGATCGTGATTGAGCCGCCGATAATCGGTTTGTCGCCGCCGGCTTGGTCGTACTGTGTGAGAAAGTTGACGGCATCTGCACCACCGAGCGCGACAAAAATGGCGTCAACATCGTCTGGGATTGAGTAGACAACGGATGAGTAGTCTTTGTTGCCAATGGGTGTCCAGAACTTCTCTGGCACACGACCGCCAGCGCTGCAGTACTCACTCATGAAGCCAAGCACTTGGGTATAGGGAAACGAGTAATCTTCGGCCACGACAGCGACAGACTTGTATCCCATCTCTTCGTAGGCGTACTGGCCGACGCCGACCATCCATTGCGCACCATCACCGCCAAAGCGGAAAAAGTTCTCAGAGCTGTCGCGGAGGGTTGTGTCCTGTGCGGCAGATGATCCGTTGATAAAGGTGATGTCAGGGTAGGATTTTGACAAGTCCCTCAGGGCTATGCCTTCTGAACCTGAAAGCGGTCCTACCAATATGTCGACGTTGTCTTGTTCGATCAGTTTTCGTGCAGCATTGACTGCGCTGTCCGGGCTTGCGTCCGATGACATCGTGATCACATCGATGCTCTGTCCATCTACAACGCCACCGGCTTCCTTGACCGCCAGCTCCGCGCCGCGAATACCGTCCTGTCCAAGTGATGCAAATGCACCTTCCAAGATGGAAATAACGCCGATCTTGATATCTTCTGCCTGCGCTGGTGCGACCACGGCGCCAATAGCCAATGCAGTGGCAGCAATTTTCAGTCTTTTCACGCTGTGTTACTCCTCATTAAGTGTTCGTCTTTATGCGAGCAGATTTGCCCGACTGGTGCTCTTTTGCGCGCAGCTTTGCCACCGCGTCTGCGGCTAGCTGCTGAAGCCCGTTAGGGGCGACCATCACGATGATCAGCAGCACCATGCCGATCAGTGTGTTGAAGCGATCGCGGTCGATGAGATCGACAGCGAAGGTGTCCAGTAGGACGAAAACGATTGCGCCGAGAAAAGCGCCTAATGGGTGGCGCAATCCGCCAATCACAGCAATGATCAACACGTCGATGATCGGACCGAGACCAACTGAGAAAGAGGAAATGCGCTCTTGGTACCAAACATTGAGAATGCCGCCACCCCCGGCGATCAGGCCTGAGAAGGCGAAAGCTGCAACGACAGGGGTTGTCACCGGTATTCCAAGCGCCATCACGCGGCTGGGTGCGTCTCGCACGGCTTGGATAGCAAGGCCCAATGGTGCGCGCGCGAACAGACTCACCAGTACCACAGCGATTGCCGCTGTTGCGAGTGACAAAAAGTACAAGGTGCTGGGATCTCGTAAGCTCGTGCCAGCGACGACCGGAGCGGTGATGCCCGAGAAGCCAGTCCAGCCGTTAAATACGGCGTAGTTTTGACGAGTGAAGTAGAAAAAAGCGACCCCTATTGCAAGGGTGATCATGATCGCGTAGATGCCGCGTGACCGGCGTGCGATGTACCCAATAAGGGCGCCTGCGGTGACTGAAAATAAAAGGGCTGCTGGAATAGATACCCAGAATGGCAGTTTGATGCCGACGCCAACAGTATTGGGGCCAAAGTAGGCAATTGTGTATCCCGCTATCCCGGCCAAGGTTATTTGAGCGAAGGAAACCACACCTAAATACGTGGCGAGGAAGCTCAGGCTCAACGCGGTGATTCCCAGTATCAATGCGCGTGTAGCAATTTGTGTGAGCCAGAAATCGTTCAGGACGAATGGCAACGCAATCAATGGCAGTGCAAGGAATCCAGCTTTCATTGTTCTGATCTGCCCATTAGGCCCTGCGGGCGCACTGCCAAGATCAGCACCATGATGCCAAATGTGAAAACGACGCCGTAGGTTGGGGCGTAAGCCAGTCCGTATTGTTCGGCCAGTCCGACGAGCAGGGCGCCAAGCGCGGCGCCACCGATGGATCCCATTCCGCCAACAATCACAACGACAAGTGATGACAACAGGAACTGCAAATCCGTGCCGGGTGAAATTGAAAGGGCGCTGGCGGCGATCACGCCTGCCATGCCTGCAAGTGCGCTGCCCAATGCGAACACTGCAATGAAGATTCGGCCAATCGGAAACCCAAGTGCGCGCAACATGTCTTGGTCATCGACACCCGCTCGAATGACAGCGCCGAATCGCGTGCGCTGAATCAAGAACCAAAGCATGACACCGACGACTACGGCAAATGCCATCAGTGCAAGACGAATGTTGGCGTAACCGACACCGAGCAGCGGTAGTTTCTGACCGCCGCTGAGTATGTCTGGCAAACTGACTTGATAAGTGATTCCGCCCCAGTACCAAAGCATCAGGTCGGCGAGCACGATAGAGATGGCAATTGACGCTAGCGTCTGGCGCAGTTCGTCGCCTTGCATCCAGCCGAGAATCCCGGCTTGCACAGCAGCGCCGGCGAGTGCTGCGGCAAGGCCGCCACAGGCGATTCCTAGCATCCAGGACCCCGTGAGTTCGACGACGTCATACCCAACGTAGCCACCGAGCAACAGCAATGCGCCGTGTGCCATGTTGACGGTGCGCATGAGCCCGAAAATCAAACTGAAACCACTTGCGGCCAGAAAATACAAAGCGGCGAGCGTCAGGCCGTTGAGTGTCACGATCAGAAATAAACGCATTAGGTCCTCCCTGATGCATATGGTCTGATTACAGGCAGACGGCGTCCACTGATTTCCGCAGAATAGAGAAAGTTATAAACTATTGAAATATAAGAATTAAAATATATTAAACCAAGCCTGAAAGTCTGAAAATGAGAAATAATCGGAAATCATGTAGAATTTTCGGAAATTTATTCTTGCCGATTTCTGATGCGCAAATTGCAGCTCTACGGGCTTCTCGACGATATTGATGATCCCAAACAAGGCATCTACTGTCCGGGCATTGCGAACTTGTCCCCGGCGCAGGTCGACCTCGCGTTTCTGATGCCGAGGATGGACCACAATCGTGCAGTTCGTTCTCAAGCGCGTCGCAGTGAGTGGGCGGCACTCCTGGCGAGTGATCCCTTCGGCTCTGAATCGGCGTTGTTTAGTCTGCTCGTCGATAAAGGCTACCGCGGTGTCGTGAATTGGCCGTCTGCAATTGTGCTCGATGGCCAGATGCGTCAAGCCATGTCCACCATTCCTGCCTCAGCGGAAACGGAGTACGCCTTTCTTGCCCGCGCGTCCGCTGTCGGTTTGAGTGCGCTCGCATTTTTTAGGTCACTTGATCAGGCGCGCGCAGCGGTCGGTGCAGGGCTTGACCAGCTGGTCTTACACCCAGGGTTATTGGAGCCCAGTCAGACCGACGGCGAACTGCTGTTGCGTTCACTGGGTAGGATGATTGATACCTTGCGCCGTGAGGTTAAAGCCGTCCATATCAGTGTTTATACCTCGGCGTGGCACGAGAGCCAGGTCGCACTGAGTGAGCTGCCAGTTGACGGTGTGGTTTTTGTGGAGCCCAGAGCGTGACGCGGGCGAAACGGCCCTTTCTGTTTGGTGCAGTAGTTGGCTCCGGGTTGACGGCCAAAGCGGCCGACAGATCTGGTGCTGACTATTTACTGGCGTTGAACGCCGGTCGGTTTCGGGTGCAAGGGGCGTCTTCATTGACAAGCTTTCTGCCAGTTCGCCCGGCAAACGAATGGGTCATGGAGTTCTCAGAACGCGAACTGCTGGGTCGCTGTCGCACGCCGTTGTACGCGGGTCTTTCTGTCAGTGACCCGGCTTTGAATCTGAGATCCCTGGTCGAGCGCGTGCTCGATATGGGTTTTGCTGGTGTGTGCAATTTTCCGTCGACGAGCTCTGTGGACGGCAGGCTGGCGAGCGTATTTGACCGTGAAGGTCTCGGCTTTGCACGTGAAGTCGAGCTTGTGCAGATTGCGCGTGGTGTCGGTCTGGATACCTTCGTTTACGTGCAGACTAATCAACAGGTCCGCCAGATGATCGATGTGGGTGCAACTTCCATATGCGTCAATGTGGGATTTACTGGTGGTGCTACGGGTGTCGCCACGCACCTAACGCTTGAAGCGGCGGCTGCAAAAATCAACTCCGTGCTTGAAGGGCTGCCATCGGATGTGGCGGCACTTTGCCACGGTGGGCCCATAACCTCCCCGGAGCACGCCTTGTCGTTGATGAGAATGTGTGACGTGCGCGGGTTTGTTGCCGGATCAGCGTTGGACCGCATCCCTCTTGAAAAAACACTAGACGAAGTGGCGCGCAGCTTTACTGCAATTCCGTCTCTGACACGTGTTCAGCGACAAAGAGTCCGCGATGGCGATCACATGTTGGTGGGCAGTTCTCGCTGTATGCAGGCTCTGCGTGAAGACATTGACCAACTCGCGCTAGATGATGTGCCGGTGTTGGTCACTGGTGAGACCGGAGTTGGAAAAAGCCTTGCGGCCCTGAGTTTGCATCGCTTGTCGCCTCACAGTAACAAGCCGCCAGTGGTTGTCGATTGCCCCGCGATTGATGCGCGTGACAACGGACTGCATTTGCTCGGGCGCGCTGCGAGTGGGCGCAGTGCACCGCCCGGGCAGCGCGGTGTGCTCGAGAGCGCCGGTGGCACGAGTATCCTTTTTGAAGAAATTGCCTCTTTGCCCTCGTCCCAGCAAGGGCGGTTGTTGAACTTCCTTGACAACGGTGTGGTGCAGCGGCCCGGTGAACTGAACCACCGTGTGGTTGACACTCGCGTGGTCTCAACCACCTCGATGAGCGCAGAAGATTTGGCAGTGAATGCGGATTTTCGTCTGGACTTGTATTTCAGGCTGTCGGGACATGTCTTGCGTATTCCGCCGCTGCGTGAGCGATGTGAAGATATTCCGGAGTTGGCCATGCACTTGGCCACTGCACTTACTGAAGACAACGCGCCTCAGTTTTCCAATGCCGCATTGCGTGTGCTGATGGAGTACCGTTGGCCGGGTAATGTGCGAGAGCTCTATTTTGCAATGAAGCGTGCTATCAGGGAGGTGGATGGGCGTACTGTGACGCGTCGCTCGGTTGAATTCTTGTGCCAGCCAGTGGCCGACAGCGCTCAAGTCATCGAAAGCACCGACGCGTCATCAGAACGGGATCGCATAGCGCGTGCATTGGCAAACAATGGATTCCGGCGTTCACAAACCGCACGCGCTCTGGGAATGACAACTCGCACGCTCTACAACAAAATCAAGAGATATGGCATCCAGACCTGATGCCTGTGTTTTGGTAGTTTGACGGGTTTTCTCTGGGACGGTGTCGCAGGGCCAGCATCTGGCTGCTGACATTGGCTTGTCCGATGCCAGTTCTCACCTTGTCGTCCGTGACTTTTCAGGCTTTCTAGCGGCGCCTTGCCACAACGGCTGGGTAAAGAGACGTTTTGTGGCCTTGCGTAAAAGTACGCTCGAAGAGCTGCAACCGATATTGCGGGACTCGGAGACGGAGTTCTGCCTGTGTTTCTTCCGCCTCAGGTGTTTCCGGGTGCGGTCTTTTTTCGTCGTGAAAAAAAACGTTTTGTTTTCTTGAGGCGTTGCATGATCGCGTGTGACACCCCGCCGTTCTCGGTTGCCTCGGCTGATTGGTCCCAAATCACGATGGGTCGATCAGAGCCGTCATATTGATCGATCGCCGTCGATGAGCTGGCACGGACAGAGGTGCTTTCGTCGGTGACTTCTATATAGACCGAGTTGTGCTGTGCACGAAGTTCGGAGAGCTCTGCTGCCCCGGTGATCGTGAAGCTCAAGCTGGATTCCCCGGACTCATTCCACGGCCTTTCAAACCCGACTATCTTCGCACCAACTGTCAACAAGTTCACGTCCACACAGACCGCATTTGTTTTGGGTTTGTTGTCGTTTGCGTTTTGCGATCTGACTTTCATGGAATCTACGTGTGCGTCATTTGTGAGACAGCATGCACAAATAACGCGGTGAAAAATGTGACGGACATAACACTTTGTGCCGCAGTATACGCCGTGTTGGGGTGTCAGAGTGAATAAATCCCGCGTGTCAAGCATGAGGCGTGCAAAAGTGTGGTGCGCGAATACCAAAATCATCTGTCAATGGGCGTTATGGTGCTCAGCAATAAATCACACGATAAGAATTATGTTTCGCGCAGCTTGATGCAACAGTTCTCTGATTTGGAGCGTTTAGATGCTGTGTGGACACAATGTGGTTCAAACCAAAAATGGTGTTTTTTGGCCGCCCCGCGCGGTGCTTTGTAGCACGCGAAGCTTATCGCCCAACCCGTCCACTTGGCTTCGGCCTGGTTACCCTGCTGTGCGCTCCAGCGTCCTGTGATTGTGTGCAAGATTAGCTGTATATTGAATTATTATTCAAAATATTGGTGCGTACAGTCTTTTGTGCTCTAGGCCGAACGTTTGGATGCCGTTAGTTCCGCAACAGCCAATCGAGGTTTTCTCGGTTGCTATCGGCGAAGCGACAAATGGGTGTGCACAGTGGTTGAGCGGAATCAGCAAGCACTTGATGAGGCCTATATGGCACTCATTGAGAATAATCGTGTTTATGGCAGCGATCCCGAATACTCGCTGGGGCTGGTCGTGCGCAGTTGCTTGCAAGCACTGACGGTATCCCGCGTGAGTATCTGGACGATCTCGAGTTGTAAAACGCAGTTGGTTCGCATAGACGGAACGCATAGCGATGACACGGTCTTCATGAATGGGACCGCCATTGCCACGGACGTTTGTGACAACTTTCTTCAAGCGCTCGACGTGGGTCGAGTCGTAAAGGTTGAGAATATCACTGCAGATGAGAGAACACAGGGGCTCGTCGGGGCGTACATCCAACCGAATCACACTTGTGCGATGCTGGCGGCGCCAGTTAGGCACAACGGTGTGCTCTCAGGTGTTTTGTGTGCAGACATTGTTGGCGAGTCCAGAGTCTGGACGCAGCGTGAACAATCCTACCTTGCCTCGTTGGCAGAAGTCGTGTCGCGCTTGCTGTTGGTCAATGAGCTCAACGCGAATACAGAGCGGTACTGCGCTCTTTTTGAAAACACCTCCGAGGGGATAATCGTTTTCAGCGGTGGTAAGTTTGTCGAAGTCAATCCGGCAATTTGTCGCATTTTTGGTGGTTCTGAAAGCGAATTGCTCGGTATCAGCCCTGTCGATGTGTCACCGGAATTCCAACCCGACGGTCAGCCTTCAAAGCAAAAGGCATTGGCGTATGTTTCCAACTGCATGAAAGGCACACCACAGAATTTTGAATGGACGCACATGCGGTTGGACGGTACGCAGTTCGATGCTGACGTTACATTGAATCCCGTCCACCTCGCTGGCGAAGACACGTTGTTTGCGCTGGTTCGCGACATCACGTCAAAGAAAAATGCTGAGAGGCAAGCGCGGTCTGCGAAAGCTGAGCTAGAGTTTCGCGCCTGTCACGATTCACTCACAGGCTTGCTAAATCGTGAACAGTTTCACCGTCATGTCAATGCGTTGATCAACGATGAGGCCATGAACAATGAGCCTTCACAAATCGCGCTCTATCTCTTTGATCTGAATCATTTCAAAGAGGTCAATGACACGCTTGGTCATGCCACAGGTGACAAAGTGCTGGTTAATCTTGCCTGTGTCTTGAAAGAGAAAATTGACATTGTTGGTGGACAGCTTTTCCGGCTTGGCGGTGACGAGTTTGTCGCGGTGTTTGATGCGAAATCTTGCTCTGTTGATTTCAGTGAGCTTGAGTCCATTCTGAATCGCTCGATGAATACCAGTATTGATCTGGATGACATGAGTATTGAGATGGGTGCCAGTATCGGCATTGCGCTCTATCCTGGAAATGGACGTGACAGCCATGAATTGCTGCGCTGTGCCGATGTGGCGATGTATCACGCCAAGAATCACGATGGCGAATCCTCTTGGTATGACGCACGCAATGATTTGAACAACAAGCGTCGGCTCGCGATCATGGTTGAATTTGGCAATGCCATTCGACATCAGGAGCTGGTGTTGCACTATCAGCCAAGAATAGACCTTGAAACAGGTCGAGCGGTGGGCTGTGAAGCGCTGGTCAGGTGGCACCATCCGACACATGGGTTGGTGCCGCCAGGTGACTTCATGCCGATGGTTGAGTTGTCAAACCTCATTCACCCGCTGAGCGAATGGGTGCTTTGTACTGCAGTTGCTCAGATTGAAGAGTTATGTCGGCAAGGCTTTTACTTGCCCGTCGCGATCAATGTCTCTGCTCGCAACCTCGCAGATTTTAAGTTCGTCAACGTCCTTGAGAAATTAATCGAAGAGAGGAGTCTTGATCCGTCGCTGCTTGAAATTGAACTGACGGAAAGTGCATTGATCAACCACCCGCAACGCGCAATTCAAAATTTAAACCGGCTAGACCAGCTTGGGGTCTCAGTGGCAATCGATGATTTTGGACAAGGGTACTCGTCACTCAGCCATCTCAAGCAGCTGCCTGTCGACACTTTGAAAATTGACCGCAGCTTTGTCATTGATATGTTGTCGAGTGAGTCGGACGCTATTATTGTCGACTCGATCATTTCCCTAGCGCACAATTTCTCATTGTCAGTGGTTGCTGAGGGCGTTGAGAATCAAAAAACGCTAAATGCGCTGGCGGTACGACACTGTGATCAGGCGCAGGGCTTCCATATCGCTAGGCCAATGGCGTCTGAGGACTTTGAAGCTTGGCTCAGAAAACGTCGGCACTGTGTTGGAAGCAATCAAGACGCCGCGTAAACGGGGTCTCGCGTTCAACTATGCCGTGTGCCTAACTCAGTGAAGTCCGAACACAGCGAGCGATGGCCCAGTTGTCGTTCAAAGTATACCGAGACGACGGCCCTTATTTTGGGGAAAAATAGGCTGCTTGCGAGGGATAGAGCTTTTTTACTCGGGGTGAATAGCGATTAATTCAACATCGAAAATCAGAGTTGACCCGGGTGCGATTGCTCCAGCAGATCGGTTGCCGTAAGCGAGCTTGCTTGGGATGAAAAGGCGCGCTTTTTCGCCCTCAACCATCATCCCCACCCCCTCAGTCCATCCTGGTATGACCTGATTTAGAGCAAAGTCTATTGGCTCGCCTCGTTCGACTGAGCTGTCGAAGACAGTGCCGTCAATCAATGTACCGTGGTAGTGCACCTTAACTCGGTCTCGTGGGCCAGGGTGTGTGTCACCTGTGCCGGGCTCCAACCGCAGATATTGCAAGCCAGTGGAGGTGGTTGTTACACCGTCTATTGTGGCGTTTTGATTTAAAAAATCTTTACCAGATCGTATGTTGTCTTTGGCTTTTCCACTGTTCACAAATTGCAGTATCAGATAGGCAACGGCGAACGCAACGACGATAAGCGCTAAGAATTTCATGGTGTATGCGGTACCTGTTTTCGCAAGTGGTGTGGTCTGTGAAAGCCTCACAATCCTAGGTTGCCAAGTATAAACTCAAAGCAGGCCGGGCGTGCCCAAGCTTTTCTCCGGCCGATTTTGCACCGATCAGTGCACAGTTGTCGCTAATTTGTACGGGGACTGGGAGCTGCTTGAGTGAGGATGAACAGATCGGACAGGCCAATCGCTTCGGTGTTAGAAGGGGCCAGGTCGTATATGTACCGGTGGACTCAACGCGCAATCACGGTCTAAAGGGCAGCGTAAGAAACAGTGCCGTCTATCCACGCCAAAGGAGGCAACTGTCTATGCGTTGCATCCGGCTGGGTCTCAATCAGCGATGTTGATCTCTAGCCTGCTGCCACGGCACTGGACTGGAACGCCTCGTCACTGTTTGGGTGTTGGAACATACCTGAGGTGGCAAGTGTCGCTGAGCGGATTGGTGTTTTCGACGGAGCTGGCGCCAGTAAGCAGTGCAGCTGCGGTTGAGCTCGAGGCGGAGTTGTCGCTGATCAAAATCCCAGATGTGTAGGGTGCATAAGCGTTAAGGGATGCGGCAGTCGAGTTGATTCGGTTGCCTGACACTTGAGTGCTTGGAGTGGCCGCGCTACCGGTGTGGCCGTGTAGGGTGGCACCGAATTCGTTGGATTCAATGCAGTTTCCGATCAATGGCGCACCGCGGCCAATTTCCACCGCTGATCTCGCGATGTCGAGCTGATCGCTCGATATCAGGTTGTTTTCCACTGTCACGCCGTTGAAATCGCTTTGATCGGCGTCTTCGGAATCAATTGACACTGGGTGACCAATGATGATGCCGTGCTCTGTGTGTTGGGTGACGCTGTTGTTGCTAATCAGTAGGTTTGAGACGCGAGCCAAATCGTTGTAGACCTGAATGCCTTTTTGACCTCCGCTGATGAAGTTGTCCGCTACGGTGATATCACTGCCACCGCGAATGGTGATGGTCGCCAATTTATTGTGGTGGGATTCCAGCTCATCCCCGAGTTCTGCGTCGGATGTGATTGAGAAGTGGTTGTCCTCAATCAGGATGTCAGAGACATTCTTGGCGTTGATCGCGCTGTTGTGAAATCGATTGCCCGAGATTTCAAATCCATACATGTGTGTGTTTAGTCCAGACAATGTCAGAGTCCCAGCATTTCTGACTGTGTTGTCGGTGAACAGTAGATCGACGTCTAGAGGAAGGGTCGACACGACACGCATCAGCGAATCTGTTTCACAAATTTGGTTTTCCCGGATGTCCGCCCCGTGGTTGTTGCCATGTGTGAGAAAGTGACCAAATGCCGCCGCTGGAATATCTTGGATGCAGTTGTGCTCAACGAGAATATCTTCGTTGCCGAGCGACCACGTGAATGCGGCCTCTGCGTGTACTACGCGCGCGGCTTCAAGATTGGATTTGACCACGCTGTTGTGACGCACGATCGTGTGTTTTGCTGCGCTGAAGTGAATTGCTGCGCCATTGAGATCACTGAACGCGTTGTGCTCAATGATGTTGTCCCATCCTTGCACACTGATAGCATCGCCCTGCGAATTAATGAAACGGTTGTGGCTCGCGCGGCTGCCTGTGGCTTGCAGCCACAACGAGGTGTGTCGGGCCCAGCTCACGAAGTGGTCGTTGCCCTCGGCGTTGCCATCGAACTGAAGGCCTTCAAAAAGCGCTCCGTCATTGTCTTTGACCATGGCGAAAGACAACACCACTTTGTCTCCGGCTTTGTAGTCTTTACCAAGTGTCTGGTAGACGTTCAGTACATTTCCGCTGATGTTGTAAATGGGGTGATGGCTCAGCTCGCCAGCGTAGAAGTCGTCGTTTCCGGCCTGTACCGGAGACACCCACATGCCATGTTCAAAGCCGTCTGTGTCGTCGACCGGCAGCGCGGTGGCACCAGCGCTGACGTCTGCGGTGAGTGTTGCGACTGGTGTGTCGCAACGTTTTATCGTGGCAGGGTCGGATCCGCTTGAAAGCCAATGCTGGTTCTCTTTGGCAATCAGCATTTTGCAGATGTAGTAAGTGCGGTTGCTTTCGAAGATGATGCGACCGCCTTCTCCGGCAGCATCGATTGCTCGCTGCAGTTCTGCGTGCTCGGCACCGCCATCCCCAGTTGCACCGTAATTGGCGACATGCACGGAGTTGGGCACTGAATGGGTGCTTGGCACCCAGGGCTCAGAAGTGTGACACGCGTCACAAAACTCAGGATCAGGTCGGAACACCATCGCAGTCAGTACCGAATCGTCCGGGTATTCAGACGGAGGTGTAGCGGGTTCAGCGGGCACGGAGGCTGGCGTGACAACGGATTTTTGGACGTCGTTGTCGGCAGATTGGCAGCCGGACAGCGCCAGACACGCAGCGAGTCCAGTTAAACGTATCCAGTCATGCGTCATGGCAATTATCCATAGCTCGTCACATCTATTTGCTAGGCGAGGCGGTAAATTGATCCTGTCGAGCGAGTTATCGGTGGCGATTTGCGAACCTGAATGGTTGGAATGAGCTACGCGGTATGTTCTGATGTTCGGCTCGCTTAAGTTGTTTAGCGACTTGGCCGATGCAGGTAGTACAGGTATACTCGCATGGCCGTAAAGTACCCTCGACGGCCGGAACCACTCCAGACGGATGTGGTCGGTCCGAGGTTTTGGAGGCAGTTAAATGCAAAGTAATCAGACTGGTCAGTCGACCTTTCGCTCGAGCCCGAGGTTTCTGGCGGCTCTGGGCGTGGTCTTGGCGTTGGCCGGCTGCGACGGGACATCTGAGCTGCCAGACCCTGGCACTGGTGCCTTAACGGGTAAGTCGGTCGGTATTGCAACTGGCTCGGAAACGGTCGGAACTGGTGGCGAGCTCACCGAGGCCGAAGTCCAAACAGAGGGTGCTTTTCCTGGCACCTACGACTACAGCGCGCAAATCGCGTTGCCCGAGTGCGATAGCTCGGATGCAGTCACTATCAGCTCAACCTCACAATTCAGTCTGTTCAGCGATCCAAGCTACCGGGTGTTCTGCATCGAGCCTGGTGATTACCGCTCTGCCGGCACCCTGTTAATTGATTCGGTTGACGGCACTGCGAATTCGCCGCGGGTGTTGCGGTATGCGTCGGCGGGTGTTGAAGACGGCGAGACGCTTTTTGACGCACCTGAAGCCAAGTTGGCGCTGATGCCGCACCTGGTGCTCAGAGACAGTGACCACTGGGTGATTGATCGCTTGGCGTTTATCGACCTCGACACGACCTATCCGATCAAAATCGACAATTCGCAGTCTGTCATCGTGAACCGGATTCGCATGCAGAAGAACCGCATCGGGTTGTCGCTGTACCACGGATCGCACAATGTCATGGTTCAAAATAGTTACATCGGTGACATGGACGTGGACCTGGTCAACGGCAACGATGCGGTCTGCGTGGCATTGCGCGGTAAGGACTCTGCCGGTACCGACATCGACATTCACAATGTCTCCATCGTCAACAACGAAATATACAATTGCAACGATGGCATTCAGCTCATTCACGACAAAGGGCTGAGCTACATCGCCGATTTCCAAGGCACATTGATTGCGGGCAATGACATTTATGTCGACTCCAGCCGCTACTCAGACTGCAACGGCAACCTCACGACCAACGGTCCCTGTGCCTGCACAGAGAACGCAATTGACCTGAAATCAGGGTCCTATGACGCAACGAACCCGGTTGTGGTTACTGACAACAAAATGTGGGGCTGGCGCCGTACTGACCGTATTTGCCACAGCACTGGGTCCAGTTGGGGTTCTGCCATTGACGCGCACTTCGCTGTTCACAACACGCACATCACCAAGAACGTGATGTGGGACAACGCGCGCGGCATCGCCTTGATTGAGGGTGTGTGGGACACACTGATTGAAGACAACATCATTCAAGACACTTACAGCGGCTTCAACGGTGAAGGCTTTGCGCTGGTAAGCGGGTCAACGGCGCATGGCACGGTGGTTCGACGCAACCACATCAGCGAGGCGGTCAAGTGGGCTGCTACGGGTTCGGATGATTCAATCTACGAATGCAACGTCGTGCTCGATGGCGGCAACGCCGCAGGCGCGCGTGGCAGCGGAACCGTGACAAGTAACAATGCCTACTTCAACTCAGGTGCTGCTGCACTGTCGTCTGGCTCAGACGTGATGGGCGGTTCGGCAAGCGAAGCGGGATTCGGTCAGATGTGTATGACCGTGAGCCCAATGTCTGTACCAGGCGGTCGCGAGATGTGCATCGACAACGTGGTCGGGTCCATGGACCTCGGTTGCGGTGGATCGCACTGGGCTGCCAGCGGCAGCTGATGCTGGATCCTGCTGGCTGAGCGAAATCGTCGTTCAGTCAGCTTGGCCAATCTGGTCTATTTTGCCGAGCAACTCACGGGCGAGTAGCAAACTGGCACCGGCTGCGTGGCACAGCTGAGGCAGTACCAACCACTCTAGAGTCCACGCCTGTCCCGAGCGAAATCCCTCGTGCCTCGCTGAACGCAACATCCCACCGTGCAGCGTGGCGGCCAAATCAGACAGTGTTATCAAGGCTTCGGCTGTCACCGGGTTGTTTTTGTGTGGCATCGCCGATGACTCGCCACCACGCAGTGTGATGTTTGCCGGTCCAAGGCTTGCCATCAGCGCTACGTCTTCGCCCAACTTGCCAGTTGCAACCGTAATGCCCGTCAGGGAGTGTGCCACGTGGCTGATGCAGCGCCGGTCAGTATGCCATGCATGTCCCGGGTCACGGAGCCCCAGTAGTTGCGCAAAACACGGACCCAATGCCTCTGCTTTTGGGTGGCTGCGTTGCCCAATTGGGCCGCCCCATTGAATGTTCTTGGTGTGATTCGCTGCTTGTTGCAGCTCTTCGTACAATGGCGTGATCTGCTTACGCCAATGGCCCACAACCGTATTTGCGTTGGTCTCGAGTGCTGGTTGCATTCGTGTAAAGGCTGTTAGGCGCGCGCTCCCATATTCTGATTGCAATTGCTGGAGTTGGTTGTCGAGGTGAACCAACCGTTTTGAGAACAACGCAATGACGTCTGCCAGTGTCAGCATGAGTGCTGTGTCGATCACGTCTTGCGATGTCAATCCACGGTGAATCCAGTGTGCCGCCTCGTCCCCGAGCGCAGTTTTGAGGTGTGCCACCAGTGCCGGAATCGGGACACCGTCTTTTGCAAATCCACGTTCAAGTTCAGACGGTGCGACAACAGATGATTCAATTTTTTTGGCGATCGCGTCGGCTCCGGGGTTGTTCTCCACGTCGCCAAGGGCCCGGGTCCAAGCGGCTTCAACACGCAGCAGACGGTCAATCTCTAGAGTTGGTGCAAAAATCTCATCTAACTCGGCGTCAGTGAACAGGCCGCCCAACCAGGGGTGATTGCTCGCGAATATCATGCGGCGCGCAAGCCGAGCATCGCGCGGGCCTCGGCGATGGAGGCGACCGGGCGCTTGTGGCGTTCGCAGATCTGTGCTGCACGTGTGATCAAGGCGGCGTTAGACGGTGCCAGTGTGTGCTTGTCGAGCCGCACGTTGTCTTCGAGCCCGGCGCGGGTGTGGCCGCCCGCGGCAATCGCCCATTCATTGACGGTCAGCTGGTTCGCGCCGATGCCCGCAGCACACCAGAGTGCCTCCGGCGCCCGGCTTTGCATGGTCTGAACGTAGAAGTCGAATACGGCTTTGTCCGCCGGCATGGCGTTCTTTACGCCCATGACAAATTGCACGTAGAGCGTCCCGTGTAGTGCGCCGCTGCTCGACAGGGCAATAGCCTGCAGAATATGGCTCAGATCGAAGGCCTCAACTTCTGGGGTGATCTCGTGGCTCTTCATCTCACCGGCAAGCCACGCGACAAGGTCCGGTGGGTTCTCATAGACGCGCGTTGGAAAATTATTTGAACCCACCGAAAGCGATGCCATGTCCGGCTTGAGCGCTAACATGCCACCGCGCTCGCGCCCAGCGCCAGAGCGCCCACCAGTGGAAAATTGAATGATCACACCAGGGCAGTGCTTCTCCAAGCCGGCTTTGAGGGCTGCGAATTTGTCGGGATCACTGCTCGGCGTTTGATCGTCGTTGCGCACGTGGGCGTGAATGATCGAGGCGCCTGCCTCAACCGCCGCGTGGCTGCTCTCGACTTGCTCGGAGACACTGATTGGGACCGCGGGGTTGTTTGCCTTAGTTGGTAGAGAGCCCGTGATTGCGCAACACAGAATGCAGGGCTTGCCCGCGATATCAGACATCGAAAAACACCGTTTCGTTCTTGCCTTGTAAACGCACAGTATGGCTGTATCCCGCGTCGGTGGCCTCGGCGATCAGCGTGTGCGCGCGTTCGCCTGCCAACGCTGTCGTTGGATCGATGCGGTTGTCCTCATCCGGGAAATAGATCCGGGTGGTTAAAGCGAGGTTGATTCCGCGCGCGGCGATCCAGACCAAAACATGCGGTGCCTGACCTGAGACCGCCCCTGGTTTTAGCGTCAAGAATCGAACCAGACCTGTATTAAAGTCAGCAGCCTGTCGGCCCCAGTTGGAAAAGCCCTCAGTTGAATTGAATTCGCCATCGGGTCCGGCTTGCCAAATTTCCACCATCGCGTCGCCAACCGGCTGGTCCGTTCCGTCCAGAACCGTGATGTCGAGGGTGATCTGTTGGCCGCGGGGATTGCCTGTGACCATGTTCGTGCCCAACGTTGCACCGGTCTGCCGGCGAGCTAACCCCGCTTGATGCGGTGTGCAACCAATGTGGACGTAGGGGCCAGCCGTCTGGGAAGGGCTCTCCTTCAATGTGGTCATCACAAGCCCTCTAACTTATTTTCAAAGACGGTTGCGTGTCGCCCGCGCAGGACGATATCGAAACGGTACGCCCGTATATCCATCGGTACCGTGTTGTCCATGTCCAATCGTGCGACCAAGCGCTCGATGGCTTTTTTGTCGGGGATCGACTGAACGATGGGGCAGGACGCAATGTGGGGGTCGCCCTCAAAGTACATCTGCGTAATCAGGCGTTGAGCAAAGCCCTCTCCAAAGACTGAGAAATGGATGTGGGCAGGGCGCCAGTCGTTGCCGCCATTGGGCCAAGGGTATGGGCCGGGCAAGATGGTGCGAAAGCTGTAGCGGCCGTTGTCATCAGTCAAGCACCGACCACAGCCGCCGAAGTTGTCGTCGATCGGGGCGAGGTAGCCGTCTCTGACATGGCGGTATCGCCCACCGGCATTGGCTTGCCACATTTCGATCAACTTTCCGGGCAGCAGGCGACCGGTCTCATCTTGTAATGTGCCGTGCACCAAGATGCGCGAGCCGTGCGCGCTCTCGCCAGGGGTTGCGTAGTTGCAAATAAGATCTGCGTCGAGTGGTTCAATCACGTTGTGCCCAAAGACCGGGCCGGTCAATTCCGTTTGTGTCTGCGGCATGTGCAATGGCGCGTGCCGCGGCGAGCGGTGGTGAGTCGACCGGTAGGCTTCAAAGTAAGCCGGTGGGTGCCACGCGAGATCGCGTGGTGCAAAAGGATTGTCATTCACAGTTGTCGGCCCCGTCTTCGGCGAGAACACGCTTTGTGAGTTTCAATGCGTGGTTGGCGCGGGGTACGCCTGCGTAAATTGCGACGTGCTGAAACGCTTCGGCCATATCACGCTCACTCGCGCCTGTACGTGCGCAGGCACGCACGTGCATGGGGATTTCGTCAAAGTTACCGGTGGCGGCGAGCAGCGCCAGCGTCAGCATTGACCTCTCCCGCGCAGCGATACCTGGGCTGCCCCAAACGCGTCCCCAGGCCGCCTCGGTGATCAACGCTTGAAAGGCCTCGTCCAGCGCCGTCGTAGAGGCGTTGGCGCGCGCAACGTGTGCCTTGCCGAGCACAGTCTCCCGGACTGACATGCCGTCGCGTGCTTCATGCTCTATGGCGACAGATTCAATCAATTCCGCCAAGGCCGTTGGCGCCTCCAGACTTGGCAAATGGCCAACCCCGTCGAGTATGGTGACTGAGGCGCCACTGATTCGGGCTGCCAGCTCCTGTACATTTTGAGCTGGGACTGATTTATCGTGACTGCCGCCCACGCAGTGCACCGGAACGGTGATAGAGGTGGCAGCGGAGTGCAAGTCAGCGCGTGAAATGGCATGGCAGGCTGCGATGTAAGCGCTGTCTGGCGTCCTGGCAACCATGTTTCTGTGCAAGGCAAGGCGTTCAGACTGTGCCTGATAATCCGGTCCAAACCAATTGTCCACGATGCTGTCAGCGATGCCGGCGACACCCTTTTCTTCAATGGCACTGATGCGATCCTGCCAGCGGGCAGCGGTTCCGATTTGGGAGTCGGTGTTGCATAAGATGGCGGCGCGCACGACGTCGGGGCGGTTGGCCGCGAGCACTTGTCCAATCATGCCGCCAATGGATACACCGCAAAACACCACGTCGGTTAGCGACAGCGCGTCAAGTAATGCACTGACATCCTCAGCCAATCCCTCAATGCTGTCAGTCAGGCCGCCGCTGAGACCGTGGCCACGCAAGTCGTAAGTCAATACGCCGTAGCCTGTGGGCAGCGCGTCGATGACGTCGTCCCACAGGCTCTGGTCACTGCCGAGTGAGTTGGCAAACACCAGCGTGCAGCCAAGACCCTTTCGATGTCGGTATGCGATGTGCGCGCCGTTGATGTTGATGACGTTCATGGGGTCACTCCAGCGGCAGGCCGACATAGTTTTCGGCTATCGCCGTGGATGCAGCTTCGGATGACGCAATGTAATCAAATTCCGCGCGTTGCATGTGTTTCTCAAAGGGTGTGTGGTGTGGAAACTGGTGCATCAAGTTGGACAGTTGCCACGAAAACCGTTCAACTTTCCAGACTCGCTTTAAGACTGTGTGGCTGTAGGTATCGAGGTGTGAGTCGTTTCCAGAATTGTAGTGTTCAATGAGCGCACGCGAGAGAAGCCTGATATCGGCGATGGCGAGATTTAGGCCCTTGGCACCGGTTGGCGGCACGATGTGGGCTGCGTCTCCTGCGAGAAAGAGATTGCCGTAGCGCATGGGCTCAGTGACAAAAGAGCGCAGTGGTGCAATCGACTTCTCAAATGACGGACCAGTCTGCAAGCAAGCGGCGGTTTCTGGCCCGAGCCGTTCCGCTAGCTCCCCCCAGAACCGATCATCGGACCAGTCGATTAGATCGTCTTCTAGCTTGCACTGAATATAGTATCGGCTGCGGGTGGCTGAGCGCATGGACGCGAGCGCAAAACCGCGCTCATGGTTGGCGTAGATGAGCTCGTGGTTGACGGGCGGTCGCTCGACAAGGATGCCAAGCCAGCCGAAGGGATAGACCCGCTCAAAGGTGTTGATCACGTCAGCGGGAATGGCTTGGCGCGAGACGCCGTGGAAGCCGTCGCAGCCTGCGATATAGTCGCATTCAACCGTAATTGAGCAGCCCTCATGCTGAAAATGGACCTTGGGTTTGCTCTCCTTGAGATCAGAGGGCCTAACGTCTTCGACGTTAAAAAAAAACGATTGCCCTTGGCCAAATCGGGCGTCGAACAAGTCCTTGGTCACTTCCGTTTGGCCGTACACTGTCACGGATTTGCCTGTCAGACCCTCGAGGTCAATGCGGTGTCGCACACCGCCAAAGGCGAGATCAAATCCCCCGTGGGGTATGCCCTCGGCTTGTAAACGAGACGAGACGCCAGCGTCGATCAATGCGTCAACTGAGCCCTGCTCGAGCACGCCGGCGCGTACACGGCCTTCGATGTATGCGCGGTCTTTGCGGTCGAGCACGATTGAATCGATTCCGGCATTGGCGAGTGTCTGCGCAAGCAACAGGCCGCTTGGGCCAGCACCGATGATGCACACTTGCGTTTTGTGAGTCTTTGACACGGATTGATGCCTACAGTAATCGGGGGAGATAGAGTGAGAGAACGGGCAGTAAAATCAGGATACTAACGCGAAATAATTCAATGGTGAAAAAAGGCGCAACGCCACGGAAGATGGTGGCCAATGAGGTGTCGGGCGAAAACGACTTGATCACAAAGACATTGAGCCCGACCGGCGGGGTGATCAATCCGAGCTCGACCACAATCAATGCGAGTATCCCGAACCAGATGCGGAGCTCATCGTTGCTCATGCCAAAAGCGGCGCTGTCAGAACTGATGTAGTCGCCGCCGTTGAGCTCGATCAACACCGGCCAGAAGAACGGCACGATGACCAGAATCATCGACAGGCTCTCCATAAAACACCCGAGGACAATCAGAATGATCAACATCGCCACGAGGATGAAATAGGGGTCAAGTGCCGACACCGCGGCCCAGTCGCTCAGTGCGGCTGGCAATCCCGTGCGAGCAAAGAAGCCCTTGAGAATATCTGCTGAGAAGAGGATGAAGTAAATCATCGAGGCGGTCTTGGCGGTTGCCAGCAAGGCTGATTTCAAACGCGCAAGGGTTAAACCGTCGTTGGATACGAACCTCAATACAAGCCCGTAAGCAAGAATCAGAAAGACACCAATTGCCGCAGCCGGTGTCGGGGTGAACAGTCCCATGCCCAAGCCGAGAATAATCGAGCCAAAGATTGTGGCAACCGGCAACAAACGTCGGATTGCTTGCTGTCGCGCTGCGTCGCTCATTGGCGGTTGTGCTGGCGCGAGTGCCGGATTGCGCTTCACGCGCCAGTGAATCACCGCCAAAAAGCAGATCACAGCCAGAATGCCCGGCACAACCGCCGCTTGAAACATATCGATGATAGGCGCTTCGACCACGATCGCGTATATCACCAGTGCCACGGAGGGCGGGATGAGGATGCCGAGTGTGCCGCCAGCGGCCAGCACGCCAGTGGAGAGTCCCTCGTGGTATTTGAGGCGGCGAAGTTCAGGCAGCGCAACTCGGCTCATGGTTGAGGCGGTGGCGATGGAAGACCCGCTGACCGCACCAAAACCCGCGCAGGCGAGGATGGTAGCCATCGCGACGCCGCCTTTGATTTTGCGTGTCAGTGCGCTCAACCCCTGGAAGAGGTCGCGGCTCAAGCCGGTTTCAGCGGCGAGAAAGCCCATCAAGATAAACAGCGGCACTACAGACAGGTCGTAGTTGGCGACTGAATTCCAGAGCGCGGTCTTGAACTGCAGCAGATAGGGGCCAAACTTGATAAAAGGGGACAACAGGCTCAGCACCCATGTGCCAACAACCCCGGTCAGTAGCATGGCGAGCGCAACCGGCACGCGCAACATGATCAAGATAAATAAGGCGACCAGGCCGTAGATGCCGAGCAGTTCGCGCTCCATCAGTCTCGACCCTCACAGCCGCGCGCACTCATGAGTGCCGCGAGCGCCCAAAGCACGCAAGAAATAACCGCTGTGGGCATAAACACCCAGACCTGCCACCCGAGTACAGGCGTCTCGACACGGTCCGCGCGTACCTGCAAGGTACCTTGAATCAACATGACGGCGAGCCACAGCGCCACACCTGCGAGCAGAACGCCGGTGAACCTGTCCATTGCACGGTTGGCCCAACCCGGCGCGTGCTGCATAAAGACATCTACGGCGGCGTGTGAGCGGTGAAGTTGGGCGTAGGGAAACATCGCAAGGGCAGCAACCCCTATCAGCATTTGCACTGCGTCTTCGTAGCCGGGCAAGCCCGCCACACTGCCGCCCCACAAGCGGGCCACGGCGTTGGCGGTGAAGCCGGCGGTGTTGACTGCGGTTCCCAGCACAATCAGCAACAACAGCGCACCGCCGAGCAAAGCCCAAGTGCGGATCAGGTTCTGCAACAGGGTTTTGCCCGGCACGGTGCTGCGTCCTTTACTGTGTGTTGGCTGCAATCGCGGCGCGAGCATTGTCCAACAGGGTCTCGGCGTCGATGCCGCTGCCTGAGGCTTCACTCACCCAGCGCTCAACGGTGGCGCCAAAGGCTGCGTCGAACTCGGCTGTTGCCTCAGCGGAGAGTTGTGTGACCCTGTTGCCAGCGTCCACAGCGCGCTTGATGCCGATAGGCTCGATGTTATTCCACGCATCGCCCATATTGGCTGCAAGTGCAGCGCCTGAGTTGTCATCAATCACTTTCTTGAGATCGTCGGGTAAGCTGTCGTAGCTCGCTTTGTTCATGGCGAACAAGAACGTCGCGGTCCCAAAGCGCGCACCGTCGTGCAATTCGACCGACGCAGAAGTGAGGTCGGCCAAGCCAAGAGGGATGGCGACTTCAAATGGCACCAGTCCGGCGTCAAC
>CALAMQ010000027.1 GCA_937925815.1 uncultured Granulosicoccaceae bacterium | reverse complement strand
CCTTCATGTTCTTCTACAACAGTGCCCTGTTGATGGACGCCCCGTGGCTGTCGGTGACCCAGGCTGCGATCACCGCCATCGCCGGGGTGTTTCTGCTGTCATCCGGTGTGCAAGGGTGGTTCGTCGGCCGGCACGCAGCGTGGTTCATCCGGCTCGCGCTGATCGCTGCAGCGCTTTTCATGATCGAGGGCGGCATCGCGTCTGACGCGATCGGCGTTGCCATCACGGTCGCGGCCTACGCCATCCAGAAGGTGTTCAAGCCCGATCCCAACGCGGCCATTTCGGTGCGCGGCGCCGACTGATCGAACCCAGCAGTCCGACACGGGCCGCACGCCATCGCGTGCGGCCCGACACCGGGAGCAGACACTCCCCTGCCTCTCTCACACCCACTCAGATGTCGTTCGACATCCCTGCATAGCGCACACCCGATAAAGCCGCCATGTCGCGGTGCCAGGTGGCAAGGTCGTCGCGGTTGAATTTCGACAGTGCGTCGTGGCCGCAGGCACGGGCCATGACCTGCATGAGTTCGGTCGAGGCGTTGAAGAAGTTCGCAAGTTGCGTTGACGCCTTGGCGACGTTCAAGCGCTGGCGCAGATCGGCCTTTTGCGTTGCAATACCGGCTGGGCAGTTGTTGGAGTTGCACATGCGCGCCGCCACGCAGCCGATCGACTGCATCGCACTGTTGGAGACCGCCACCCCGTCGGCCCCGAGAGCCATCGCTTTGACAAAATCCATCGGCACCCGCAAACCGCCGGTGATGATCAGGGTGACGCGGCCACTTGCGCCCTGCTGATCGAGGTAGCGTCGGGCCCGCGCGAGGGCAGGGATGGTCGGCACACTGATGTGGTCACGAAAAATCTCGGGCGCAGCCCCAGTGCCGCCACCACGCCCATCGAGGATGATGTAATCGGCACCGGCGTCGAGGGCAAACTGGATGTCCCGCTCGATGTGGTTGGCGCTGAGCTTGAAGCCGATCGGAATACCACCCGACACTTCTCGCACCCGGTCGGCGAAATAGGCAAAATCTGCCGGCGTGGAGAGATTGGCGAAGGTGGGCGGTGACACCGCGGCCTCACCTTCCGGGATGCCACGCACCGCAGAAATCTTGCCTTTGTTCTTCGCACCCGGCAGGTGACCACCGGTGCCGGTCTTGGCACCCTGCCCGCCCTTGAAATGAAAGGCCTGTACACGCTCGAGCAATTCTTCGCGGTAACCGAACTGCGCACTGGCCAGCTCATAAAAATATCGCGAGTTGGCTTGTTGTTCTTCGGGCAGCATACCGCCCTCGCCCGAGCAGATGCCGGTGCCAGCCATTTCCGCGCCCGCCGCGAGCGAGATCTTGGCCTCTTCAGACAGCGCGCCAAAACTCATGTCCGACACAAAGAGCGGTATCTTGAAATGCAGCGGTTTCTTTGCCTCCGGCCCGATCACAAGCCCGGTTTCGACGCTCTGGTCTTCCATCTGCGGCTTGGTCGCCATCTGCGCAACCATGACTTGCAAATCGTCCCAGTGCGGCAACTCGTTGCGCGGCACACCCATTGAGGTCATCGGCCCGTGGTGACCGAGCTTTGACAAACCCTCGCGGGCGAGCTGGTGTATGAAGGCGACGGTGGGCTCTTCAGCGGTTGGCGTTGCAACCGGCGCTTCGTCTGCTGCCGTTGTCTGCGCGCCTGGACCCTCGGTGCCTACTTGCTCAGCTGAGAACTGCTTGTGGCTGCCGTCGCAGAACGGCAGATTGCCGCTGTGTTTGCACTGGCAGAGGTAGGCTTCCCCACTCTCATCGGGTGTGAACGCCTTGGGCGTGATCCCCGTGCCCGCGTGGGAGCCGTCGCAAAAGGGTTGATTGGACGACTTTCCGCAGGCACAGAAATAATATTCTTCACCGGCTTCCAGGGTGACAGCAGTGGGCTTGTTGTCGGCAATGATCGGGTTCATGCAACGGACTCCTTGTTGAAACGGGTGTGCCAGACGGTCGCAATCAACAGCAGTAGCAGAACACTTGCTGGCACTGCCGAGGGTACGCCAAAGGCCACATGGAAATACACGGCGCCCAGCATGATCGGCATCAGGCAAAGCGCGGCCAGACTGCGCGTGCGCGGGATCAGCAAGCCGACACCGCCCGCGAGCTCCGCGAGACCAATCAGGTAACCAAACCACCCTGGCAAGCCCATCATCGCAAACGACTGGTGCATTGCCTCGACGCCATTGAGTTTACCGAGGCCTGCCAGCACGAACGCCACGGCTGGCAAGCCGAACAGCAATTTCGGCAGGTGTTTTTTCAAAGTGTCCACGATCAGCCTCCAACATACCGGTGAGATCGACCATTCTAGAGAGTTGTCCTAAATTGAATAGATACGCTATAAAGAACATATTGTTCTAATTTTTAGATCATTAAAAATGGGCCAACTCGAAGACCTCCAAGCGTTCACGCACATCGTTGAGCACGAGAGTATCGGCAAGGCCGCAGCCTTGAACGGGATTGCAAAGTCCGCGATGAGCCGCAAATTACGGCTGCTCGAGGCGCGTTTGCAGACTCGCCTAATTGTGCGCACCACACGCCAGTGGTCGCTGACCGAGGCCGGGCGGCAATACTACGAGCGCGGCAAGCAATTGTTGTCGAGCTTCGACGAGTTCGAGGCAGACGTGCGGGAGGAAGACCGCGCGTTGAGCGGTGAAATCAGGCTCTCTGTGCCGCTCTACTTCGGCAGGCTCGCACTCACCCGGCCGCTGCTCGATTTCGCCAGCACCCACCCGGAGGTGCAACTGAACGTCGAGTTCTCAGACCGATTGGTTGAAGTGGTCGCCGACCAATGGGATCTGGTTGTGCGCGTTGGTCACCTCAATGATTCGGCGATGATCGCACGGCCGCTGTGCGCCATGCGCCACGGAATATATGCAAGCCCGGAATATCTCGAAGAGAACCACCCCATCACATCCCCAGACGACCTGCGTCATCATCGCGTGCTGCAATACGGGCCGGCCAAACGCCCAAAGTGGCCATTCCGCGCAGCGAGCGGTCGCAATACATTGGTGCAAGTTCGCTCCACGCTCAACAGCTACGACGGCGGTTTTTTACTCGATGCCGCGGTGTCCGGGCTCGGCGTCACGCGCCTGCCAGACTTCATGCTCGCAGAGCCGCTTCGCGACGGGCGGGTTGTGGAAGTGCTAGCCGACTACCGGAACGACCCGGTCCCGATACAATTGGTCTACCCCGAAGCGCGTTACCTGCCGCAGCGGACGCGCGCGCTGATGAATCATCTCGTTGACCACTGGCGTTAGCCCGCACTGGTACACACGAGATCGACACCCTAAATTGGCAACCGACGAAAACGAAGCCATCACCGTCAAGCGATACACCACATACTGTCAGACGCATTCCACTCAACGGCCGCATTCTGGTACGACAAGGCTGCGGGGTCGGCCACCACCGCACCGGGCGCCGCCACCACGATCACACGCTCGGCGATCGCTTCGAAGTCGTTACGAAAATGCACGGAGCTTTTCACGCCGAGAATCCGTTGCTCAGACGGTTCAACACCAAAGTGCCGAAATAGCGCTTGGTCGATCAGCGCGACATTGACCGAGCTGACCACCACCGCCACCCCGTCGATGTCGAGCAACGCGGCGTCCCCAAGCTGGATGCGCGCGTCTTTGTACATTGGACCGGTGCCGATGACTTCCCCACCACCAAGCCGCCGCACAACGGCCTCCGCTACAAGCGGCGACTGGTCCGGCATGCGTTTGCCACCGAGCGCAACGCGAATCGTTGCGCCCTCACCGGCAGCGTGCGCTTGCGCCGCCACCGCCGGATCACACACCGAACCGAACAAGGCGCCTGTCGCACCTGTGTCAATCAAAGCCCGCAACAACCCAACTGTGTCCCCTGTGCCACCGCCGCCCGGATTGTCTTGGGTGTCAGCCAACACCACCGGCCCCGTCTCGCCGCCAGCGAGCGCCATCGCTTCTTGCACGGCGATGTCAACCGGCAACACGTTTGCGGCAAAGTCCGCGCGGCGTGACAGCATAAGCTCACACAGCGCATCAACCGCGCTGTCGGCTTGCATCTGTTCTTCAGCGTACGCGACAACACCCGGTCCAACGTCTGCGATATCTGACAAGTGAAACCCCACCGCGACACCCACCGCCGGTACAGCCGAACTGATGTGGTTGGGCAACGCCGCGTACACATCATGCGCGGCGCCCGGGATGCTGGTGCACCCGGCGGTCAGTGGAATCAAATAACCGGGCTTGCGATACGCCTTGCACCAGCGCGCGCCGTCCAGCATCTGCAACAACAACCGCGCGGCGCGCGCACCCGCCTCCCCCATGTCCAAATGCGGATACGTGCGGAACAGCTCGATCACATCGCTGTGAGTCACCATCGCGTCAGTGAGGTTGGCGTGCATGTCGAGACTGACTGCCACCGGCACGCCCGGCCCGACATGGTCGCGCACGCGCCGCAGGATTTCGCCCTCGCCGTCTTCAAAGGATTCACTCACCATTGCGCCATGCAGATCGAGGTAGACGCCATCGAGTGGCAACGCCGCGTCTATGCGGTCAAGGAGATCCGCCGCAATGCGTTCGAAGGCGTTATCAGTGACAAAAGACGACGGCGTTGCAGAGGCCCAAAGCAGCGGCAGCACCGTGTGGCCGGCGTCGCGCACCACCGCGAGCGCACCGGCAATTGGGATGTGCACGGACTCAACAGCCGTGACCATGTCCTCACCCGCACACAGCCCTGGCCACTCGTCGGCGGCGAGAAAGTCTGCATAACCCGCGCGCAGTGGCGCGAAAGTATTGGTCTCGTGTTGCCAGCCACCGAGGGCGATTCGGGCCATTTGTGCGCGTCCACGCAGGTTCAGTTGGGCTGAGCCTGACACGCTGTTAGCATCGGGACAAGCCTCACACCCGGAGCGCACAATGAGCGCCTACACCCCGCTGCCCACCGACCTCTTCGCATTTCTGAGCGAGCTTGCCGAGAACAACAACAAAGCCTGGTTTGAAGAGAACAAGCCGCGTTTCAAGAACAACGTGCAGCTGCCCATGGTCGGCTTTATCGAGGCGATGGCGCCATGGTTTGAAGCCAACGCACCCGCCTTTATCGCTGACACACGGCTGAACGGTGGCTCGCTCTTTCGAATCTACCGCGACACTCGCTTTAGCAAAGACAAATCACCCTACAAGAACAATATCGGCTGCCACTTCCGCCACCGCGCCGGCAAGGACGCGCACGCGCCTGGCTACTATGTACACATCGCGCCCGACGAGATCTTTTTTGGCGGTGGGATCTGGATGCCGCCAACGCCGGTGCTCAATCAGATCCGCGATGCGATAGTCGATTCACCCAAACGCTGGGCCGCGATTGAACAATCGCCAGCCTTCAAAAAACGCTTTGGTGAGATTCGCGGCGACAAACTCAAACGCCCACCCAAGGGCTACGACCCCGAGCACCCGCTGATTGAGCACCTTAAACACAAGAGCTTCTTCGCGTTTTCGAGCTGCACGCCCAAGCAGGTGTGCACCAAGGATTTTCCCAAACGCATCGGTGAGACCTTCGACGACCTCGAGCCGCTGATCCATTTCCTGGTTGACGCGCTGGAGGTTGGTTGGGATTGATTGTGCCGTTGAATGCCGGCGTTATTGGACGGTGTTTGTAGGCGGAGATTAACCTTGCGTGTGCCAAAACGCCTTACAGATTTCAGGGCTATGCGTCAGGCTGAGGCCTGACGCACGATAGAAATCGGTTTCTGTTCGGATCTTTCGGCGGGGTTTGCGGGCGAGGTATTGGCCTTGTGTGTGCCCAAAATCTCAAAAATCCAGGGTCATGCGTCGGGCTGAAGCCCGACCTACAACCCCAACCTACAAGCCTGACCTACATCAGCGCTTGATAAACGAATCGTTCGGTTCGCCGGTGAAACACCCGAGCACGTAGGGGAAAGCATCGGTCATGTAGTAGCCGTATTGGCCGTCGTGGGTCATGCCGTTGCACTCGTCGAGGTCACCGAGGCCTGACACGTATTCGT
>CALAMQ010000026.1 GCA_937925815.1 uncultured Granulosicoccaceae bacterium | reverse complement strand
TGTCAAACACCTGAATTTTGCCGATGTGATCACCGGCCACACCGCCGTCACCGGTCAACGCGCCAAGGATGTCACCCACGCGCACCTTGTGCTTCTTGCCCGCATCAATATGCAAGGTTGACATCGCGGGCGGTTCAATTGAGGCGCCAGCACTCTCAGCCTCTGGCAACGGCAGGCAACACAGCGGCTGTTTAATATGGGCTTCGAGCTGCGCGAGCCGAGGCTCATCCCGCGCGGTGTAGAGCGTGCACGCCATACCTTGGTTACCAGCGCGCCCGGTGCGCCCGACGCGGTGCGTGTGGTCGTCAAAGTCACGCGGGAAGTGCGCATTAATGACCGCGTCTAGCGCATCGATATCAAGACCGCGCGCGGCGACGTCGGTAGCGACAAGCACCGACGCGCTGCCATTGGAAAACTGTATCAGCGCTTGGTCGCGCTCACGTTGATCGAGGTCGCCGTGCAACGCGAGCGCACCAAAGCCGTGACCGCGCAGCGCGTCGCACAGTTCTTGGGTCTCGCGCTTGGTGATGCAAAACACCACGGCCGATGCAGGGCGGTAATGCAGCAGTATGCGACGCACCGCGTCTTCGCGGGTGTCCTGGCGTATGAGCTCAAAAAACAGCTGCTCGATACTGTCGGCGTCGTGCACGCCCTCGACCCGCACGCTGACCGGGTGATTCAGCACCCGCTCCGCCATCGCCTCAATGCTCTCGGGGAAAGTTGCGCTGAAGAGCAGCGTCTGCCGGCGCTCTGGGGTCTCGGCAAGGATGGTGTCGACCGACTCCTCAAAGCCCATGTCGAGCATGCGATCGGCTTCATCGAGCACCACTGTCGACAAGTCCGCCAAAGACAAGCTGTTCTTGCGCAGGTGTTTCTCAACCCGCCCAGGCGTGCCAACCACTATGTGCACACCGTGCGCGAGCGAACTCACCTGCGGACCCACCGGTGCGCCACCGCACACGGTCAACACCTTGATGTTTTGCAGCCCGCGCGCGAGCTTGCGGATCTCGGTTGAGACCTGCTCGGCGAGTTCGCGCGTCGGGCACAGCACAAGCGCCTGCACCCGGAACCGCTTGGCATCCAACCCCTGCAATACACCGAGCGCAAAGGCTGCTGTCTTGCCCGATCCGGTTTTGGCTTGCGCCAACACATCGCGCCCAGCCAACACAGACGGCAAAGCCGACGCCTGCACGGGTGTCATTGTGTGATAACCCAACGACGACAGGTTTTGCAGCAGCGCGGGGCGCAGCGGCAGGGCGTTAAATTCAGGTGTGTTCACAGGACTGGGTCACAAGCGGGGTGGCGGCGCCACGGGACACGGGGGCGATCTCACACAACACTATAAGCGCATGCGCCGCCAAGGGGCGCGTAGCGTCGCACAGTCCGTGCGCACGCGCACCCTAAATTGGCAGCTGTGCAGCCCGCCAACCCACCTCCATGACTGGGTGCGCGGTGCTAGCGCCGCCAGACCGCGTCTGGGCAATAGGCCGCCGCGTGAATGGGCCCAAGATCAGGCGACTGCACCAGCAGCGCACAACCCTGCCCCGCACCGAGCGCCACCGGCACCTCAACCGCCGCGCGCACCGGCGATACCGACTCAAAGCTACGCACGATGTGGTGGCTGGTCAGGGTCTTGTCGTGGTTCTCCCCGGTCTCAACGTCCGTGGTCGCCTCAATATCAAACACCGCGAGCCAGAGCGTGGCGTCGCTCGGCAGCTGATCAAGGTCACCGTCCAATGCGACAGACAACAGGTCTCCGTTCGCCGTCACGTCAACCGCCACCTCGGGGCGCTCCACCCGGTTGATACCGTCGAGCACATCGCCGCGCCGCGAGCCCACGGCACCGTGGCGGCCGTTCACCACCATCTGCGGCGTGTACACCCCAGTCTGGCCAGACAAGGATTGCTGATTGTAGACACGCTGGCGCAGCGTATTGGCAGGGCTTGAGAAGGGGTCTTTGTGTGAGCCGTGGCGGCCGTACACCAGCGAGTCCCAGTAATCGACGTGGAACTCCAGGGCCACCAACTGAGACGGATCAGCGCTCTCAACCAGCTCACCGAGCAACTTCTCAGCGGGCGGGCAGCTGTAACAGCCTTGTGAGGTGAAAAGCTCGATCACGGCAGGCGTCGCGCCCGAGTGCGCCGCCGCAACCGCCGGGCTGCCGCCAACGCCAGCGGTCAACACCGCGTACCCAACCGCGAGCGACGCGGCAAAACCCGCCAGCGCCGGCAGCCCAGCCGCCAACACACCGCGGCGCTTGGCCGGAGAAACACGCTTGGGAATCATCATGGTCAGTACCGCCGATGTGGACAGCGCGCGCAGCCAAACACGGCATGCGTCACACCCCCATTAGACGACAACACAAAACGCAGTTCCTCAGGGCAAACCCTTAACCGCTGCCAATAAAACGCGGCTCAATGTTGAACCGCATACCGGCATCCGCAGCGTCTGAATTACACTCGAACCACAGACACCAGGCAGCACCCAGCTGCAATCCACCATGACCGAATTCGACCAGATCCCTATCCTCGACGTGAGCGCGATCCACGGCAACGACGCTGCCGCCAAGCGCGCGCTCGCAGCCGAATTTTTAACTGCATACAGCACCACGGGTTTTGGCTACATCCGCGAGCACGGTGTGGACGAAGCATTGATCGATGGCGTATTCAACGCCTCAGAACGCTTCCACGCACTGCCGCGCAGCGAAAAGATGGCCGTGGAACTCAACGCCAACCACCGCGGCTTTATCCCGATCAACACCTCAACCGACGTCAACTCCAAACTCGCCGACGTCAAAAAGCCCAACCAATCAGAAAGCTTCATGGTGATGCGCGAAGACGCAGCCGACTCAGCGCCCGTGCAAAACGGTGACTACCTCGCCGGCCCCAATCAATGGCCAGCACTTGAAGGGTTTCAGGAAGCGGTCATGGCATACAGCGACGCGATGACGCAACTCGCGGAAAAGCTGATCGAAATCGTTGAACTCGCGTTGGGTGTGGACACGGGCACACTCACCCAAACCTTCAACCCGCCCACCACTTGGCTGCGCCTGCTCTACTACCCGCCCGCACCGGCGCAAGCAGAAGAAGATCTCTATGGCTCCGCCCCACACACCGACTTCGGCTGCCTGACACTGCTCGCCCAAGACGGCGTCGGCGGCCTGCAAGTGCAAACCCCAGCGGGCAACTGGGTGGACGCGCCCAAAATCCCAGGCACCTTCGTCGTCAACGTCGGCGACATGCTGCACCGCTGGTCAAACGGCAAACTCCTCTCCACCCCACACCGCGTGATCAACCGCTCAGGCCTACCCCGTTACTCGTGCCCATTTTTCTACGACCCCAATGTCAAAACCACCATCACGCCGCTTGGTGAAACACCAGACACTACACACTTGGAGCCAGTCGTGTTCGGGGACTTCCTACGCAGCGAACTCGAAGCGGGGTACGCGCACCACACGTCTAAATTATGATGCTGTCTCGCCAATTGATAAATTGACACAGACACTACTTAAGATCCATTGTCAGCCACCAGGAAGCAAATATTTGGCAGATAGTAGGCACAGTCTTTTGTGCATATTCTCTAGACTGAAAAAAGAAACAGCAGG
>CALAMQ010000025.1 GCA_937925815.1 uncultured Granulosicoccaceae bacterium | reverse complement strand
GGTGCGAGGTGCCTGACTTGTCGCTAAAACGCATTGCAATCACTCTCGGTGAACCCGCCGGCATTGGCCCAGATATTTGCCTCGCGCTGCCTGTTCGAAGCGGGTGCCAGCAAATCATCATCGGCCCCTACGAGACACTGCAAGACCGCGCAGAGCAGCTCGACATGCCCTGCCCGCCGACCTTGCAAGAAGCACCGAATGCACCCAAAGCGGTGATCGACATCAAGGCCAACGCGCCGGTCGTCGCGGGCCAGCTCGACCCGCGCAACGCCCAGACCGTGCTGGCAACACTCGACCGCGCACTCGCCGGTTGCAAAGATCGTGAATTTGACGCCATGGTGACAGCGCCACTGCACAAGGGCGTCATCAACGACAGTGGCATAGCGTTCAGTGGCCACACCGAATACCTCGCAGCAAAGTGCGGTGCCACGCCGGTGATGCTGCTCGCCGCGGGTGAGCTCAGGGTGGGGCTGGTCACAACCCACTTGCCGCTTCGCCAAGTCCCCGACGCCATCACCGCTGACAGCATCGCTGAGGCTGTGCGCACGCTAAACAGCGCACTGGTCTCACAGTACGGTATTGGGAAACCGCACATCCTTGTCCTCGGACTCAACCCACACGCGGGCGAAGGTGGCCACCTCGGGCACGAAGAGAACGACATCATCACGCCCGTGATCAACGCGCTGCGCGAGACCGGCCTGTCGCTCGAAGGCCCGCTGCCGGCGGACACCGCGTTCACGCCTCACCACTTGCCCGCCGCTGACGCGGTACTCGCGATGTACCACGACCAGGGCTTGCCGGTGCTGAAGTACGCGGGCTTTGGCCACGCGGTGAATGTGACCCTCGGCCTGCCAATCATCCGAACATCTGTTGATCACGGCACCGCGCTCACGCTCGCGGGCACTGGCAAAGCCAACCACAGCAGCCTGATCGCGGCCGTGACCGAAGCACTGCGCCTGTGCGGCGCGCCAAAGCCGTGAGCAAACCGCCCGCACACCGACCACGCAAACGGTTTGGACAACACTTTCTGACCGACTCGTCAATCGTCGAGCGCATTGTCAAGTTAGTCGACACCGCAAGCGACACCGCTCTTGTTGAAATCGGCCCGGGCCTCGGTGCGCTCACCTTGCCGTTGCTCAAGCGCCACGGCCAACTCGATGTCGTCGAACTCGACCGCGACGTGATCCCCAAACTGGAAGCCGCCGCCGGGTCCACCGGTCGCTTGACGGTGCACCAGGGCGACGCATTGAAGTTTGACTTCGCCGCACTCTCGGCGAAGCTGGGCAAGCCACTGCAACTGGTCGGCAACCTGCCCTACAACATCTCAACCCCGTTGATGTTTCACCTGTTTGAGCAACAACACGTGATTGACCGCATGCATTTCATGCTGCAACGGGAAGTCGTCGACAGGCTCGCCGCCGGCCCCGGTAGCAAGACCTACGGCAGGCTCGGCATCATGGCGCAGTACCGCTGCCGCGTTGCGCCCGCGTTTGCGGTGCCACCGCATTGCTTCGACCCACCGCCGCGTGTCGACTCTGCCGTGGTCAGCCTGGTGCCGCGCGATAAACCACCGTTTGACGTTGGCGACTTCGACCTATTCCAGAATGTGGTCACTCAGGCATTCGCCGGCCGCCGCAAAACGTTGCGCAACGCCCTCGCATCGTTGCTGAGCGAATCGGCAATCAAAGAAGCCGGGATCGACCCGCGATCGCGAGCTGAGCGAATCACCGCCGAAGAATTTGCTGCACTATCGCGACACCTGCACGCAGCCGGCGCCTGATACACGGTCCGCAACGCGCGCGCCCGCTCGCACTGTCTGCGGAGATACCCTAGGATTCTTATCACGTAAGGCATGTCGCCCGCCGCTGACTACGAGATCTGCATGAGCACCGAATTGAGCCAGAGCATTGACGTGCAGATTGAGACGCACTTTCTCGAGTCCGAATCCGACCCCAAAAAAGAGCGTTTCGTGTTCGCCTACACCGTCACCATCCGCAACGTCGGCGACACCGCTGCGACGCTGATCAAACGCCACTGGAAGATCGTTGACGCCAACGGCAAGGTGCAACACGTCAACGGCGAGGGCGTGGTTGGCGAAACCCCCCACCTCAAGCCCGGCGAGGGTTTTCAATACACCAGCGGAACCTTACTCGAAACCGAAATGGGCACGCTCGGCGGCGAATACCAAATGGTGACCGACGAAGGCACCGTGTTCATGGCGGAGATTCCAGAATGCCTGCTCACCACGCCGCGCACGCTGCATTGAGATCAACCTGCACCGGCGGCACGCAACTGCCAAATAGCGTCCGTGGCTGATTGGGCCATTGGTGATCTTCACGGTTGCGCCGACGAATTCGACGCCCTGCTGGAATTAATCGAGTTTGACCAGCGCACAGACACGCTGTGGCTCACCGGCGACCTGATCAACCGCGGTCCGCATTGCCTCGCGACTCTGCGCCGCGTGCACGCGCTGCATCAGCTGCTCGGCGAGCGTTTGCAAGTGGTGCTCGGCAATCACGACTTGCATTTGCTCGGCTGTTGGCTGGGTGTACGCGCCGTGCGCGATGGCGACACACTCGGCACCATCCTCAGCGCGCCAGATTGCGATCAACTGTGCCAATGGCTGCGCAAACGCCCGTTGGTGCACGTCAGTGGCAACCACATTCTGGTCCACGCTGGTCTGTTCCCACTGTGCTCAATTGAAGACAACCTTGAACTCGCACACGCCGTGCACTCTCAACTCGCCGGCGATCACCCTCGCGATGCACTGCACCAGCTGTTCGCCAAGGCCACACCCACGCTGGTGACTGAAAACGCTCTGGCAAGTCAGTTGGCCTTTGCCGCGACGGTATTCACGCGCATGCGCTGCCTAAACAGCGACGGCACATTGAATTTCCGCGAAAAGGGGTCACCCGAATCACTGCCGGAGGGCGTGCAACCGTGGTTTAGCCACGCCACACCTGACATGGCGCAATACCACGTGTTCACAGGTCACTGGGCGGCATTGGGATACGGCGTGCACGGCCCCGTCGTGGCGCTCGACGGCGGGTGCGTTTGGGGAGGCGATTTAGTTGCGGTCAGACGTGATGCGCCGCATCAACCCTACCGCGTGAGCCGCGGCAGCGCGCGCGCCACAACGTGAGTTCTAGGCGAAAACCAGCAAGACCTTAAAAAATCAAAAAAAGCCACATCACATGCGAGTGCCGCATGGAATCTCAATGTTGACAGCGTGACGGCTAGTGGACATGTCCACGCCTTACGGCGGTGGCTGCACTGTAGGCCGAGAGAATGACGCAAGAGATGGCGTCCCCACGGGGATTCGAACCCCGGTCGCCGCCGTGAAAGGGCGGTGTCCTAGGCCTCTAGACGATGGGGACGAGGCCGCTGAACAACTGCTTCAGCAAGCCGCCAATATTAGGGCGGCAAATGCCTTGTGTCAACGGTCAAACGGTTCACCGTGTTAAACAGCTTGTGCTCACCACTGAGCGAACACGGCTGTCAGCGAAAACGACTCAGACTGGTGCGCTTCTACGCGCCGCGCCCGCCTGAGGTGCCACGGCGTATTCGACTCGGTTGCGTCCGGCTTTCTTGGCTTCGTAGAGCGCGCCGTCAGCACGATCGAACAAGCTTTCGAGCACACAGTCTTCACCCACTTCAGTCGCGCCTATCGTGACGCTCAACGTCACGTCAGCCAGGCCACTCGGCAAGCGGTTGACACTGGCGCGAATCCGCTCGGCCACGTCCACAGCCGCACCCAGACGGGTCGACGGCAGGCAGACAACAAATTCATCGCCTCCGTAGCGGTACACCAAGTCTGTGCTGCGCAGGCAGCTGCGAATGGAGCTCGCAATTTTCACCAGGATCTCGTCGCCGACAAGGTGTCCGTGGGTGTCGTTAATTCCCTTGAAAAAATCGACGTCGATGATCAGCAACGAGAGCGACGCACGGTGGCGTTGCGCCAAGCTGATTTCGCGTGGCAGGGCTTGTTCGAGGCTTGCGCGGTTCATCACCTGGGTCAGCGGGTCCTGGAACGCCGACCGCAAGGCTTTCTGGTAGTGACCGGCGTTGCGCAGTGGGTGGGCAATACAGGGCAAGAGATCGCGGATGTGGCGCGCCTCCTCCGGATTGAATGGCGCGGTGCGTGACACCGTGATGGTGCCGAGCAATTGGCCGCCCAGGCGCACGCTGAAATCGGCGCGATGCTGGCCGAGTGAGCCGAAGATCACATCCATATCCAGCTCCGGTCGCACGAAGCGCATGCCGCTCATTGGCACATCTGCTCTCGCCGCGTCGTAAAAGCGGCTGACAATCTCACGAATATCGAGCGTTTGCCCGAGCGACTCGGTGAGTCGGAGTTTGCGAATCTGCCACGGGGTGGCGGTTTGAGCAGTCATTGTTGTTACCACGGTTGTGTCCCTTAATCAGTCAAAAGGTGCCCATCTATCGCGGGCCTGACCACTGACATGCAATTATTCTGCCACATAAAATCTTTAAATTTCAAATAGTTAAAAACACTATCTCACAAAAAACATGACATAAATCTGGCAACTGAGCACCTAGGTGTCAAAAATGCCTGTCAAGCATTGTCACGCGCCGAATAACTGACACCCCGCCCGGCTTCCGCCACGGGTTCATTGAATATTGACTCGCAGCCACTGCAGGCGTTCAAAGAATCGAGAAAGGATTGCACGTAGCCAGTCAATATAGGGAACCTCCGAACAAGCCCCATCAGGCGCGATACTGCGTTGATGCCAAATCAAAAAATGCTCATTTACTGCATGTAAACTCCGCTTTTTTGCTTTGGCTTCGCCTTGTCTCGCACTCAGCTGGGACTTTTTCGGAGCCTCCCTAGAGCGCACCCGGTGGGCGGTGGGCGGTGGGCGCACACACAACGGTGGGAGACGTGCCAAACCAATCGGCATCCGGCCGCACATCAACTTTCAACCGGATCAATCTCACCGCGGCGTTTTGGCAACTGCCTATATAGTCGTGCTCCGCGCAGCGCGCCAGTGTTTTGGCGACACGCGCGCAAAAAAAAACCCGCACGGCTTACGCGGTGCGGGTGAAAGACTGTTTGAGGATGAGAGCAAAAAGCACCTCATAGAGAACACTTTGCAATCTCGATGCCACATTCCAATTTGTGTTGAAAACGCGGCACTTGAATTAGGTAGACACAGGCTCGGCCACAAAATTCCGCTCGCGGCGATGATCAACGCAAGGCTTGTGGTACTACGTAGGAGATTGGCGGCGCGAACGCGCTGCGCTCACTGACGGCTGACGGCTTGGGAATCAGGCCGCGTCAGAACTCGCAGCGGGCTGTGCTCGGTAATGCAGCTTCACCAAGAGCTCAGCTTCACCGCGGCCGAGCGCACACAACGACATCAGCGACTCAACCGATTCGCCACGCCTGGCAAGTTTGATCGCTTGATTGATTCGCTCGCTCGATTCAGTGACCACCGGTGCCGGTGGCGCGACCGGGGCCCGGCGCACGTCTTTGAGCTGGCTCAACTCCCATCCGAGACGCTCGAGACGCCGCGCTTGGTTTTGCATCACCACCTCGCCCATCTGGACTTGCTCGGTGAGTTCCGCGACGCGCAGGCGCAATTCGCTGGTTGCCTCGGTGTCTCCCCGAGAGCTGTGGCGCTGCATCAGGACAACAGCGCAGGCACCGAATCCCAATGCACACACGGCCACAATAATGAGCAAACTGGCATTGAGCATGGGAGAGTCCTAAGGTCGGCCTGACACACTGGTGCAAAATTCACACCTTCCGGAGCGGAATCGCGGCCCAGACACGCTCAGATCTCAACCGAGCAGCGGTCGCCAAACAGCGCCACGCGCACCCGCTCTGGGTGCTTGCGTTGCCAGATGGCGAGCATGCCGTTCATGCTTCTCGCTTGATCGTGGCCACGACGGACCCCGCGCGCGCGCAATCGCGACGCCAGCGGCCGAAACACTGTGCCACTGAGGATCACTGCAGTGACAACAGAGAAACCGAAGGCAATCGAAGCCGGCAGCCAAGACGCCGATGCCGCCTCGCCGATCGCAAAAATCACAAAGGCCGCCACACTGCCAACAACGAGTCCGACCACAGCCGTATTCGACGCCAGGGTGTCAAACACCTCTGCCGCTGACAAGGCTGCGTCTTCGTCACGGCGGATGTCCTTCTCCAGCGCCAACCGCAAGGTCACAGCGTTGGTGTGTTGGCTCAACAGCTCAAGTCCATTTCGCGCAAAGGCGTTGCGTTCACTGCGACGTATGCTGCTCAAAGCGGACTCGTCTTCCTGACGCACATCGGCAGCCCACTGGAGCATGCGGCCGAACAAGCGATCACCCTCCGCAGCGTGCCAACGGTGAACAAAGGCATGCCAAAGGCCGGCGACACAACGCGCCGGACCACAGGTCCACAGCGATACCAACAGTGTGCTCACGACGGTTGCAGCCAACAACAGTGCCATCAACACCGGAGACAGTGAATCTTGAAACAACGCCACTGTCAGCACACACGCGAGGCAAAGCCACACTGACAAAGTGCCCAGCCAGTTCATGTTCAAACACCCTCTACAAGGCCGGCGCTCAAAACGCGCCACAAACGGATACCCGTCTGAGTGTAGCAGTGCGTATTAATATGGCGTTGTGTACCGTGACAGCGAAGCCTGACGACGGACCTTCGTCAGTTCCCGGTGTTGCTGACCGCAAGAATGTGAGTCCGCGACGGATTCAAACTGCCACCGAGCGGCTCCGAGGTAATCAACACGCCAGCGAATTGTCGGATCTGCACTGGTGGCACCAAGTCGACAGTGTGCAAGACGCGGTTGGCACTGAGCAGCGCCACAGGTATGTGTTCTCGACTGCGGTCGGAATCAATAAGCCAAACTTGGGGCTGGCGCTCAACGTCAAAACTCATGGCACGGCTGTTGACCTCGATCCGGCCTCGTTGCTGATCGGCGTCCCACACCACGTTACCAACAACCTCTCCGGTCAACGCCAGGGTGACATCACGCTCTACGCCTTCAGGTGCCAAGGTGCCGCGCCATTGCTGAAACAGAGGTTCGCGCTCGACGGCATTGCGCACATCGGGGTAGAGCCAAAAACCCGCGCCTGCCAAAGCCAACAGCAACGCGACAACCCATGGCCAATTGCGTGCGGCCGGCTGCGGCGGTTGTCCACCGGACAGCGCGCGCTCCTCGGCGTACTGCTCAACGTCGAGCGGGTTGTCGTTCCACACTGCCACGGTCTGGTCGAGGCGGTCGTCGGCCGACACCGACATTCCAAGAGATTCTGACAGCGCGATCCAACCCTCACGCACTTCTTGCGGCGGCGTCGCGCTCGAGCCGTCGAGCACCAAATCCGCCGCGCCCAAGGCCTCCCAATAAAATTGCGTGTTGACCTGCTCATATTGCTCCGTCAACTGCTGACAGGCGACTGACTCATCAAGTGACAGACCGCCTTCGAGCGCGTCGGTGCACATGAGCTCATGGAGCTTGGCGAGGTCTTTGGAATCGGCGCTCACGACGCCGCGCCCTCTTGTTCTGTGGCCGCCGGTTTGCCGGTTCCAATCTCGCCACGCAGCACTTGCAAGCCTTGGCGCAAACCGCGTCGAACCGCCGAGACGGACAAACCGGTTTGGTCGGCGATGGCGCGCACACTCAAGCCGCGTAACACCGCGAGTTCAACGGCTCTTTTTTGATCATTGGGCAGCGATATCAAAGCCCGGCTTACGGCCACGAGCGCGGGCACACTGCGCACGCAATCGGACACCGGCACCGAGGGCGACTTGATGGCGCGTTCGGGTGCGGCACTGGCACCGCTGGTCGCAAGCTGACGTCTCACGACTGCGGCAACCGTGACCACCTCGGGCACGTCCTCTCGGCTGAGAGATCCCGCGTTGTCATAGAGCTCACGGAAGACTTGGAAACTCACGTGGCGAGCCGCATCCGCACCGAGATGACGACAGAGCATCGACCACACCAGACCACCGTAGCGGTCCACCAATGGCCGCACGGCACGGATATCGCCGCGCGCAATCGCTGGCAGTAATGCTGATGTCTGCGGGGTGCTCACGCCAGTCTTATCCATCGCGTGGCCGGGAGTCACACCAAGTTAACAAACATAAGCGGTCCACGACAAGCCAAAGCCGAAGCTTGCGAGGGAATTGATTTGCCAACATATGGTTCCCTCCACGCGCGACGATGCAGCAGTTAATCGGGTTCTGGCACCGCGCACAGGAACTGATCAATGAGGTGCACCTCGACCTCCAAGTCGCGCGCAAGCGAGCGCATGACAGCTCGTTCGGGCTCACTGGCTGCGCCGTCGGAACAGGCAATTGTCGCCAGATCCCGCAACACCTGCATGCGCCGTCCAACCCCGACATCTTCCCGCACTTGCGCAACGCGGCTTGGCAACTCGGCGGCTAAGCGATCGAGGTTGAGCGAGTCGCGGTAGCTGTCATTGCCAAAAAAACGCTCAAAGACCGCGATCTCCTCGCTGCTGATCGCGCCGTCTGCCTTGGCCACAGTCAATGCGCCGGCGAACAACAAACGGCGCATGGATTCATCGGATTGCGTTCGACCGTCGAGGTAGCTCGGCTCCATCAGCCCCATCAAGGCCTGCACGCCAGCGTCGAGTGAATCAATTGACTTGCCGCCCGCGACTGCGAGTTCTGATTCATGAAAAAGCTTCAGCGCGCGCACCCGAAGCGGGCTGAAAGGGTGGGTCATGAACCAGTCACCAGTCGGCGCACCTGCTCCGGGCTCGGCATCCTCGTGCTGCATGTCGTCGACTTGCGCCATAAAGGCGTCGAGGTCGAAATTCACGAGCGATCCAGTGAGGCCAGAGGCGAGTTTGAACAACCCGCGCGAGACGCCGTTGAGATCTTGCGCGCAGTGCGCGCCGGCGCGATCAGCTGAGATTTCGGCGTGACGCGACCAGGCAGTCAATTGCAGTGCAAGCTTGGGATCGGGCCGCGACTGGCCGCGCATCAGATACCCGATTGGAATGTCGTGGTGGCCGTAGAGGTAGTGACCGAGCTCGTGCCCCATGACAAATTTGAATTCCGTCTCGTCAAAGCCTTCGAGCAGACTCGAGCTGAACATGATGAAGAGTCGGCCGTCTTCGGGTTTGACGCACATCGCGTTGAACTGGGCGCTGGCGAACACATAGAGCTCAACTGGGATATCAACACCGAGCGCTTCAATGCAGGCGTCGGCGGTCTTGTGCATTGCCGGCGCCATCGAGCGGCTCATGCGAACGGAGGTTGCGAGTAACCGGCGGCGCGTGCCCATCGGCCCCTCGGCCTCCTGGCGCTCAATCATCTCGTTCACCCGTTGCACATCGCGTTGCTGCAACAAGTCCTCTGACATCTTGAGGTCTTGGCGAGACCGTAAAAACTGCGCTGACATGGTGTATTCCTCGAGTCTTATGACACCGGGTCGGTGCCCGGGTTGACGATCAGTTTAGCGTGACTGCCGGTTGGTCCGGCACGCACCGTGAGCCGTGAGGGTATCTGCTCGGCGAGTTCGGGAACATGCGAGATGACCCCAACTAGACGTCCACTTGATTGCAAATCGACCAACGCCCGGACCGCAAGATCAAGTGATTCAGGATCGAGCGAGCCAAAACCCTCGTCGATAAACAAGGCGTCCAACCGTATGCCGCCAGCGTAAGCTTGCACCACGTCAGACAACCCGAGCGCCAACGCCAGCGCGGCCATGAAACTCTCTCCACCAGAGAGCGTGTCCGCGCGTCGCGGCACGCCGGTGTGACTGTCTTCGACGTCGAGATCGAGCCCCGCTTGACGCGCGCCATGGGTCTTACCGGTGCGGCGAATCAGGTGATAGCGGCCACGCGTCATGCGTTGCAGGCGTTCGCCAGCGGCAATCAGGACATCATCGAGCAACACCGACAAGACAAAAGACTGCAAATTTAAATTTAACGGATTTTGCCCGTTGGCTGCCTGACTGAGAGAACCGGTGACGCGATACGCCGCCGCCACCGCGGCGCGATCAGCCTCGTGTGTGGCGAGCGCGCGCTGCGTGCGCTCGAGTTGTTCAGCGCGTGCACGCGCCTCGGCGAGTTGCCGTTCGATGGCCTCCGCGGCGTCACGCCGCTGCACGAGATCGCGCCGCAAAGCCTCGAGGTCCGGCGCTGTCCTGCCCGCCACAGATTGCTCAAGCAGCGCCACTGTGGCCGTTACGGATTGACGTGCCTGGGCATAGCGCACGCACGCTCGCTCGACCGATTCACGTTCTGACAAGCGCTCTTCGGTCGCCAAAAAGGCCGCTTCATCGGCAAATGGGCTCGCATCGATTGCCGAGCGCCAGCTGCGTGTGTGTTCATCAGCTGAGGCCGCTAGACGGGTCAACGCGAAGCGGGCGGCATCGAGTGCGGTCGAGGCGCGCGCGGTGTCGATGTTCGCAAGCTCGAGCGCGTTCTGTCGCGCCCTGTGCTCGGTGTCCAACACCTCGAGCTCCCGCGCCAAAGCCACGCGTTCAGCCTCCAGTGCCGACGCGTCGGGCACCGTCTCACCAAGCCCCGCGCGGGTCTGATCTCGCTCGGCGCGTGCGCCCGCCTCGGCGCGCAAAATCTGTTGCACCTCGGCCTGCTTTGCAAGGTGGGCCTTTTTGGCCACAGTCGCGTGCTGTTGCGCTGCCAGTGCCGACGCTTCAAGTCCATCGAGCGCGGCGGCGGCCGATTGCGCAGCACTCAGATTTTGATCGAGGTCCGCGTCATCACCAGAGCTAAAACCCGCGAGCGTGGATTCGAGTTCACTCAGTTGAGAGGCGGCACTGACTTCGGCGCGGTCGGCATCGCGTGCTTGAACCGATGCGTTGTCGAGCGACTCACGCGCGCGCTGCTCTGTGGTGCGGCTCGCGTCGAGGTCGATGTTGTCAGCGGCGAGCAATTCACCTTGTGTGTTAGCAGGCGCCGGGTGTGCCGTGCTGCCACACACCAAACAGGCCGCCCCCGAGCGCAAACCCGCAGCCAACACCCTCGCCTGCTGGTGTGTCCAGATTCCCTCCGCTTGTTCACGCACTTGCGACGCGTTTTCAAACGCTCGTTGGGCGTGCGCCAGTTGAGCGCGCCGCGCCACGGTGTCCTCGTGCAAAGCGTTCAGGGATGCACGCAAAACCTCACAGTCTTTTTGGACCTGCTGACGCCGCTCTCGTTGCGCTCTCGCCTGCTCCAATCCCTCCAGAGAGGCAGCCTGAACGCGCGCATCGTTCAACTGTTGCACCAATCCGAGCTGTGATGCCTCAGCGTCGGTGGACGCGCTCGCTGCGGCGATCTCAGCCCGTTCAGCCGCCAACAGTTGCGCTTGACTATCACGGTGTGCTGATTCGGCTTTGTTGTACGCTGCGAGCAACGGTATGGCCTGTTCGGTGTCGCGCAGGCGCGCTGACAATGCATCACGGCCCGCCATCGCAGCAGTTGCCTGATCAAAAGCCGCCACGGCATCGCGTTGCGCTGCAACACTTGCAGACAATAGGCTCTCGGCCTGCACCACCTCGGCCTCGGCCTGAGCCTGTTCTTTCAGGCGCTCTGACCGGGCTTGCCATACGGGCAACAGAACCACTGCGGCGTCGAGTTGCGCAAGCAAGTGCTCGCGTTCACGTTGCTGCGGGGTCTCTGCGTCCAGTTGGCTCAATTGCTTGAGCACATTTGCTTGTTTCAGCAAAATGTCACTGAGTTGCTCAGACTCCGCAAGCGCTTTGGTGGATGACTGTAATGCCGCTTGCGCCCCGAGCTGCTGCTTGCCGAGACCGTCTAACTCAGACGCATTTGCCGCGCTTGCCGTTTCGAGATCCGCCGTGGATTCCACAGCAACGGATTGCAGCAGCGCTTCACATTTGAGGTTTAGTTCCCGGTCTTGCGCTGCGAGTTCGCTGGCGCGGGCTTTGAGCGCCTCAGCCACCCGAGAATACAAGGCCGTACCAAACAGGTTTTGCAAAATGGCTTGACGGTCTTTGGACTCGGCTGTGAGCAATTTTCTAAACTGCCCCTGCGGCAACACCATGACTTGGCGAAACTGATCAACCGTCAGGCCCGTGAGACGCGTGATCTCGGCGTTGGCTTCGCTGACTTTGCGCGCAACCAACGGCACTTCGCGCTCACCTTCGAGTCTGTAGAGCTCTGCAACCGCATTCTGTGTGGTTGTGCCATCACCGCGTTTGCTCGGACGCGTCTGTTCGGGTACGCGGCGAATGCGATAGCGGGTGTCACCGAGCACAAACACCAATTCAACTTCCGTCAGCTGATCGGGCGCGGCGAAATGTGAACGCATCTGCTTTGCATCGCGCTCACCGCCAGTGGAGCGGTCATAGAGCGCAAAGCAAATCGCGTCGAGAATGGTGGTCTTGCCAGCGCCAGTCGCGCCCTCGATCAGAAACAGCGCAGCCGGGCCCAAGCGCTCGAAGTCGATGACTTCGACCCCGGCAAAGGGCCCAAATGCCGCCATCGTCAAGCGCAGTGGCCGCACCTCAGTTGTCCCCGCCGTCGAGCGAGGCCAACACCGACTCAAGCACTTCGCGCTGGGCATCGTCCAAGGGCTGATCACTGACTGTGCGCAAGAAATCGTTGAAGAGGTTCACCACACCGATCTCTCGGTGTTTGCGTGCGGGCACGGGCTCGCTCGCCGGTGACATCATCGTGCGCTCGAGGTGCAACACGTGGGGATAGACTGCGCGCAACTGCGGCATGGCATTGAGTATGGCGCCGTGATCAAATAATCGAATTAACACGTAGTGGTCGATGACCGCTGGATCGGGATCGCGAAGTAAATCCTCAAAGTGGCCCTCAACGACGTGTAGATCGCGAGCGGGATAAAATGCCAACTGCGACACATCCACCTTCCCGTCTGCCGCGAGATCAACCAGGCAAACGCCCTTTTTATGCCGCGTTTCGGAAAATGAAAATTTGCTGAGTGAACCGCTGTAGCGGGTAGTCGGTCGACCCTTGTACTGTGGCCCGTGCAGGTGCCCAAGCGCGGTGTAGTCAAAGCCGTCAAAGTGCGCCGCGTCTACGCGATCACTGCCGCCAATGCTCAACGGCCGCTCTGAGTCTGAGGGGTCGCCGCCGTCGACAAAGGCATGAGCCATGGCGACCGATCTGCGCCCCGATGGATTGTGTGCCAACGCGCGTTCACAGAGGAAGCCGATAACCGCGTCGTGATCAGCGAACTCTCGCTCAAACACGCTGCGCGCCAGTGGTGGATCAGTATAGGGAAAGGCGTAGACCGCAATTTCACCGTGATTGTCTCGCAACACCACGGGGTCTGGGTCGGCGGTCAATGCGGTGCGAAGATGCAGACCTGCGGGCGCCAATTGAGAGGAGGCAAATCCGAGCCGTTCAGCGTTGTCGTGGTTTCCAGAAATCATCACAACGGGCACACCGAGCTCTCGACAAATACGATCGAGTGTTCGACTGAGTAGCGCTACGGCATCAGTGGGCGGCACGGCGCGGTCGTAGACATCGCCGGCCATCAGCACCGCATCGACACGGTGCTCGGCAACCCACGCAACCAGCTGGTCCAGCGCATGAGACTGCTCTGCTAATAGAGACTGATTGTGAAGATGTCGACCGAGATGCCAGTCGGCAGTGTGCAGGAATCGCATGCCTGGGATGGTCGCCAGAACCTACCCCATTATGCCTGACTTAGGGTGTCACAACACTCAACTCGCCAATCGATAGGTGCCACGGCCAGCGCGTTTGGCCACGTACAACACTTCGTCAGCGCGGTGAATCATGGCCTGCAGATCAGCTTCATCAGCCTGGTAAATCGCGATACCCACGCTCGCGCCGACACTCGCAGTCTCGCCGTCAATCGCCATCTCGGCACTGATGCGTTCAATCAACCGGTGACTCAGCGCCGTGGCGTCTGACTCGTGCTCTACATCGAGCTGTAAAATGGCAAATTCATCACCGCCGAATCGCGCGCCGACATCGCTGCTCTTTATCGTCGCTTGAATGCGTTTGGCGACCACCTGCAAGACTTGGTCACCAGCCTGGTGACCGCGCGCGTCATTGATCGCCTTGAACCCGTCGAGGTCTATCAAATGGAGCGCAAATGGCCGACCACCGTTTGCAGTGTGACTCATCGCTTGATTGGCGCGGCGCAGAAAAAACGAGCGGTTTGGCAGTTTTGTCAGACCGTCGTGGTACGCCATAAAGCGCACTTTCTCTTCGGTTTTGACGCGATCGGTGACATCGTGAACCGTGCCGTGAATCGAGAATGGGGCATTCTCAGACTCGCGCGCCATCTCGCAGCGCAACTCCAAATGCAAGGTGTCGCCGTTTTGGTTGAAATAGCGCAAGTGCTGCTTTTCTACAGACTTGCCTTGACGCAAACGCTCGTGCGCAAAGGTCACTCTCTCTCGGTATCGAGGTTCGAGCCTGGCGAGAAATTCACGCATATGAACGGCAATCGCCTTGTCATCAAATTCGAATAATTGGCGCAAAAACGCCGACATAAACAATTTTGACCCCGCGGGGTGGCAGCGGTAGCTGCCGACCCTGGCGATATTTTCAGCGCGCGCCAAATCGGATGTGTTGCGTTCGCGCTCGAGCCGAGAGCGCTCTGACGAAGACACATTTTCCACCGTGCTCAGAATCAGCTCCGGCTTGCCATCTGCACCAAAGACAACTTGTTTGTGTCCTCGGTAGTGGCCGCGCGAGGACGCGTAGACGCGCGTCAGCCGTCCACCCGGCGAGCGCAACACGCGCTCATCCTCAGCCGACAAATGGGCCGCGATGTCCATTGGCACGATGTCGTGAATAGTTCGACCGAGAACATGGTTGGAATCAACCGAGACGTCGTGAATAGAATTGCGGTTGATGTAGAGGTATTTTCGGCTGTCTGCGGATTTGATCGTGAGATCGAGCGCAAGCGCCGAGAGACTGCGCCGCAAGACATCGAGTTGCGCACAGGCATCGGCAACCAGACTTTCACCGTCCAGACCGCGCAACACTGCCAGCAACGCCGTTTCGGAGGTCTGGGGCAAGCGCGTGACGGTGAGTTTCGCTCGACGATCAGAGGAGAGCAGCAGATTGACTTCGGCTCGACCTGACGCCAGTGCCTGCTGGTAGGCCGCGTCCAAGTGCTCAACGTCGTTCGGGTTGGCGAGCTGCGTTGCAAGCGCCTCGGTGTCAGACCCAATCAGCATCGATTGGACGAGCTGACGCATGGATGCGTTGCTAGCCACAACCTCACCCTCGTCAATGATCCAAGCCGGACTGTCGACTGCATCCAATACAACCGAGGCGTCTGAATTGCCGTACATCAGCTCAGACGCTCCGCTGGTCGCTCTTCTCGAAAACGCTGTTTGCGCATAGACCCAAAACCTAAAAAACGTCGCAATGGCAATGCGATTAGGACCGAGTTAACGCTCGATCTGTTGGGATATCACCGAACACAGTGGCCGTCTCCTACGACAGAGAACGGCCACACCGACACTTTCTTTACCAGTCGGCGTCGGCATTCACGCAAACAACAATCATCAAACGGGCCAAGTACGCTGAACTTGCGATTTCGCCATCGAGCAAGCGCCACCAATCATGGCCGCACACGAATTTTTTGGTTTTTAGTACGTATACGTCTGTTAATTTAAACTGAACGCGGGAGCGCGGTCTCAACCAGCGACACCCAGTACGAACAGCCCACCGGAATCACCTCGTCGTTGAAGTCGTAGGCGGGATTGTGCAACCCTGCTGTGTCGCCGTTGCCGATGAACATAAAGGCGCCTGGTCGCTCTTGGAGCATGTAGGAGAAATCCTCCGCGCCCATCACCGGCGCCTGCGCTGCATCGACCTGTGTTGCGCCAGACACCTGCCGTGCCACCGACACCGCAAACGCGGTCTCGCGCTCGCTGTTGACGGTCACCGGGTAACCGCGTCGGTAGTCGAGCGCGGCACTCGCCCCAAACGCCTTTGGCAGTGTGCTTACAAGATCGCCTATTCGCTCTTCGCACACGCTTCGCATATCCGTGTCCAGCGTTCTGACCGTGCCTTTGAGTCGGGCAGTTTCAGGCAACACGTTAAACGCGTCCCCGTCGGTGTCAACTTTTGTCACCGACACCACAGCGCCTTTAACCGGGTCCACAGCACGGGACACCACAGTTTGCAGCGCTGTGATCAGGTGAGCGACCACCACAATGGTGTCAACCGCGCTGTGCGGCATGGCCGCGTGCCCACCCCGTCCAGACACCGCTATCTCAAACGTGTCTGTCGCTGCCATGATCGGTCCGCCTCGAGTGGAGAAGTGCCCAACCGGCAAGCCCGGCAAATTGTGTAATCCGTAGACCTGATCAATACCAAATCGCCCCATCAACCCGTCCTTGCACATCTCCCGCCCACCGCCACCGCCCTCTTCTGCCGGCTGAAAAATGACGACTGCTGTGCCGGCAAATTGCCGCGTCTCGCACAGGTACTCCGCCGCACCAAGCAGCATCGCCGTGTGACCGTCATGGCCGCAGGCATGCATCGAACCTGGCACCTCAGAGGCATAGGGAAGGCCCGTGATTTCAGGCAGCGGCAACGCATCCATGTCAGCGCGCAAACCGATCACGCCATCGCCAGACTCAGAGCCCTTGATCACACCAACAACCCCCGTGCGCCCAATGCCCTCAACCACCTCGTCACAGCCAAAGGCTCGCAACTTCTCTGCAACCGACGCTGCAGTGCGGTGCACGTCAAACAGCAACTCCGGGTGCTGGTGGTAATCTCGCCGCCAAGCGGTGATGGCCTCGTGGCGGTCAGCGATACGATTGAGGATGGGCATGGTCTCTCCGATTGACTGAACCCTCGCGCATTCAAGCGGCACGCGAGAGGCCGTTAGTGATGCTGCTTGGGCGCGAACAATCTTGCAGCGATACGGGAATTGGTGTGTAGTGCCGGTTCACCCGCTGGTGCAGAACACCACATCAGACGTACTTCAATCAAGCGGGACCGAGGATTCACGCCAGCTCTGTAGCGCGGTACAGCGCGGCAGCTTGGCATTGAGACACCATCGATAAGGAGCATCCAATGCGTAAACAGTTCATTCTCACCGCCGCCGCAGCAGCACTGCTCGCCAACGGCGCTTGGGCGGCCCGAGGCGACGACGGCCACGTCAACATCCTCTACTGGCAAGCCGCCTCTATCTTGAACCCCTACCTCTCCGGCGGGACCAAAGATATCGAGAGCTCATCACTGATCATTGAGCCACTTGGCCGTTACGACGAAAACGGCAACCTCGTGGCCTGGCTTGCAGAAGAGATTCCAACGGTCGCCAACGGCGGCGTCGCTGAAGACCTGACCAGCATCACTTGGACGCTCAAGCAGGGCATCAAGTGGTCCGACGGCACTGATTTCACGGCCGATGACGTGGTCTTCACCGCCGAGTACTGCATGGACCCCAACGGTGGCTGCCAGCAGGAAACTAAATTTGCCGACGTCGACACCATCGAAGCACTCGACCCACATACGGTGAAAATCACCTTTACAGTGCCAAAGCCTTTCCCCTACGGCCCGTTCACCGGCGGCGAGAGCCCGATTATCCAAAAAGCGCAGTTCCTCGACTGCATGGGCCCGAACGCACCGACCTGTACCGAAGCCAACTTTGGCCCGCACGGCACCGGTCCCTTCCGAGTCACCGAATTTCGCGCCAACGACGTGATCTCGATGGAAGCCAACCCGAACTACCGCGACCCCAACAAACCGGCTTTCGCCAGCCTGACATTCAAGGGCGGCGGTGACGCTGCCTCAGCTGCGCGCGCGGTGCTCGAAACCGGTGAATTCGACTACGCCTGGAACCTCCAGATCGACCCATCCATCCTCAGCAGCATGGCAGAAGCGGGCAAAGGCACAGTGGTCTCGGCCTTCGGCACCGGCGTCGAGCGCATGATGGTGAACCTCACCAACCCCGCCGCTGATCTCGGTGAAGCACGCTCAACTGTCGAAGGTGGCCCACACCCCTTCCTGACCGACGCCAACGTGCGTCGCGCGCTGAGTCTTGCAATTGACCGTGTAACGCTGTCAGAAGTTGGATACGGAGACGCCGGCAAACCCACCTGTAACGTCTTGCCTGCGCCTGCGATTTACGCCTCAACCGCGAACGACGAGTGCTTGGTGCAGAACGTAGATCTCGCCAACCAGCTGCTCGACGAAGCTGGCTGGATGCCGGGCTCAGACGGTGTGCGCGAGAAAGACGGCGTGCGTTTGTCGATCCTCTACCAGACGTCCACTAACGCGGTCCGCCAGGACACCCAGGCACTGGTCAAGCAGTGGTGGGGCGATATCGGCGTTGAAACCGAATTGCGCAACATCGACGCGGCCGTGTTCTTCGGCGGTGATCAGTCGAGCCCAGACACCTTCCAGAAGTTCTATGCCGATATCGAGATGTACACCAACTTGTTCAATGGCACCGACCCCGAGGCCTACATGAACAACTGGACGTGCGACGAGATTCCGTCACCGGCTAACAACTGGCTCGGCAACAACATGCCGCGTTACTGCAACCCTGCTTACGATGACCTCTCGGTGCAACTGTCCAAAACAGCGGCCATCGAAGATCGAGCAGTGATCGCCAAGCAGATGAACGACATGCTCATGCAAGAGGGTGCAATGATCCCACTGGTCCACCGCGGCCGGGTGTCAGCACACATCAACACCCTGGGTGGCATCAAGCTCAATACCTGGGACAGCGAGCTCTGGAACGCCGCTGATTGGCACCGCGTGAAGTAACACCGGTCCGAGCCCGGGCTGCCTCGCACAAGAGGCAGCCCGGAGTCTTACACCCCAACGCGCCACTGCCATGTTGAACTACACCCTACGGCGACTATTCTTTGCCGTGCCCACCCTGCTGGTCATCAGCTTCCTGATTTTTTTGCTGCTCGACCTCGCGCCCAATGACCCGACCGGCAATTTGCCGATGACAATCCCGCCGGAGGTGCGCGAGAAAATCCGCATCAGTCTCGGGCTGGACCAAGCAATACACATCCGCTACATCAAGTGGTTGGAACAGTTTTTTGTCAGTGAACCGCTCCATGTGCTCGAGCAGTGGTTCAATATTTCCATCGGTGACAGCGAAAGCCGTGTGCGCGTGCAGTCTTGGGCCACACGCAGCCCGGCATTCGATCTGATCGCCGAGCGCATGCCGCAAACGCTGTGGGTTGTCGGCATGTCTTACGTGGTCGGTATTCTGATCGCGCTGCCCATCGGTGTTATCTCAGCCTACCGCCAATACTCCTGGTTTGACCAAGTCGGCTCTTTCATCTCCATGGTTGGCTTTTCGGTCCCCACCTTTTTCACCGGTGTGTTGATGATCGTGGTGTTCTCGGTGAAACTCGAGTGGCTGCCGTCGATTTACGACACCACACTCGAAGTCGTCGATCTCGATTCTTTCTGGCTTCAATTCAAGCAAATGATCATGCCAGTGATGGTATTGGGCTTGTTCAATGCCGCGCAATTGAGCCGCTTCATGCGCGCGTCCATGCTCGACAACCTCAACCAGGACTATGTGCGCACCGCGCGCGCCAAAGGCATTCGCGAAAAATCGGTGGTGTTGCTTCACGTCCTTCGCAACTCATTGTCCCCAGTGGTCACAGTGCTTGCGCTCGGCATTCCAACTGTCTTTGGCGGCGCCATCATCACCGAGCAAATATTTCGCGTAAATGGCCTCGGGCAATTGTTGATTATCGGCATCCAGGGCGCCGATATCCCGCTGGTTCAAACACTCACGTTTATCTTTGCGATTTTGATCGTGCTGTTCAATCTGATTGCCGATGTGCTCTACGGCGTTCTCGACCCGAGGATTCGCTATGAGTGATACCGGCCTTGTAAACCCCGAATCGCCGTGGGGCGAAGTCTGGGTCAAATTCAAATCCCACAAGGGAGCCTTGATCGGCGGCACTATTTTTATCTCAATTATATTGTTGGTGTTGCTCGGCCCCATGTTCTGGGACGTCGACCCGCAACGACTCAATATCCGCGAAAAAAACCAAGGTATCTCATTCGCCCACCCGATGGGCACAGACCAACTCGGGCGCGACACTTTCGCGCAGGTGCTCGCAGGCGGCCGGGTGTCGCTCGCGGTTGGCTTTACCGCCATGTTGCTCTCGCTCGTGCTCGGCGCATTGATCGGCGTGCTCGCAGGCTATTTCAAGTGGTTGGACGGCTTACTTATGCGCAGCACGGATCTCTTCCTCGCGCTGCCGCTGCTGCCGCTCCTTCTCGTGATCACCATGCTCTATCGCGACACGCTGCGAGCGGCTTTTGGCCCAGAGACCGGTATCTTCCTCTTGATTGTGTTTGTTATAGGCATCACCAGTTGGATGCAGACCGCGCGTATCGTGCGCGGCGACGTGCTCGCAATCAAAGAGCGTGAATTTGTCCAGGCGGCGAAGAGCGTGGGAACCGGGTCATCGCGCATCATCACGCGCCACGTGCTGCCCAACATTTTGAGCCCGATCATGGTCTCGGCAACGCTCGGCATTGCCAACGCCATCATCACCGAGTCCGCGTTGAGCTTTTTGGGGCTGGGTTTCCCGTCAGACTTCCCAACCTGGGGCCGGTTGCTCAACGACGCCACCGCCTTCATCACGCTCTCACCTGAGCGCGTGATCTGGCCCGGCCTTGCCATTTCGCTGACGGTGCTGTCGGTGAACTACCTCGGTGACGGCTTGCGAGACGCGCTCGACCCGCGCCAGCGCGGGCGTTGAGATTGCAACTGTCGATGATATATTTTGACCAGACCGCATTAACTGGCACGACCTGAGCGGGTTGTGAAGGTGCGCGCCGGCAGCGGCGCGGCACCACAAAACTCTCGCTGTGCCGACCGCTGTAACGCAGGAGTCTGCCATGCCTGACTACGCCTTTCACCGCTCCATCGAAATCGACGCACCAACGGCGACGGTTCACGGGCTTATCGTCGATTTCACGCGTTGGCCAGACTGGAGCCCCTGGACCATTCAAGAACCTGAATGCCACATCACCTATTTTGGCGACACTGGCACAAAAGACAGTGGCTACAGCTGGGCAGGCGAGCGCATTGGCTCAGGCGAAATCACCTTGCGTGAGTCAACCCATAGCGCCGTGTCGTGCGACTTACAATTTCTAAAACCGTTCAAGAGCCAAGCGAAGGTGCGCTTCGACATAGAAGCGCTCACCGAATCACGGTGCCAAGTCACGTGGCACATGCAATCAAGCATGCCATTTTTCTTGTTCTTTATGATTGCCAATATCAAACGCTTTGTGGGCATGGACTACGAGCGCGGTCTGCGTATGCTCAAAGAGCTGGCCGAGACAGGGGCCGTAGCAAGCAACATTACCAGCCAAGGTGAGCACAACCTGCCGTCAGCCACCTACATCGGCACCGAAATCACAGCGTCACTCAGTGAGTTACCAGCCGTGATGCCAACGCACTACGAGGCCATGGCCCAGTACTTGGCAGATCAATCCATCACGCCAGACGGACCGCCGTTTGCCCAGTACCTGCGCAGCGATTTCAAAGCCGACCAACACCGTATTGTGCTCGGTGTTCCCGTCACAGGACTCACAGCTGATCCACCGGCGGGCTACGCGCTCGGCACCCGCGCGGCGTTTAGCTGCGTGCGCTTTGATCACACCGGCGGTTACGACCACCTCGGCAATGTTTGGGCGACCGCCATCGGATGGAATCGGCACCACAAACGCAAAGCCGACAAACGCTGTGTGGGAATTGAAGTGTATGTAGACGACCCGGCGAACACGCCGCGCGAGACATTGCTAACAGAGCTGTACATACCAGTTAAGAACTGAAGGCTGTATTTCGCCCCAGCCGTACGCCACTATTCTGTGGCGCCAAGCTGACAGGCCTCGCGCCAGAGAGCACCAAAACCCGCAAGATCAAAGGTGTGTGAAGTACCACTTGGATCGACCAACACGAGTTGATGGCGATTGGTCAAACCACGCACCAGGGCAGCTTGTTGATCAGGTCGCACCAGTTCAACCGCATTCGTCGCAGCCGTCGGTACACGCGCCTCCACCACAAATGCAAGCCCGTTATCATAGCGGCCATTGAGACCGACGTCCCCCGGTGCAAACGGCGATTGCGTCACCAGTGTCACCGCTTGCGCACAATTGACAGACAGCGCAACAGAGCCCTCAATGTCGAGCGTGCTTATCGTCGGCGCGCCATTGTCATCTGTGTACGCGCGCCAATCTGCCTGCGCCACCGACAACCCGGCAAATGCAAAAACCGTTGCCAATCCCATCGCCAATCCCATCGCCAATCCCACCCTACGTCCTGTCACCAACCACTCCTTCAATGATTCCTGCACTGTGACCACAGCGCATCCCTTCAACATGACAAATCTGATTCAAGCCACTGTGCGCCGCCAGCACGAAATCACTTTGGCCACCGATTTGATTCCCGACTGAATCGACGCTGACAACTTACGACCTGTTTCAGGCAGCGCCCGCCAAGTTGCGCAAAACGTAGTGCAACACACCACCGTGTTTGACGTACTCGAGCTCAACTTCTGTATCAATACGGCAGAGCAACGAGATATCGCGCGTGTTGCCATCAGCATAAGTGATTGTGGCGGTGACAGCGTCCCGCGGTGACAGATCACCGGCAAGCCCGCTGATGCTGACCGATTCGTCACCCGTCAGTGACAAGCTCTTACGAGAATCACCGCCGGTGAATTCGAGCGGCACCACACCCATCCCAACCAAATTGGAGCGGTGAATGCGCTCAAAGCTCTCGGCAATGACAGCTTTGACCCCAAGCAAAGCCGTGCCTTTGGCCGCCCAGTCCCGCGACGACCCCGTGCCGTATTCCTTGCCCGCCACCACCACCAATGGGGTGCCGGACTCGGCGTGGGCCATAGCTGCATCGTAGATTGACATTTGCGTGCCGTCGGGCCCTTTGGTGTATCCACCCTCTACGCCGTCAAGCATTTCGTTCTTGATGCGGATGTTGGCGAAGGTGCCACGCATCATGACTTCGTGGTTGCCGCGCCGCGAACCGTATGAGTTGAATTCGCGCTGTGGCACTTGGCGGTCGAGTAAGTAGCTGCCCGCCGGGTGCTCAGGTTTAAAGCTGCCAGCCGGTGAGATGTGATCGGTTGTCACGGAATCTGCGAGCAACGCAAGTACGCGCGCGTCTCGGATGTCTTCAATGGTGCCAGCGTCGGGACCCATGCCCTGGAAGTACGGCGGGTTTTGAACATAGGTTGACGCCGACGGCCAGTCGTAGGTCAAGCCGGTTCCGCCATCGACGGCGCGCCAGTTGTCGTCGCCTTTGAACACATCGGCGTACTTCGATTGGAACGCATCTCGGGTCACGGTTCTCTCGACAATCTCAGCCACTTCCTGCGCCGTGGGCCAAATGTCTTTGAGGTAGACATCGCGCCCATCTGGGGTCTGAGCGATCACGCCTTGAAAATCGACATTCATGTCACCTGCAATCGCGTAGGCCACCACCAGAGGCGGGCTTGCGAGGTAGTTAGCGCGCACGTCTGGATTCACACGGCCTTCAAAGTTGCGGTTGCCAGAGAGCACAGCCGCGGCGACGAGGTCGCCGTCATGAATCGCTTTGCTGATCTCAGTTGGCAGCGGACCGGAGTTGCCAATGCAGGTGGTGCAGCCGTAGCCCACCAAATGAAAGCCCAGGGCGTCGAGGTCCTCTTGTAGACCGGCGCGCTCGAGGTAATCTGAGACAACCTGCGAGCCCGGTGCCAGACTTGTCTTAACCCAGTCTTTTCGCGTCAAGCCCAGTGCACGTGCTTTGCGCGCAACAAGGCCTGCGCCGACCATGACGTATGGGTTTGAAGTGTTGGTGCAGGAGGTGATCGCCGCGATCACCACCTTGCCAGAGCTCAGTGCGTAGTCTTTGCCGTCAACCTCCACGGACTTGTCGAGCGGGCGCTTGAACTCGCTGTCCATGTGCGCTGCGAAAGTTGAGGCCGCATCCGCGAGGTCGATCCGGTCCTGCGGGCGTTTGGGTCCAGAGATCGCCGGCACCACGTCGCCCATGTCGAGTTGCAGGGTGTCGGTGTAGACGGGGTCATAGTTGGCATCACGCCACATGCCGTTGGCCTTGGCGTAGGCCTCCACCAGTGCAATGCGCTCTTCATCGCGCCCCGACACCTGCAGATAGCGCAGGGACTCGTTATCGACCGGGAAAAAGCCACAGGTCGCGCCGTACTCAGGTGCCATATTGGCAATTGTAGCGCGATCGGCAAGCGGTAGGGTGTCGAGCCCGTCGCCGTAAAACTCAACGAATTTGCCAACCACACCCCTAGCGCGCAGCAACTCAACGACGCGCAGCACCAGATCCGTTGCTGTCACGCCCTCTAGCAACTCACCGCTGAGCTTGAACCCAACCACATCCGGAATCAGCATCGAAACCGGCTGGCCAAGCATGGCCGCTTCCGCTTCAATGCCACCAACGCCCCAACCGAGTATGGCGAGTCCATTGACCATGGTGGTGTGAGAGTCGGTGCCAACGAGGGTGTCGGGGTAGGCGACTTCGACACCGTCTTGATCGGTGTCTGTCCACACTGTTTGACCGAGATACTCGAGGTTAACTTGGTGACAGATGCCGGTGCCCGGCGGCACCACGCGGAAATTATCAAAGGCGCCCTGCCCCCATTTCAAAAACGCGTAGCGCTCACCATTGCGCTCGTACTCGCGCTCCACGTTGGCCTGAAATGCCCGCGGGTTGCCAAACTCATCGACCATCACAGAGTGGTCAATCACGAGGTCGACCGGCGCGAGCGGGTTGATCTGCTCGGGGTTGCCACCGAGCGACACCACCGCGTCGCGCATCGCCGCGAGATCCACCACCGCGGGTACACCAGTGAAGTCCTGCATCAACACGCGCGCTGGGCGGTAGGCAATCTCACGCGCGCAGCTGCCGCCCTGCTCGGCCCACTCACCAAAGGCGCGAATGTCGTCGGGCGAGACCGTGCCACCGTCCTCGTAGCGCAAGAGGTTTTCAAGCACCACCTTGAGTGCAGCTGGCAGGCGTGAAAAATCACCTAACCCAGCCTCGGTGGCGGCTGCGATGGAGTAATAGGCGTAGGTGTTCTCACCGACGGTGAGTTCGCGGCGTGTGCCGGACGAATCGGTGCCAACGGCAATGGGCATGGGCTACATCTCCAATATCAGCTTGCAGTGAACACCGTGCCACCGCGAGGGGGGTTAGGCCTGCATGCCCGCGTCACCACGCCAGCAGACTGAAGCGCACATTTTACCACGCCACAAGACCGCATCAGCAGACTCACTAAAGAGGCTGCTGACTCCCGGAGCCATTTGTGATGCACCGCTCACGTGATCCGTTTGACCACGAGCGAAATGACCAATTTACGCCTGGCCGGCGCGCATGCGACGGATGTGCGCCTGCACGGCTTCAAGCTGCGCCGTCACGGGTTCTACGCGCTCCTCGGCCGTGAGGATGTGGCGCACGCGTTCTGGCAACGTCGCAGACTGAGCCGTCGCTTGATGCGCCGCATCTGGAAACTTGGCCGGGTGTGCTGTGGCCAAGGCCACCATTGGCGTGTCGCCACTGTGGCGGCACTGGCGTGCTGCTGCGACCCCAATGGCCGAGTGCGGGTCAATCAGGTAACCAGTGCGCGAAAAGAGCGAGGCCATCTCAGCGAGGGTTGCCTCATCGCTCAAGCTCGCACCGCTGAAATGCTCGCTAATCTTGGCAAAGGTGTCACTGGACACCGAGAAGGCGCCGTTGCCCGCAAAACCTGACATCGCCTCGCGCACTGCCGCGGCGTCACGGCCATTAGCTTCAAACAACAGGCGCTCGAAATTGCTCGAGACTTGGATGTCCATGCTCGGTGAGAGGCTTGGTTGCACCGCCTCAGCCACCATGTCACCGCTGGTGAGAAAGCGCGCGAGTATGTCGTTGTGGTTTGAGCCCACCACAAACTGCTCGATTGGCAAGCCCATCTGCCGCGCGACCCAACCGGCGAAGACGTTGCCAAAATTGCCGCTTGGCACAGCAAAAGACACCGGTTTATCCGGTCCGCCAAGCGTCAGTGCGGCGCGGAAGTAGTAGACCACTTGCGAGGCAATGCGCGCCCAATTGATTGAATTGACCGCAGACAATCCCATTTCTGAGCGAAACGCAGCGTCGTTGAACATCGCTTTGACCAGCGCTTGGCAGTCGTCAAAATCACCGTCGATGCTGAGATTGTGAATATTCGCGTCGTGCACGGTTGTCATCTGACGGCGTTGCACGTCACTGACGCGGCCACGCGGGTGCAACATAAATAAGGTCACATGCTCAAGACCGCGCACGGCCTCAATTGCCGCAGACCCGGTGTCACCGCTGGTGGCACCAACGATCACACGATGCTCTTGGCGTTTGGACAACACGTGTTCGAACAGCTGTCCGAGCATCAGCAGCGCGAAGTCTTTGAACGCGAGCGTTGGTCCGTGGAAAAGCTCCATGAGCCAGAGCCGGTCTTCAAGCTGAACCAAGGGTGCGACAGCTGGATGCTCAAACTGTGCATAGGCGGCGTGCGCCATGCGGTTGAGCGTGTCGCGGTCGATCTCGTCACCGACAAAATGCAACAGCACTTCGGTTGCGAGATCCGCGTAGCTCAACGATTGCCAGCGCCGCATTTCGTCGGTCGAGACCGTTGGCCATGACGTTGGCAAGTACAGACCACCGTCCTGTGCCAAGCCCGCCAGCACCACATCACAAAAACCTAAGTCCGGAGCCTCGCCCCGTGTACTCGTGTATATCACCCAGCCAACCCGCCTTGTGCAGCAAAACGTGCATTCTACCAGCTCTGACAACACACCCAATCCACTGCGCGCCGCACGCCGCACACAGAAAAGATCAGCTGGGCGGGTATCGCTAGACTGACCCTGACCTCACAGTTTTGGATGCACACGTGAAATCACATGCCAGAGCCGTTGTTATCGGAGGCGGCGTCGTCGGCTGTTCTGTCCTCTACCACCTCGCGCGCGCGGGTTGGACTGACACCCTGCTAATCGAGCGCGCCGAGCTCACAGCCGGCAGCTCCTGGCACGCCGCAGGCGGTTTTCACACCTTGAACGGTGACCCCAACGTTGCGCAATTGCAGGCGTACACCGTCACGCTCTACCAAGAACTGGAAGAGCTGACAGGCCTGAGCTGCGGACTGCACTTAACAGGCGGTGTGATGCTCGCAGACACCCCCGAGCGAATGGATTTCTTGCGCTACGTGCACGCCACCGGGCGAGCACTTGGCATGGAGACCGAGATCATCACGCCGGCTGAGGCGAAGGTCCTCAATCCGCTGATGGATGAAAGCCACTTTGTCGGCGCGCTGTGGGATCCTGTCGAGGGCCACCTCGATCCCTCGGGCACAACCCACGCCTACGCGCGTGCCGCGCAGAAGCTCGGCGCTGAAATTTCGCTTCAAAATCCGGTCACCGCCATTGAACAAACTGCCGACGGCAAGTGGTCCGTGCACACCAACCACGGCACTGTTCAGTGTGAACATGTCGTCAACGCTGGCGGCTTGTGGGCGCGAGAAGTTGGTCGAATGGTCGGATTGGAGCTGCCTGTGCTCGCGATGGAGCACATGTATCTGCTGACTGACGACTTGCCAGCAGTACAAGAATTTAACGCTAGAACCGGTCGAGAACTGGTCGCCGCAATCGACTTCAAGGGCGAAATCTATACCCGCCAGGAGCGCAACGGCATTTTGCTCGGCACTTACGAGCGGGCCTGCGTGCCGTGGTCTCCACGCGAAACGCCGTGGGATTTTGGTAGCGAATTGCTGCAAGAAGACCTGGACCGTATCAGTCCCTCACTCGAAATCGGCTATCGCCATTTCCCAGCGTTTGAGACCGCTGGTATCCGCAAAGTCGTCAACGGACCGTTCACCTTCGCCCCAGACGGCAACCCATTAGTTGGACCCGTTCAGGGGCTCACCAATTTTTGGTCAGCCTGCGCGGTGATGGCAGGATTCAGCCAAGGTGGCGGTGTCGGCCTTGCCTTATCCAACTGGATGGTGGACGGTGATCCGGGTTTTGACGTCTTCGGGATGGACGTCGCGCGCTACGGTGACTTCACATCCCTTCGCTACACCAATGCAAAAGTGCGTGAAAATTACTCGCGCCGCTTTTCCATCTCCTTTCCCAATGAAGAACTGCCGGCCGCACGACCCCAACAAACCACCCCACTCTACGACATCATGACGCGCGACAATAACGCGGTCATGGGAGACAGCTGGGGTCTGGAGACACCCTTGTGGTTTGCACCTGAGGGTGCGGCCGCTGAAGACGTACCAAGTTTTCACCGCAGCACCGATTTCAAACACGTGGGCCGCGAGGTCCAAGCGGTTCGCAATGCCGTGGGTGTGACAGAAATTGCAAATTTCGCGAAATACGCCATCACAGGGTCCGGCGCTCGCGCTTTCTTGGACCGCTTGATGACCAACCAGTTGCCCGCACCTGGGCGCCTGTGCCTGACCCCAATGCTGAACCCGCAGGGCAAGCTTATCGGCGACTTCACCGTTGCCTGCGCATCGCCAGAGCGCTACATCGTGTGGGGTTCTTCCGGAGCACAGATTTATCACACGCGTTGGTTCGAGAAACACCTGCCTACGGATGGATCTGTTTCAATCCACCGCTTTGGTCAGACCCTCGTTGGGCTCTCCATTGCAGGCCCAGCATCACGCGAGCTGCTGAGCCGCTTATGCGACTGGCCGGTCGACAATGCAAGCCTGCCATTCATGCACTACCGCGAGATGGATGTGGCCGGCTGTCCGGCGCAAATCAACCGCATCAGCTATACCGGCGACCTCGGCTTTGAGATTTGGATGGAGCCGTGTTACGAGCGACGCATCTACACCGAAATCAAACGCTTGGGCGCAGATCTTGGGGTAGCAGATTTCGGTATGCGCGCACTGCTGTCCATGCGCCTTGAGAAAAACTTCCCAACCTGGTTTGCCGAGTTGCGCCCACTCTACGGGCCTTACGAGGCAGATCTTGGACGCTTTGTGAAATTGGACAAGGGTGCCTTTATCGGCCGCAGCGCGGCTGCAGCGGAGGCGAAAACCGGTGGTCGATTACGCCGAGTAACCTTCAATATCGACACCAAGCGCACAGACGTGATGGCACACGAACCGATTTGGGCGCAGCTCGAACACGACGTCGACACTGCGATCACACCACCCCACGGCTACGGCGCGCGTCGCTTTGACGACGCTAACAACGACCACCCCAAACCCAACGTGCAGCGCGATGGCAATTGGCAGGTGGTTGGTTGGGTAACATCGGGTGGGTACGGCCACGGCGTTGGTGCCTCACTTGCGCAAGGCTATATTCCCGCGTCTTTGATCACGCGTCCCAACACAGAATTTGAGGTAGAAATCCTCGGCAAGCGCTGTCCGGCGACACTCGAAATCGAGCCGCTATTTGATCCACAGGGCGCGCGAATGCGCGGCTGAATCTCTAGGCCCACTCAAGACTGGGGGCCAGCGGCCCCAACTACCCCATGCCACGCCGAATTGGCGGACTGCTCTTGAGCACCAAGCGAATCAACTCACCGATGCGGTGAGTGTTGGTCCGGCGGTAGATGGATTTGACCTGCACTTTAACCGTGTGTTCAGAGACGTTGCGAATCTCAGCGATCTCACTTTTTGTGCGTCCCTGAACAAGAAGTTTGCACACTTCTGTTTCAGTGGGCGTGAGACCGTAGGCAACCGACATGCGCCGCGCGTCAAAGGGCGCGGGATTCAGCGGATCAATGATGGTGACAAATGCACCGCCCCACTCGCGTCCGAGGTCACCATCGGTATCACGAATGGGGGCCACTTCTAGCAGCAAAGACTGATCGGTCGCACGGCGCTTAACAGAGCGCATCCACTCCACCGTCTGACCCGACCCAATAGCGGTGTCAGAGACTTCTTTACACGCTTGGCGCATTTCGGCGGACAGCGTTGAATCAGTGCAAGTGAGTTTGTCATCGCTGTCGAGCATCAAGCCATCGCAGGCATCGAGAATGCGGTGCGCTTCGGTGTTGCCGTCGATCAGCGTGCCGTCCGATCGCACAACACACATGCCGACATCCAGTTGATCGAGCATCGACAGCAGGGTGTTGTTCTTGCGTTTTAGCTGCGCAAAGGTGTGCCAAGTTTCCACCGATTTCGCCGCGTGCGGCAAGATCATTTGGATGCGTGAAATGGACTCACTCGGCACCGCGTCGTGATCTGCGCTGAATTGAAACGCAATGTTGTCGCTCCAGCACAGGTTGTCGTTGAGTTTGGCCCCTGCGCGGCGAAACACATGCATGATATCGCGGTAGTACATGTAGTCTTCGCGGCGTTTTAAGGCTTCATCGTCGCGGTAGTAATCTCCATCAACCAATACGCTCTGCTTTTGGTGACGGTGCACAAATTCCCACGGCTCAAGGTCGTATTTCCAGAAAAAAGTCTCGAACATTTTGACCTGATCTTGCGTCAATGAACGCCACAGCTCACTGCCGGCATTGAAGCGCCAGTTGGACTGTTCTTCGGTGTCATGAAACATGAGATTAGCGCTGCGCGACCCGACGAACACAGCGCAGGCATCAAGCGCTGGAAACCATGAATTGGGGTCACTCGCCGCATCGTAAATATCGGTGACAATTTTGTCGGGAAAATTCATATCAGCAATCCCAAAAGCTACGGGGATGTTGATGCCGATCCATCGCTGGAAACGGACATCCGTGTATCCAATCCCTTTACGACGCGTACCACGACGGCAAGTCGAATGCTCGATCTGAGCTATGTTCCAAATGGTAACAAATTGGTTCAGGTACCGCTGACTTGGTCTGCATTTGTAATGTCGCAAGCCTAGTCGCTATGTCACCATCAAAGCAGACTGCGTGTCTTTATTATTTGCGGTCTCGCTCATTGCGTTGCAACTTATGTCAAACAGCAAACCCCGATCGCGCCGCCGCGGTCGACGCAGCGCGCCCTCGGCTCTGCCACAGTCCCCGTCGCAGGCCTTGAAGCGGCACTATGCCCCGTCAAACATCCTCTCCACCGCTGAGCTCGACTCCCTGCATGAGGCATCGCTCGACATTCTCGAACGCGTCGGTGTGGCTGTACTGGCAGACGAAGCGCGTGAAATCTACCGCGCCGCCGGCGCAGACATTGACGGCACCCGCGTGCGACTGCCTCGACGCGCGGTGCTCGACGCGGTATCCAAAGCGCCAAGCGAATTCACGCTGCACGCGCGCAACCCTGAACGATCGGTGCGCATGGGTGGCGATGCCCTCGCGTTTTGCGCCGTCGCAAGCGCCCCCAACGCCCACGATTTAGACGGTGGCAGGCGCAGCGGTAGCCAGATAGATTTTCGAAATTTCACACGGTTAAGCCAGTATTTCAACATTATCCACCTGCACGGCGGATACCCAGTTGAGCCCGTGGACATCCCAAGTGGCATTCGACACCTCGAGTGTCTGCGCGACTTTTGCACCTTGAGTGACAAGCCTTTCCACTGCTATTCGCTCGGCCGTGAGCGTGTGCTCGACGCGCTGGAAATCACGCGCATCGCACGCGGAGTGGATTGGGAAACCCTCAATTCCCAACCGAGCCTTTTCACCATCATCAATATCAATTCGCCGCTGACGCTCGATGTGCCGATGTCCGAGGGTCTGATTGAAATGGCGCGTCACAATCAAGTTTCGGTGATCACACCGTTCACGCTTGCAGGCGCAATGGCACCGGTCTCGCTCGCAGGCGCTCTGGTTCAACAAAACGCTGAAGCGCTAGCTGGCATCGCACTGACACAGTGGGTCCGGCCGGGCTCACCCGTGGTCTACGGGGGATTCACTTCAAACGTCGACATGCGATCGGGTGCACCGGCATTTGGCACCCCGGAATACATGAAATCTGCGCAAATTGGTGGCCAGCTCGCACGCCGTTACGGGCTGCCGTACCGCTCGTCCAACGTCAACGCCGCCAACGCGGTCGACGCACAAGCGGCATACGAATCCGTGTTCTCTCTCTGGGGCGCAATTAACGGTGGCTGCAACATGCTGATGCACGGCGCGGGTTGGATGGAAGGCGGCCTGTCTGCCTCGTTCGAGAAATTCATCATTGATTGCGACTTATTGCAGATGGTCGCGGCCTACCTGCAGCCAGTCACGATCAACACCGATGAACTCGCACTCGACACCATTGCCCAAGTCGGACCGGGCGGTCACTTCTTTGGCACCGATCACACGCAATCGCGTTACACGGACGCGTTCTATGCGCCGATGGTGTCCGATTGGCGCAACTCTGAGTCATGGGCCGAAATGGGCAGTCCAAAAGCACACGAAGCAGCCAATCGCATTTGGAAGCAAGCCCTCAGCGAATACCGCGAACCCCCAATGGATGCGTCAGTGCGTGCGTCGCTCGATAACTTTGTGGATCGCCGCATAGGCGAGGGCGGCGTCGCCACGGATTTCTGAGCACAGACCGCGTCACACGCGCCCACACCAGAGATCGACACAGCCTATACGCATTCGACGCGTAGAAAATGCCCGGCACCGGCGCCAAAACAACGCCTGTTGACGCGTAAACCACGCTGCCGCGCGTTGCATCTGTATCAAAATCGCATCACTAATCGCGTCTAACTGATGCAAATTTGACGCAGGTCACATTTTTCAACCAACCACCCACTTAGACTGGCTCCGCACTCAACACACACGGCACTGATTTTTTAGCGCCGACATGAATTCTCAGACCCAGGCAGGGTCACTCCTAACAATTGAGCAGAAGCTATGTCAAATCTCAAGAACACCATCGGTGGAAAAATCACACTAAGTGGTCTCGCAGCATCACTTGGCCCTGCCCCGACCTTGGACGAAGAAACCACCGCGCAAGCAGATAAGGTGTTAAGGCTTCGCAGCCGCAAGCGCGATACCGCCCCGACAGAAGGCGCGACCAGGCCGACGACTCGCCTAAACGTGCAACACGTCAACACAAACTCATTTGCCAACGCAGACGCGCTGAGTTTTCCAGCGACCACATCTGCTGCGATCGACATCATCGACACGTCTCTGAGCCGCTACAACAATCGCAAAGACTGACCTCCAATATCACCCACCGCTAAAAAATCAGTCAGCTGAGGTTCTGATACCGGCGTAGACACTCTCGGCGCCATCGCGACGCGTGTGCAGCATTCGCTGGCACCACATAAACTGCGAACGGTCCACTTCGATCAACGCCTCGAGGCACTGCGCAGTTTGCTGTGCAATATCCCTCCGAGCCGCCGCTGGAAAATCATCGAGCGGCGGGAGAACGCGAACGCGGTAGCACCGCTCAGCCCGGTCATAGCCACTGAAAACCGGGAACGCAGCCGCGCCAGCTACCCTGCATATCCGGCCAGTACCAATAACCGTACACAACTCGGTCGAGAAAAAAGACGCGAACTCGCCGGCGGGTACACCGAGGTCTTCATCGATCATCTGGTACAACTGCCGACCGCCGCGCACAGCCTTTATCAAACCGTGCAACGGTGTATCACGCCCAATCATCACGCTGTCGCCGCGCTTGCGCAGGCGCAAGAACAACCACTCAAGCACTGGGGATTTGAAAGGCTTGTAGTAGCCAACAACTGGCAGCACCCCCTTTAAAGCATGTGCTGCGTGTTCGAGCGCAGCGTTGTGGCAAACCAACAACACCGTCGGCTGCTCGGCTTTTGCCCGCGCTTGCAAGATCTCGAGTCCTTCAAACACTGTGCGTGCGCCACGGCGTCCATTAGAACTCATCCAGAAGGCAGGCAAATCGAGCCACACGCACCACTGCGTCATACTGTGCTCTTGCAACAACGCATCAATTTCCGCAGCTGACATCGCTGGAAAGCAAGCGCGTAGATTGCGCCGCCCGGCGCGAAAATGGCGACGCGCGTAGCGGTAATGCGCTTTGCCGATGCCGCACGCCAGCGCATCACGCAGTCGTACCGGCAGCAACCAGATCAGACTCAAGGCGCAAAGCCCCAGCCACACGGCCAATTGACGTGGTGTGAACATCGCTCGCGTCACTGAAGCGCTCACACCAAGGTTCTGCCCGCTGCGCGCACCGGTGCGCGCAGTGTCATCCGGCGCAACCACACTTATCGCCGCCAGAACGCCGGTGTAAATAACACCAACAGCGTAAAAATCTCAAGGCGCCCCATGAGCATCGCGAAGCTCAACACCAGCAGCGGGAAATCGCCTAAGCTCGCGTAGTTGGCACCCACCTCACTCAAGCCTGGCCCCAAATTATTCATGCTCGCAACCGCGGCAGAAAACGCGGTGACATGATCCAAACCCGCAGTCAGCAAGAGCGCAATGATCACGACAAACACCGCGACATATGCTGCAAAAAACCCCCAGACCACTTCTTGTACGCGTGGCGGGATCGCTGTGTGGCCAAGTTTAACGACCAATTTTGCACGCGGGTGCACAAGCTGCGTGAGCTCCCGCATACCCTGGCGCAGCAACAGCAACACCCGAATCACTTTCATGCCACCGCCGGTTGAGCCCGCACAACCGCCAATGAAACTCGCGCACAACAACAAGAACGGCAATGAACCCGGCCAGTTATAAAAGTCTGTCGTGCTAAATCCCGTGGTGGTTGCAATCGACACGACGTGGAACACACCAAGACGAACCGAATCAACCAATCCCCATTCAGTGAAAAACAACAAGCCGGTGACGATCAACAGACAACCGCCGCACAAGAACCAGATATAGCCTGCAAATTCAGCGTCGTCACGGTAGGGCGCGAGACCACGGCCGCGCACCGCGAGGAAATGCAGGCTGAAATTCACACCTGCAAGCACCATAAAGACGATTGCAACCGATTCAACCGCGGCACTGTCAAAGTGGCCAATGCTTTCATCGTGGGTACTAAATCCACCAATTGCGACGGTTGAGAATGCATGGCCAACCGCATCAAAGGCATCCATTCCGGCCGCAAAATAGGCGAGTCCACAAGCAACTGTAAGCCCGAGATAGATCAACCAAAGCGCCTTGGCCGTTTGCGCAATACGCGGTGTGAGCTTGCTGTCTTTAGTCGGCCCAGAGGCCTCGGCCTGGTAGAGCTGCATGCCACCGATGCCAAGCATTGGCAACACCGCCACCGCGAGTACGATGATTCCCATGCCGCCGAGCCACTGCAGTTCTTGGCGGTAAAACAGCACCGCCTTTGGCAGCTGATCCAGCCCGACCATGACCGTTGCACCGGTTGTGGTCAGTCCTGAGAAGGACTCGAAAAGCGATTGCCCGAGACTCATTTCGGGATAGGCAAAGAGTACAAAAGGCAGCGCACCTGCGATACTAAGCACCAACCAAAACAACACCACAATGACATAACCATCGCGAAGTCGCAGCGTGCGATTCACATGGCGAACTGGCCAGAGCATCAGCGAGCCGATGCAGAGTATTGCAAGGCCGGACCAAACAAAAACGCCGACAACTGCCTCGTCATAGAGCACCGCGACAATGGCCGGTGGAATCATTGTGCTGCTAAATAGACACAACAAGTAACCGAGCACCCGCTGAATCACATCAGGCTGCATGGACACCCCACACTGTCAGACGCGCATTGACCATTAGATAAACGTCGCCTTGACTTGACACAATCGTTCAATCTCTGGAATTCGCCTTTTGTCACTGACAAAGAAGATCAAGTGATCGCCTGCCTCGATGGCGATATCGCGGTGTGCCATCAATACAGTGTCATCACGCACGATCGCGCCGATTGTGCTGTTGAGCGGAAGATCCACTTCGTCGACTCGACGACCAACCAGCCGAGAGGTTTTCTTGTCACCTGTGGCGATAGCCTCAATCACTTCGGCGACACCACGTCGCAGTGAGTGCACCGCCTCGACATTGCCACGGCGAACATGGGTCAGCAGGTTGCCGATAGTGATTTGGTGAGGCGATATCGCGACATCAATCATGCTCGTTGGGATCAGTTCGGAGTAAGCCACGCGGTTAACCAGCGACATCACCCTGCCCGCGCCGCGGTCTTTGGCCAAAATGGCCGAGAGGATATTGGCCTCGTCGTCATTGGTCAGCGCACAGAACACGTCCATATCCTGGATGTTCTCTTCAACAATCAACTCGACATCCGCCGCGTCGCCGTGCAGCACCATGCAGTCGAGCTCGGCTGCGAGGAACTCGGCGCGCGCGGCGTCGCGCTCAATCACTTTGACGCGGTAGTTGTGCTGCAAGCGACTTGCAAGCTGAAATCCGATATTGCCACCACCGGCGATCATCACGTGCCGGTTGGGCAACGCGCGCGCGCGCATCTCCTCCATGACCTGCAAGGCCTGCGCGCGGGCTGCGAGAAAAAAGACCTCGTCATCGGGTTCAACAACCGTGTCTCCGGTTGGAATGATCGCGTGGTCACCGCGGTAAATCGCGACAACGCGCGAATCAACATCCGGCAAGTGTTCGCGCAAGGCGCGCAACTTGTGGCCAACCAAGCGCCCACCGCGCTCGGCGCGCACACCGATAAGACGCAACTTGCCCTCGGCAAAATCGATTGCCTGCAATGCGCCGGGCAGCTCGACCAACCGCTCGACGTGTAATGTCACCAATTGCTCAGGGCTGATCAGGTAATCAACCGGGATGTGGTCTGTGTGAAACAACGCTTCAACATTGCGGTAGGCGTTGTGGCGCACGCGCGCAATTTTTGTTGGTGTGCGGAACACGGTGTACGCGATTTGGCAGGCCATCATGTTGACTTCATCGGCACTGGTGCACGCGATCAACATGTCCGCGTCATCTGCGCCCGCACGGCGCAAAATTTCAGGGTGCGAGGCCGCGCCCACCACGGTTCGAAGATCAAGACGCGACTGCATCTCGCGCAACACCTCCGCGTTGGTGTCTACAATCGTGACGTCGTTGTCCTCGTCAGCCAAGTTGCGGGCCACTGCCGTGCCAACCTGGCCGGCGCCGAGAATGATAATCTTCATGTCCGACCTCAGTCGCGCGCGCGCTTGGTGTCTATGCCCAAACTGCGAAGCTTGCGATACAAGTGCGTTCTCTCCATACCGACTCGTGCAGCAAGGTCGCCCATGCCACCGTCGACTTCAATCAATTGCCGCGCCAGATAGAGGCGCTCAAATTCCGATCTCGCCTCGCGCAACGGCAAATGCAGCGGCAGTCGGAACATGTCACCGTCGGGTCCAGCATCGTGCTCAGCGTAAGATGCGTCTTCGAGCGCCGCCTCGACCTCCTCCACCGACACTTCAGGCCCGTCCGACAAGATCAACAACCGTTTGATGACATTTAAAAGCTGCACCAAGTCGCCTGGCCAGTCGGCGTGGCGCAGTCGGTTCTTGGCCGCCACACCGAGGTGCCGATAGCCGAGCTTGTCATGTTCGACGAGGTAATCGATGTAGGTGTCGACCAACACGGGGATATCTTCTTTGTGTTCGGCGAGCGGCCGCGTTTTGATTGGCACGACATTGAGGCGGTAGAAAAGGTCCTCGATCACGCCGGGATTGTCCACCTGGGCATCACCGTCGGTCGAGGCAACAATGCGGGCGTCGAGCGCAAACTGCGAGGTGCCACCCACGCGGTGATAACTGCCCGCGGCAATGCAGGCGTCGAGCTGCTTCTGCGTGGCGGCAGGCAGTTCGAACACATCTTGCAAAAAGAGCGTACCAGCACCGGCTTGCTCGATCAGGCCAACGCTCTTTTCTCCCGCGTGCTCACCGCCAAACAGCTCAACCGCCGCGGTGCGTGGGTCGAGGGCGTCGCATCGAACAATGACATAGGGTTTTCCAACGCGCGCACCATCCACGTGAATGCGCTGCGCAAGCTGGTGTTTGAGCGAGCCCGCAGGCCCACTGAGCAGCACTGGCGCTGAGCTTGAAACCACCTTTGGCAATTGCTCTCTGAGTTCTCGGCTGTAGTCACTGTTCCCCACCCAATCAATTGGCACGGGTTGCGTACCGACCTCTGGGTTGGCCGCCTCAGGCGACCATCCGCGCAACGACTTATCAACCGTGCGCAAGAGCTTCTGCAACGACAACGGCTTTTCAACAAAATCCACCGCGCCAAGGCGCGTCGCCTCAACTGCCGTCTCCACCGTGCCGTGGCCAGACATCATCACCACCGGACAGTCGAGTGGGCCGCGCTCGCGCCAGTTAGCGAGCAAAGTGATGCCGTCCTCATCGGGCATCCAAACATCTAGCAACACCAAATCGGGGTTCACGCTATCTCGCATGGCAGTGGCCGTCGCTGCGTTCTCCGCGGTGACCACGTCATAACCCTCGTCGATCAGGATCTCTTGCACGGTGTCACGAATATCCGGTTCATCGTCAACCACGAGAATGGATTTTGCTGTCATGGCATTTCTCTCATGCATTTAGCAGCGGAAATCGGATGGTAATCACAGCGCCACCATCGTCCGCGTTGCCGAGCTCGATATCGCCATCGTGCTCGGTCACAATTTGTTTCACTATCGCAAGCCCGAGCCCAGTGCCACGGGCTTTGCCCGTGACGTAGGGTTCAAAGATGCGGTCGATTTGGCCGAGATCAAAACCTGGCCCGTGATCGCGAATCATCAGATTGACTTCAGGCTGCTCTTGAGAGCGCGCCAGATTCAACTCCACCCGCGACTCCGTCTGGCCCTCTTGCGCTTCGAGCGCGTTCTTCAAGAGGTTGTGCAAGAGCTGGCGCAATCGCCCCTCGTCGCCGTTAATTGGCGGCAACTCGGGCTCGCAACGCAATTCAATGGCACGCCCTGTTGGTACGCCGCGATACAGCTCCACCACGCCCTCGAGCAACACCGCCAGATCCACTTCCGCAAAATGCAAGGCTGATGCATCGGCGTATTCGGCAAATGCTTTGACCATCGACTTCATGCTTTCAACCTGATCGACAATCGTGCGGGTCGCGCGGTCGAGCACCCGGGCGTCGTCGCCGAGAGTGTCTAGGTAGCGGTGCCGAAGACGCTCAGCCGAAAGCTGAATTGGCGTCAGTGGGTTCTTGATTTCGTGCGCCAGCCGCCGAGCCACTTCACTCCATGCTGCATCCCGTTCAGCACGGATAATCGGTGAGATGTCATCGACAACCAGCACGTGCCCACCTTCAGCCACGTCCATTTTCGCGCCGCGACAAACCAAGGTGCGGGTACCCCGCGCGGTTGGCAAATCAATGTTCTCTTGCCAGATGGCCTCACCGACCGCGAGATGAGGCAAAGCAGCGCGCGCGAGCGAGGCATAGGCGCCGGTGCCAGAGACGGCGTCGCGCATGTTCATGCCGATAATCTCTTCGGATTCTTGTCCGAGCATTGCCACACCGGCGTGATTGATTGTTCTCGGTCGCGCCTGCGCATCGAGCGTCAGCACACCAGTTGAAATCCGACCCACAACGGCCTGCAAAAAAGCGCGCTGTTGCTCCACTTCAGCCTGGCTGCGGTCGGCATCGTCACGCGCTGATTTAAGCTGCGTGACCATATCGTTGAACGAATTCACCAGAAAGCCGAGTTCATCGCGGCCACCCGGTGGCAACCGTTGACTGAAGTCCCCCTGACTCACCGCAAGCGTGCCTTGAGCAAGATTGTGCACTGGCCGCATCAAGGACCGCGCAAGTCGAAACGCGATCCAAATTGCAGCCAGCACCGACAGCGCGAGGATCATTGACAAGGTGACAACGAAGCTGAATTTCAGCGGTTCGCGCATGAACGTCAGTTGTTGGTAACGCTGAAATGTCGACTGCACTTCTTCGCCGAGCTGACGCCGCCTGGTATCGAGTGAAAATCGCGATTCGAGCAGGTAGATCACCTGCATTTGTTGGGTGTCCAAAAACGGTGATAACACGCGTATGCTCAGCTCGTTGGCGCCACCTTCTTCAAATTCAACCAAGGTTTCGCCATTGACCACTTGCGCCACCACACTCGCATCGAGACCACTGCTCGGAAAACCAAAGCCGTCGCTGACCGAGATCACAAGCGTTCCCTCGCGTCCGCGTAAGTTGAGTTCACTTGCATTGTAGGCCCCGAGGGCACTGCTCAAGGCCGGCACCAAATCGTCAGAGTCGACGCTGGCCAAGCGCTGACTGATTTGATTGGCTCGCCGTTGCATTTCGCTGACTTCATCGCCAACCGCCTCGCGACTGAGCACCAGCGCGCTGTCCAGGGCCTGCTCTACCTGCACATTGAACCAGCTGTCGATGCCAGAGCGCAGAAAGCGCACAGAGAAAACGTAGATGATTGAGACCGGAATGAGCGCGGTCAGAGTCAACAATATGACAAGTCTGACGGTCAATCTGGAACCTGCCACACCCGAGCGCAGATCCCCAAACAAGCGCCAGGCGTTGACGGCCACCATCCAGAACACAACCAGCGTCAGCAACGCATCGACGATCAGCAGGTAATCATTTACGCGGCCAAAGCGCTCCATGTTGTCGGCGCTGTTGCCAAGCAAATACAACGAGACCAGCACCGCCGTAAACACGGCGATCATGAACCACGTGCCAGCATCGCTGTCACGCGTAAAAAACTTCATCGGAGAGGCCATGACTGCTCCCCGTTATCCAACTGCCAGGCACCCGAGAAATAGGCTTGCGTGCGCAGTGGGCCCGGCAAGGCGTCGAGATCGAGCTGCACGCGCATAACGCCGTAATAGCGACCGGGTTCAGCCATCTCGGTCACCGGCACCAATACCACGTCACGCAGTTGAGCGACCGCATCGAGCGCGTCGTTGAGCTTGCTGAAGTTAGCGCGCTGGCCAGAATTTAGCCGCTCAAGTCGGTAACTTCGGGTGAGTTCTTGGTAGCTGAGGCGCACCGGAATTTGGTACCGGCGAAGGGTTTTGTCAGGCCAGAAATTGCGCTGGCGCACGACGTCAATCTCGACGTCAAATTCGAGCGCAACCCCACTTTGCAACGCGGCACGCGTGAGGCCACTGAGGCGCACCGAGACATCGCTCTCAAGCAGGACGTTGCCGTCGATGACGTAGGACACCAGAGACCGGTACTCGATCCGGCCGTCCTCTGCCCAAACCGGACTGTGCACCAGCAACAAACCGAACAACAGCACCACCAACGCGCGCCGCAGGCGACTCGAGCGGGGGTGGCTGTGGACTGTGCCGGTCTGGTCGATCACGTGTGGGCAGAACCTGTCAGTCGGTGCAAGAGCGCATAATAAAAGCCGTCGCAGGCCATTTCACCCGGCAGTATCTGCCAACCCACTGACACCGCGCGTCCCACGGGCAATTCAACAGCCACTTCAACGGCGTCCGCGGTCCGCGCGAGGAAGTTTGCAACTTGCCTCTCATTCTCTTGGCGCGCGATTGAGCACGTCGCGTAGAGCAGCCTGCCGCCGGGTTTGAGCACCGCCCACAGAGCGTCGAGCATGGCTGTCTGCTTCTCCGCAAGCGCGTCGAGGTCAGAGGCGCGCCTGAGTGACTTGATGTCCGGGTGGCGCCTCAGCACGCCAAGGCCGCTGCACGGGGCGTCAACTAAGACCGCATCATACCCCTCACCGTCCCACCACTGCGTTGTGTCGGCGGCATCTGCCGCGAGAACTGTCACACCATCAAACTGCAATCGCTCTAAGGTCTCGCGGACGCGAGCCAATCGACTCGCGTCCGCGTCGAGCGCCGTGAGGCCAGTCGCGTCCGCACCGCACTCGAGCAAATGCCCTGTCTTACCGCCAGGTGCAGCACAGGCATCAAGCACACGCTCACCGGCGCGAGGCCGCAACAGCAATGCGGCAAACTGCGCGGCACTGTCCTGTACCGAGCAGTCGCCGTTATCAAATCCAGGCAACCGGCTGACCGCAACCGGCTGGTCGAGCACCAGATCCGTCGTGCCGGGCCCCAATTCGCAAGTGAGGTCCACCGCGCTGAGCCGTTCGCGGTAGGCATCGCGACCGACGCGTTCGGCAACGCGAAGTGTCATCGGTCCTCGCACATTGCCAGCGACAGCAATCTGCTGAATCTCAGCCGGCCAATCATTCCTCAGCAATGTATACAGCCAATCCGGGAGTGACGCGCGCACGGCGGGGCTGCGGTCTGCGGTAGACAAAAGTGAGTCACGCTCTCGCAGAAAACGCCTGAGCACGGCATTGACCAACCCGCGCAGCTGGGCGTGACCGAGCGCCGAGGTGAGCGCGACGGCGGAATCGACCACCGCGTGGGGCGCACCCTCGAGATACTCCAACTCTGACAGTGCCAACAGCACCACCGATCGCACTCTCAAGTCACGGCGTCTCAGTGGCTTTTGAATCAGTTGATCGATCACCGCATCGAGTCTGTGCCGCCAGCGCACGGCGGTGAACACCAATGCGCGGTAGCGCGCTAGCGCCTGTGGTTCGAGCTCGGCGGCATCGCTTGGCGCAGACAGGGAACGGCCCTCACACACCACCGCGTGAAGGGCCAATATCGCGTGGCGGCGCACCGGATCCGCCTTGGCCGTTTTCACGTTAAGGTGTGCCCAAGCAAGGAGCGGCCGTTCAGAAACTCCGCGCAGCTCACACGTCGTTTGCCTGCGAGCTGCAATGCCGTGATCGCAACACAACCCTCACCGGTTTGCACCACGATGCCGTCATTCGACTCCGCCACCACCTGCCCAGGCACCGCGTCGGGCGCGCTGTTCGCGTCCGTGGCGCGCGCATCCCAGAGCCGTACCGTCACGCCATCGGCCGTGCACTGCGCAACAGGCCACGGGTTGAACGCACGGACTTGGCGCGCAATCGTCTCTGCGCTCTCGCGCCAATCAATTGCCGCTTCGCTCTTGTCCAATTTGCGCGCATAGCATGACTGGGCGTCGTCCTGCGGCGTCGGTTTGACCGCGCCCTCGGCCACAACCGGCAGCGTGTCAACCAGCAACGATGCGCCGGCCGCCGCGAGCGTGTCGTGCAGCGATGCACTGGTGGTGTCATCGCTGATATCGCAACGCCAACGCGACCAGACGTCGCCGGTGTCCAACCCCGCCGCCATTTGCATCACACACACGCCCGTCTCTGAGTCGCCGGCTTGAATCGCGCGGTGTATGGGTGCCGCACCGCGCCACCTCGGCAGCAGCGACGCGTGTACGTTCAGGCAGCCCAGTCGCGGGATGTCCAACGCGCGCTGGGGCAGCAGAAGGCCGTAGGCGACAACCACCAACACGTCCACACCCAATGCCGCGAGCGCGGGTTGCGCATCAGCTGTGTCAAACCTCTCAGGCTGGTTGACAGTGATCCCCTGAACCGCAGCGAGCTGCTTGACTGGGCTCGCCTGGGGTTTACGGCCCCGACCAGCCGGCCGGTCAGGTTGGGTGAAGCAGGCGACGACGTCGTGATCGCTGTCGATCAAAGCCTGCAGCGTCGGCACGGCAAATTCAGGTGTGCCCGCGAAGGCCACCCGCAGCGATTCAGCGGGCATTGCGCTGTTGCTTCTCCATTTTTTTCACGATGCGGCTGCGCTTGAGTGGCGTGAGGTAATCGAGGAACAGCTTGCCGTCGAGGTGATCCATTTCGTGCTGAATACACGCCGCCAGCAGCCCGTCTGCCTCGCGCTCAAACTCCGCACCATCGCGGCCTAGCGCGCGCACGGTCACAACAGCCGCGCGGGTGATATCTTCAAACACGCCAGGGATCGACAGGCACCCCTCCTGCATTGTCTTTTCGCCGTCTTGCGCAACCAATTCCGGGTTGATCAGTACAATCGGTTCAGACTTATCCTCGGACAAGTCCATGACCACAATTCGTTTGTGCACGTTTATTTGTGTGGCCGCCAGGCCTATGCCCGGCGCGTCATACATGGTGTCGAACATGTCATCGACCAACGCCCGTATCGAGTCGTCGACCTCTTGCACCGGACGCGCTATTTTCTGCAGTCTCACATCTGGAACCGTGAGGATGTCGAGAAGCGCCATAAGCCTACCAATTTGTGTGAATACGGGAATCAGGCATTGCATTTGCGAGGCAAACACGCAGCTACCAAAAAGTGCCGCCGCCTAGCAGTGCATTGTATCGCGCGGGCGCGGCGCTGCCTAAATCCACATTGCAGGATCACAGAAATCGCATGGCCACATTTACGCAGCAACAGCGGCACACGCCTGCTAAGGCCCGTTTCAGCGGCAACCGAATCACCCTCAGCGCAGCAATTGCGGCCCTAGCGCTATCGGGCTGTGCATCATTAGACCTGCCTGGCAACGATGATCTCGCCGATTTACCGAACGCCGAAGACATTGCAATCGTCGCCTCGCCGTCCCCAGAATCCGACATCCCGCCCACCGCAGCGCTCAAGCGCAATCCGGACCGCGTCACACTGCGCAGCGACGCTCCGGCGGCCTACGTGGTGCAACAGCACGACACGCTCTGGGACATCGCCGCCTATTTCCTCGAAGACGCCTACACGTGGCCAGAAATTTGGCACCAGAACCCCGGCATCGTCGACCCGCACCTGATATTCCCAGGTGACGAGATCGCACTCGAACTGATCGACGGCAAGCCTGTGTTGTCAATCAACCGAGGCAAGCGCGGCAACGACGTGTTGCAACCGCGCGTTCGCGAATCCGAACTCAAGCAGTCTGTGCCTGTGGTCGCAGCCGACGTGCTGCGCAACTTCGACGCCAAGCCGCAAGTGATCAGCAACGAGACACTCAATGCTGCACCTTATGTGCTGGACAACGAAGACGGCCGTTTGATCAGTGCCACCGGTGACAAACTCTATGTCCGGGGCATCACATCCCTTGATCAGAAAGCCTTTCACGTGCTGCGGCCCAACAAGCCGCTGATTGACCCTGACACCAACGAGATCTTGGGATTTGAAGCGCTGCACGCTGGCGAAGCCTACGTCTACGAGCACGGCGACCCGGCCACCATCACCCTGACCAAGACCAGCCGTGAAGTGTTGCGCGGCGACCGCTTGATGCCACGCTACGGCGAAAAGACTTACCGGGATCTACGCCCGGTTATGGTCAGTGGTGCGATGACGGGCAAGATCATTTCGCTTGTGGACGCGTTGTCCAAAGCCGGCCAATACCAGATCATTGTGTTTAACAAAGGCGCCAACGACGGCCTTCAAGCTGGCAGCATGGTCGAGCTGACAGCTCGCAACCGCACGGTTCTCGACGACACGATCAACCCAGACGAACCGGAACTGGTGACTTTGCCTGATCAACGCAAAGGCGTTGCCATCGTGTTTGAGACCTTTGATTGGGTGAGTTACGCCATGATCCTCGAAGCCCAGCGTCCAGTCGATCTCTACGACGATTTCAAAGGCTTCTAAGGCGACGATTCACGCCTGTTACACGGCCCGCCTCGGCGGGCCGTTTGCGTTGCGGGAATAGCGGCCCACTCCCGGTCCAGACCCTATACTGCGCGCATGTCACCACTACTCGCCGCACTGGCGCTGCAGCGTGTGCCAGGCATCGGCCGGCGCGCGCAGCACCACACACTCACCGCGCTCGGCGGTCTCACAGCGCTGTGCGCGGCAGACGACCGCCAACTGCTCGCAACCGGCCTCAATCGCGAGGCCGTCAGTGCGTTTCGTGCACAGCTCGACGCAGGCTCGCCAGACGACATCGCTTGGTTAGAGGCCGACTCACACCACATCTTGCACCTAGACGACCCCCGCTATCCCGCCCCGCTGTGCGCGCTCGACGACGCGCCATTGACGCTGTGGGCCGTTGGCGACCTGGACCTGCTTTCGCCGCCGGCCATCGCGATGGTCGGCAGCCGAAACCCAACTGCCGGCGGCACTGAGACCGCGCACGCTTTCGCAACCGACCTCGCGGCGCGGGGCCTGGTGGTTGCCAGTGGGCTCGCCGCCGGCATCGACGCCGCCGCCCACCGCGGTGCGCTCGCGGCCCAGGGCATGACCATTGCCGTCATTGGCACCGGCGCCGACCGCGTCTACCCCGCCGCCAACCGCGAACTCGCCCACGAGATCGCGCGCGACGGTCTGTTGCTCAGCGAATTTGCACTGGGCACCGCGCCCCATCCGAGCCACTTTCCACAGCGCAACCGCCTGATCAGCGCGCTCTCGGCAGGCGTCTTGGTGGTGGAAGCCGCCGTGCGCAGCGGGTCCTTGATCACAGCGAGGCTCGCCGGTGAGCAAGGCCGCGCGGTGATGGCAATACCGGGCTCGATCCACAACCCCATGGCGCGTGGTTGTCACCGCCTGATCCGGGATGGTGCGAAGCTTGTTGAATCCACCAACGACGTACTGGAGGAAATCGGTGGGCAGCTGGCACCCGCTGAGACCGCACCTCAAGCCGACCCGCACCGCCGCGCCGACACTGAGTCCAGCGCAACAGAGTCCGGCGGGCTTCCCGCCGCCCACCGCGCGCTTCTCACCTGCGTCGGTCACGACCCAGTGAGCGTCGATCAACTGGTAGAACGCAGTGGCGAGCCGGTGGGCCACGTGTCGTCCGTGCTGCTGATGCTCGAGCTCAGCGGCCACCTCAACCGAGACGCGGACGGCCGTTTCTCTCGCGCCGCGAAATCAGACAGCACTTAACTAACCGGCGTGCGACGCCCGGCACATCGGTGCCCGGCGTGGCGACGCGCGGCACGCGGTCCCCGGCGTAGCGACGCGCGGCACGATTGCCGCTTTGTAGATAATAATGTGTGGCGCGACCCCTTGTGTGCAGCCATAGTGGCCGTTGCGTTGATCGAGAATTCGGCGGCGTATCGGTCAACAACAAGCCGTCACAGGCCGCCGTCAGGCATCTCCACCAGCGCGACTGGGCAGGTCAATTCGTGCATCTGGCCAAGCCGAAACGCGCTGAACGTGGACGACTGCCATCTTCACCGTTATGCTCCGCCGGCACTCATACCAGCTTGATTGCGGTCCAGAGGGGCGCTAAGCCAGAGCACGCAGCACGGCACGTTCGTATACATTACTTACACAATCGGGTGTGACACACCCTCAATCGGTTAAAGAGCATGAGCAAGAGTCTGGTCATCGTCGAATCACCGGCCAAAGGCAAGACCATCAAGAAATACCTCGGCCCGGACTTCGAAGTTCTCGCGTCCTACGGGCACGTGCGCGACCTGGTGCCCAAAGAGGGCGCGGTCGACACCGAAGCCGACTTCGCGATGCGCTATCAGACGATTGAGGACAAGGAAAAGCACATCCAGGCCATCGCCAAGCTGCTGAAAAAATCCGACCACTTACTGCTCGCGACTGACCCGGATCGCGAGGGAGAGGCGATCAGCTGGCACTTGGTTGAGGAATTGCGCGAGCGCGGCCTGCTCGAGGGCATATCACCACCCAAGCGTGTGGTGTTTTATCAGATCACCAAGGACGCGGTGCGTGAGGCCGTGGCCCAGCCGCGTGAGATCAGCTACGACTTGGTCAACGCGCAACAGGCACGCCGCGCGCTCGACTACCTTGTTGGCTTCAATCTCTCGCCACTGTTGTGGAAGAAAATCCGACGCGGGCTTTCCGCCGGCCGCGTGCAGAGCCCGGCGCTGCGCATGATTTGCGAGCGCGAAGACGAGATAGAGGCCTTTATTCCCCAAGAATATTGGTCAGTTGAAGCGGCATTGCACAACGAAAAAGCCGCTTTCTCAGCGCGGTTACACACGCTCGAAGGTGAACGCGTCAAGCAGTTCACCATCACCGACGGCGAGCGCGCAAACGCGGTGCAAAGCGCACTCAACAGCGCCGCCGGCGGCACACTCACCGTCGCCAAGGTCGAAAAGAAACAACGCAAGCGCAACCCGACACCGCCGTTCACAACCTCAACCTTGCAGCAGGAAGCCGTGCGCAAGCTTGGCTTCTCTGCCAGCCGGTCAATGCGCGTCGCGCAGCAGCTTTATGAAGGCATCGACATCGGCGGTGAAGTCACCGGCCTGATCACGTATATGCGGACCGATTCGGTCAATCTTGCTGACGAGGCGATCGCGGAGATCCGCGGATTCATCGCAGAGCGCTACGGCGATGACAACGTGCCCGCAACGCCAAACGTGTACAAGACCAAGAGCAAGAACGCACAGGAAGCGCACGAGGCGATTCGCCCGACCAGCGCAATGCGCACGCCCGAGGACTTAAAAAGCAAGTTGCAGCCTGATCAATTAAAGCTCTACACCATGATCTGGCGCCGCACCGTGGCCAGCCAAATGATTTTCGCCACCCTTGATCAGGTGTCGATAGACCTCGCCGCCGACGCCCAGAACAGCTTTCGTGCGAGTGGCTCGACCGTGCGCCACCCGGGTTTCATGGCGGTGTACATGGAGGGCAGCGATGACGCCAAGTCCGGTGATGACGATGAGAAACGCCTGCCACCGATGGCCGAAGGCGACAAAATCAACCTCGACGAAATCAAGCTCGGTCAGCATTTCACCGAGCCGCCACCCCGCTTCTCAGAGGCAAGTTTGGTCAAGTCGCTCGAAGAACACGGCATCGGTCGCCCGTCGACCTACGCTGCGATCATCAGCACATTGCAACACCGAGACTACGTCGAGATGGACGGGCGTCGCTTCATCCCAACGGATGTTGGTCGGGTAGTACACCGTTTTCTCGCCAAGCACTTCACACGCTACGTCGATTACGACTTCACCGCCACACTCGAGGACCAGCTCGACGCCGTCTCACGTGGCGAGAAGGACTGGGTCCCCTTGATGCACGACTTCTGGACGCCGTTCATCAAGCAGATCAATGAAAAGGAAGAAACGGTTTCACGCGACGAGGCGGTGCAAGCGCGCGAGCTCGGCGCTGACCCGAAGACCGGCAAACCGATCAGTGTGCGCATTGGACGCTACGGCGCTTTCGTGCAAATTGGCACCCGCGACGATGAAGATAAACCAACTTTTGCCGGCCTCAAGCCCGGTCAAAAGATGGACAGCATCACGCTCGAAGACGCGATCAAACTGTTCGATCTGCCAAGGCACTTTGGCGAAGATGCCGACAAAATTTCGGTCGCCATCGGTCGCTTTGGCCCCTACGTCAAATTCCACTGCAGCGATGATGACAAGGTCAAATACGCCTCAATCAAAGACGACGACCCCTACACCATCAGCGAGGCTCGGGCGCGTGAGCTGGTGGCGGAGAAGCAGGAAATTGACCGAAATCGGGTGATCAAGAAATTTGAGGGCACGGACATCCAACTGCTCAACGGGCGCTGGGGTCCGTATCTGAGCGATGGCGTCAAGAACGCCAAGTTGCCCAAAGAACTCAAAGAAGATTTGGTCGCACTCCAGGCCATGGACGTTGCAACCGCTGAAAAAATGATTGCCGAGGCACCGGAGAAACGCGGTAAGAAAGTCGCGGCGAAGAAAGCGGCAGCCAAGAAGGCACCGGCAAAAAAGACAGCCTCCAAAAAGAAAGCCACGAGTAAAAAGAAAACCGCTGCCAAGAAAAAAGCGAGCGCCAAAAAGACCGCCGCGCGCAAGGTGACTGCCGCGAGCAAGACGGCAGGTGATGCCAGCGACTAAACCGCCGCTCGGCATTGAAGACGCCGCCACGCTGATCCGGCGCGGCGGCGTTGTCGCCTACCCAACCGAGGCCGTCTACGGTCTGGGCTGCGACCCCGGGGATGCACAGGCAGTCGAACGTGTTCTTGCCATCAAGACACGCCCCGAAGACAAAGGGTTGATTCTCATCGCGAGCACTCTTCAGCAGTTGCAAGCCTGGATCGCGCCATTGAGCGCAGCGCAGCGCGCAACAATTGAATCAACATGGCCAGGACACACCACGTGGGTCGTGCCCGCAAACGCCAACTGCCCCGCGATTTTGACAGGCGGCCGTGACACGGTCGCAGTGCGCGTGTCAGCACACCCTGTGGTCCGTGCACTGTGTGATGCCATTGACGGTGCACTGGTGTCCACCAGCGCCAACCGAAGCGGAGAACCCGCAATCCGCGAAACCGCTGCACTGCATGGCTTGACCGGTGTCGACGCCATTGTCGACGGTCCGCTTGGCAAGGCTGAGAAGCCAAGCGCAATATTCCGCCTCAGCGACGGCGCTAAGCTGCGCTAAGAGCTGCGCTAAGAGCTGCGCTGCAACACCTTTTTTGCAGCGCCACCCTGAGCGAACCTACTTAACGGTATCAAGCGCCTCGACAAATCGCGCCGCTGCCGCGTCAGTGTCGGCGAGCTTGTCCAACCCAAAGAGGCCTATGCGAAAGGATTTGTAATCGAGGCGTTCACCCACCTGCAAGGGTACGCCGGCTGCGATTTGCACCCCAGCGGCGGCAAAGGCACTGCCGTTTTGCCAGTCGTCTCGATCGGTGAAGCACACGACCACGCCGGGCGCTTCAAACCCCGGCGCCGCAACGCTCTGTATGCCGCGCTCAGCCAGCGCCGCGCGCACTGCAGCTCCGAGCGCAAATTGCTGTTCCGTTAAGGTTTCAAGGCCAATCTCTCGTGCCTCGACCATCGCATCACGCAAGGCGACCAAACCTTCGGTTGGCAGGGTCGCATGGTACGCGTGGCCGCCCGCGGTGTAAGCGTTCATGATCGCGAGCCATTTTTTTAAGTCTGTGGCAAAGCTGGTGCTGGTCGAGGCTTCAACCGCGGCCAAGCCGCGCTCGCCCAACATCACAAGGCCGGCACAGGGTGTTGACGACCACCCTTTCTGCGGCGCGCTGATCAAGACGTCTACACCCAGCTCACGCATGTTAATCCACGCCGCACCACTTGCCACGCAATCGAGCACAAACACACCACCTGCGTTGTGCGTGGCCTCGGCGACGGCTGCGATGTAACTGTCTGGCAGGATCATGCCAGCTGAGGTCTCAACGTGCGGTGCAATCACGACTTCAGGTTTGTCAGCGGCAATCGACGCCACCACGTCTTCAATCGGCGCAGGTGTGAACGGCGAGGCCGTCTCGTTGCCCAACTGTCGAGCACGCAGCACGGTCTCACTCGCGGGGATCGCACCCATCTCAAAAATCTGTGACCAGCGAAAACTGAACAAGCCATTGCGGATCACCGTGCAGCGTTTCCCCGTTGCCAGTTGCCGCGCCACCGCCTCCATCGCAAAGCTGCCACCGCCCGGCACCACCACAGCAGTCTCTGCGGCGTAGGCGTCAACAAGCCATGCGTGGATATCGCACATCGCTCGCTGGAAGTGCTTTGACATGTGATTCAGTGAGCGGTCGGTGAAGACCACTGAGTATTCGAGCAAACCGTCTGGATCGACGCTTGGCAGCAAAGCAGGCATGTTGAAATCCTCTAACAAAAAAAAACGTAATGAATTCGACGATGTTTGAGAGTCTACCAACCTTGATGTCGCAAGTAGGCTTGAGACCCGCGACAGACCGACAGTTTCAGTCGGGATCGCGCTAGAATTAACAACATGAAGAGTCGTCCCAATACCAGCGCTGTTGAACACTACCTGCGAGAGCTGCAAGCCACGCTGTGCTGTGACTTGTCAGCACTTGACGGCGGAGCCGAGTTCCAAACCGACGCCTGGACACGCGAATCCGGTGGTGGAGGTGTGTCGCGAGTGCTCACAGGCGGACAATTGTTTGAACAAGCCGGCGTCAATTTTTCGCACGTCACCGGCCACACCCTGCCGCCCTCAGCAACCGCCAACCGACCCGAACTCGCAGGTGCACCCTTCGAAGCCATGGGGGTGTCTTTGGTGTTGCACCCACACAACCCCTACGTGCCTACAAGCCATGCCAATGTGCGGTTTTTCAACGCATCTCCTGAAGGCAAAGACCCCATTTGGTGGTTCGGTGGCGGTTTTGATCTGACGCCCTACTACGGATTTGAAGACGATTGTGTGCACTGGCATCGAACCGCCGAGCGCGCGTGTCGGCCCTTCGGTGAGAATCTCTACCCGCGCCTGAAGACATGGTGTGACGACTACTTCTACCTCAAACACCGCGCCGAACCGCGCGGCGTCGGCGGTCTCTTTTTCGACGACTACACCGAGGGTGGCTTCGACAACGCCTTCCAATTTATGCAATCAGTCGGTGACCACTTCCTGCCCGCCTACACCCCGATTGCCAAGCGCCGCCGCGCGTGCGCCTTCAGCGAGCGCGAGCGCGATTTCCAGCTTTACCGGCGCGGCCGCTACGTCGAATTCAACCTGGTGTGGGACCGTGGCACGCTTTTCGGGCTGCAATCTGGCGGTCGCACCGAGTCCATCTTGATGTCGATGCCACCGGAAGTGCGCTTTCGCTACGACTGGCAGCCTGAACCGGGCAGCGCCGAAGCCACACTGACAGAGCACTACCTGACCGCCAGAGACTGGCTGAAGGAGACCGACGACGCGGTCTAACCGCGCTGTCACCAAAATGCCGCCTGTGCCGCAGCGGTCGCCCAGATCCACTCAACTATACTGAGCCTGATATCACACCCTTGGGCGTCTGCTGTGCAATTGCAACAAGCCAGCTTGTTTTGGCATTCCATCCGATACACCCGATTAAAGCAACTGTGGCACCGTCTACGCTTGACCGCGAAGCGCCAGTTGCTGGTTCGAACGATGTCCGAGGCGCAGGCCGAGGCCACTGCGATCCACGACCACGACGCACTGCCCCGCGCCAGCTCGCCACCGCTGCCCATCCTGCCAGAGCGCAAACACCTCGTGACCCGTCACGATGAGAACGGTGCCACCATCACCTTCCTCAACCGCGCGCGCGATCTCAGCGTGCCGGTCGAATGGCGCCCAGAGGACATGCGGCAAGGCCAACTGCTGTGGGTCTTGAATCTCAACTACCACGAATTCTTGGAGGCGCTGCCAGACAAACTCGCCAGCCGTTTCGTGCTCGATTGGATCGACCAGTCCAGGCCCTACCGCCGGGGTTATTTTCTAGACGACTGGAACAGCTACACCTTGTCAATTCGGGTGGTGGTGTGGATGCAGCGCTTGGCCGCTGGCAAGCTGCCGCTCGAGCCTGCCGAACACGAGCGTGTGCACGGCTCGCTGATTGCGCAGTTGCGCTTTCTCGCGCGCAACCTTGAGCTGGATGTCGTCGGCAACCACTTGCTGAAAAACCTCAAAGGGCTTCTCTGGGGCGCGTCCTATTTTGACGGGGCGGAGGCCGAGCGCTGGCGCGCACTTGGCGAGCACCACCTCAGACACGAGCTCAAAGAGCAAATTCTCAGCGACGGCATGCACTTTGAGCTCAGCCCGACCTACCACAACCAAGTGTTCTGTGACCTGCTCGATTGCTACGTCTGCTTGCGTGACGGCGATTTCAAAACCCAGCTCGCCGAGACTCTGGCCGACATGGCACAAGTGACCACCGACTTTCGCCACCCCGACGGCGGCGTGAGCCTGTTCAACGATGCAGGGTTGTACTTTGCGTACCAACCCGCCGAGGCCCTGGCGGCGTGGCAGGCCCTGTTTGGCGAACTCAACAACCCATCAACCCTTATCACCTATCCGCGCAGCGGCTATTACGGTCAACGCTCAGGTGACAACTTGCTGCTGATTGACTGCGCTGCACTGGCACCGGACTTTTTGCCCGCACACGGGCACGGCGACGCGTTGAGTTTTGAGTGGAGTGTGGCCGGCCGGCGCGTGTTCACCGACCCCGGTGTGTTTGAGTACATGCCCGGCAGCATGCGGGCCTACTCGCGCGCAACAACCGCCCACAACACCTTGAGTGTCGGCGGCGAGGACCAGAGCGAGTTCTGGAAATCCTTTAGGGTCGGCCGCCGCGCGCGCATCACCGCCTGCCGCCACAGCACCACGGAATCTGGCTTCACGCTGGTCGGGGCCCACGACGGCTACACCCGCCTCGAAGGCGCGCCCATCCACCAACGCGCATTCCAAGCCACCGCCGACACACTCGAGCTGGTCGATACCGTGACCGGTGGCGCGGGTCAGCCTTGCACCACCACGCTGTTATTGCACCCCGACTGCACTGTTGAGCTGCACAGCGACACCCGCGCCACTGTGCGCAATGGCCCGGCAACTGTTGAGGTTGAAACCGAGGCACCGATGCGACTCGAGAGCGCGAGCTTCCACCCCGATCAAGGCCATCACCTCGACACCCAGCGCCTCGTCACCGAACTCGGCGCGGCCAGTGGCGCACTGCAGCACACCACGCGGATAACTGTCCAAGCACCGCAAGCTGCGACAGACTGATAGACTGCGCGGCCCGCAAACGGCCCGCGCCCATGTCCCGCCATCAACTTCAGCTCGAAACGCGCCGAACGATGCGCGTTGCGCTGCCGCTCATGGGCGCGCAGATTTTGCAGGTGAGCAACGGCCTTGTTGACACCTTAGTTGCCGGTCGAATCGGCCGCGACGAGCTTGCAGCAGGCGGATTAGGTGCCGCCTTATGGTTCATCGCCTTGATCACGTGCGTTGGCTTGCTCGCAGGTCTCTCGCCGCGCATTTCGAGCCTGCTCGGCGAGCGTCGCCGTCGCGACGTCGGTGAGTTATTCCGCCAGGGCCTGTGGCTTGCAGCCGGCCTTGGCACGGTGTTGATGGGCCTGGTGCTGATCGCCGCAACACTGCTCGACCACAGTCCATTGGACCCAGTACTGGCACTGCGCATCCCGGAGTACTTGGTACCGGCGGCGTTCAGTCTGCCGGCCGCCGCGATCGTGATCGCAACGCGAAATTTGTGCGAGGCAGACGGGCGCACCGCCATCATGCTCTGGGTGCAGGCGCTTGGACTTGGGATCAATATCGTCGCGGATCTGGGCCTGGGCCTGGGCTGGTTCGGGATGCCTAAGCTTGGTCTCGCAGGCATCGGGTGGGCCACGACCGCGGTGCAGTGGAGCACGATGATCGTGATGTTGCTTTGGATTGCGGGCCCACGCATGGCGCGCTATCGCGTGTTTGATCAATTCTCCAAGCCCGACCCCACAACAATCCGCTCTTTGTTGACACTCGCCGTGCCCATATGGCTCGCGCTGCTGTTCGAGGGAGGCTTGTTCAGCGCGACAGCCGCGCAAGCTGGCGTCATTGGCGTTGTGCCCTCTGCCGCACACAACATCGCCGTGGGCGCCACGTCTTTCGCCTACATGTTGCCACTTGGGCTCTCGCTCGCTCTGACCGCGCGGGTCGGGCGCGTACATGGCCACCGCTGTCTGCCCGCCATCCGCTTGCGAGCGATCAGCGGCGTGCTACTGACCGTGGCGCTCGCAGGGCTGACCGCAACCTTGCTAGCGGTCTTCAGGCACCCGATTGCAGCGCTCTACACCGCCGACCCCGTTTTGCGAGAAGCCGCCGCTGGGCTGCTGGTGTTGGCGGCGGTTTTCCAACTCTCTGACGGTTTGCAGGCGACGTTATTTGGCATCCTGCGCGGTATGCAAGACACCCGTGCTCCGATGCTGATTAACGCTTTTTCTTACTGGGTTGTCGCCTTCGGTCTTGGCTACACGCTCGCCCACCACGCCGGTTACGGTGTCACAGGCCTTTGGATCGGATTGATAATCGGTCTGACATTGAGCTCATTGTTGCTTGGTGCTCGGGTAATTTGGGTGCTGAAACACTACACAAGAGGCACACCGCACTGACCGCTGCACGCACTGGGTCACGCAGGGTCATTTTCTAAATTGAACGCAAATGAACCATGCGAAGCGACCGTCAGGGCGCTAGCATTTGAACCACACACTCGCCCCACAAGGAGAAGCTGCCATGTTTCGCTCACTCTCGCGTTCTCTCGCCCTGGCTGCGGCGTTCGCCTCACTCGCACTCGCCGGCTGCGCTGCCACCACGCGCGCCATTGATCCCGGCAGTGACATCCAATACGACGCGCAGTACAGCTTTTCTGACAAAAATGCGATCGTCAAAGACCTCACCGACAGCCTGCTCAACCGCGCAGCCTACAGCGCAGACCAAGCGCCGATCATGGTGGTCTACGACGTCGTCAATGAAACCAGCGAGCACATCAGCACCAGCGGCATCACCGACGACATCCGCATCGCGCTGCTGCAATCTGGCCGCTACCGTTTCATCAGCCGCGAGCAACGCGCCAATCTCAAAGCCGAGCTCCAAGAACAGGGCGCGGCCGCGCAGCGCGTCGCCAGCGCCCGCAAGTTGGGCGCGCAGTTCATTCTCGCTGGCAGCTTGCGGTCGATTGAAAAAGAACAGCCCAAGCAATGGCGTTTGAACCGTAAGAAACTCGTCTACTACAGCTTGAATCTCGAAATGACCGATATCCAAACTGGCGAGATACGCTGGGCAGACAAGGCTGAGATCGCACGCGAGTCGTCGCAGCCCATCATCGGTTGGTGATGCTGGCCAGCCTTGGCCGCGGCAGGCTCCTCGCCTGCGCGGCTTTGACCGTGTTGGTGTCGGGCTGCGCCACACCGGCCTTTGATCAGGCCCGCGCGCTGCACCACGCCGGGGATTCCGCCGCAGGTCTGTCAGTGCTGATCAGCGCGCAAGACACGATCCCGGAGCGCGATCAACTGCTGTTATTGCTCGAACAAGGCACGCTTGAATTGTTCGACGGTCAGAGCAGCGCTGCTGCCAGACAATTCGTCTCGGCCGCCGACTACATCGACGCCGAAGACCGCATCAGCTTGCGCGATGAAGCCCGCGCTTTGGTCACAAGTGAAGCGACGACGCGGTACACCGGCGAGTACGCCGAACAACTGCTCGCACACAGTCATGCCATGCTTGGTTTTTTACTGTCGGGTCAGGCGGAGAGCGCCGCAGTGGAGGCGCGCCGCGCGGGCAAACGCCTGCGTGAGCACGAAGACACATTGGACAGTGCAACCTTCACACGCGCACTCATGGCGCTCAGCTTCGAGATGGCCGGACAGACCAACGATGCCTACGTCTCTGCGCGCGCACTGCCCGCGGGCACGTGGCCGGCCACCGCGGCGCGGTTGGCACAGCAACTTGGCAGCAGTGACGCCGACACACTCGCACCCAGCGCACTAAACAATGCGCTGGCCTCAGCCAGAGGCGAACTCGTTCTGGCGGTGGCAACCGGGCAAGTGTCAACAAAGTACTCGAGCCACTTGAACAATGGGCTGGCCTGGCAGATCGCCTTTCCCGCCTACCGTCCAGTCGACGCGCCAACGCCGGCGCTGAGCTTGCAACTGGCCAACGGCAAGACGCCCGCGCATGAGCGTGCAAGCACAAATATAAACCAACTGCTTCGACAGTCCCTCGATGCGCGTGCAGGCGCATTGCTCGCGCGCCAAAGCCTACGACTGAGCGCCAAACACAATCTCGCCAAAGAACTCAGGGCGAAGGATGAACTGGGTGCGCAATTGCTCGCCATCGCACTGTTTGTCTCAGAGGTAGCCGACACCCGCGGTTGGTACAGCTTGCCTGCGCGCTTTGACCTCTACCGTGTGGCCGTCCCGGTCGGCGCCGACAGCTTGACCGCCACCGTTCGCGGCAAGTCGTACACCGTGGATCTCAATGCCCTGGACTACAGTCGTGGGCCAGTGCTGCGCCTGATGAAATTCTGACGCAACTCGTGACCTCAAAGGGCCATTCCGCTTGCTCACAACAGATTCACGGAGCCTATCGCGGACCGGTGACTAGGCGTTGTCGTCAGCTCGGCCAGCGCTCGGTAAAATGAGTTCTATCCGGCAACCCACTTTTTTGTTCACCGCTCTCACGCTACCGCCGTAGTGCTCAGCGAATTGTTTAATTAGCGCCAATCCAAGACCAAATCGGTCGGCACGGGTTGTAAAGAAAGGGTCAAATAATCGTTCGCGCGCGCGCGCGCTGACACCCGTGCCGTTGTCGTCAACCGCGATCACAACGCGCTCGCCGCGCTGCCACGTGTGCAGCACGATGTCACCGCGCAACCCGGGCTCACGTTTTCGACGCGCTTCAACAGCAAGCAGCGCGTTGTCCAGCAATTGGGCAATAGTGGCATTGAAGCGCTCTGCATCGACGTAGATTCTGCAACGCTCAGCAGCAGGCGCTCGCACCACGATTCGGGTGTCTGACAAATCAGTGTGCGCATTCGCGATCAGTTGCTTGGCAACGTCGAGAAGATCATCTTGGTGCTGGTAAGCATTGCCGAAAGTTTGCAGTTCACCCAACGCAAAGACCACTTGTGCCATGTGACGCTCAAGGCGCAATCGCATGCCACTTTCACGCTCACTGTGTTCCCCAGATTCCAGTGCCATACGAGACAGTGTTGCCTGCATGGCGGCCAGCGGGTTGCGCAACTCGTGACTGACTTTCTCAACCAAGTGGCGCATGGTCAGTAATCGCTCGGCGCGGCGTACCCGTTCCGCGGTGTCATGCAATTGATTTGCGTGCGCCTCACGCAAATGCAGCGCATTCCAAGCTGCATCATCGTCGACATCCTCTGCCAACAAACGCCAAGGTTTGACTCGGTTGCGTGATCTACTGCGATTTGAGATTAAACAAGGTGCGAATGACAAGGCCAAATACACCGCCAAAGCCACGCCAAGCGCAGCCAGCAAGTCGATGCGCATGACGTGATACTTGGGAACTTCTGTGACCAGCATGCCATTGATACTGCGATTGCCGTGCGCTATCTGCATCGACGTGTTGTCTATCACCGTGGCTACGGCTGGATTCGCAAAGGCATCCCAACGACGATCACCGCGCTGGTATGAAAGCTTGTCCAAATTTGCGCCGGTCGCAACGGCTTCAAGCACCGATTGGTATGTGCTCGAATTGGCATTTGAACCCGCCATTGAATCAAGTAATACAGATGCATCGGCGAGTGTCTGAGCTGTTTCATCAACGGCAACTCGCCAGTGTCTGTAGCTGTTGCAAGACCCGACACTGCTACCAATTAGCAAAGACAATGCAAGCATGATGGGGACGCGTGAGCGCATCGTTTGCCCCAACTGCTGCCCGAGCAGCCGAATTGAGACGCCACCGCTTCTCACCCTGTGGCCGAGTTCGATTTCCATGCACGGCTCCTCGCAACTTCTTGACGAACGTGCCTTGTAAAAGGCTAGACCCCACCCTACACCCTTATAGACCTCTTGTTTACGGCCTGTCTACAAGAATTGACCACACTAGACACTGTCTAGCTCGAGGTGCAGTCCGCACACGCAAGAGTGGGCTTGCAATCAAGGCGCATAGCGCGCACGTTTCAGTGAGAACCGATGCGCACTGAAAAACCAGTTGTCGGCCGCTGCGTGCAGCATCAAACACGAGGGTCCACCGTAGGTTCGATCGCGTCCAGCCGCGCCGGGGTTGACAATCAGAGGCTGCTCGCACTGATCGACTAAGCACTTGTGGCTGTGACCGTAGGCGACCGCGCGCGCGGCGGGGAATCGCCGCCGTAACAACACGTGTCGTTTGCTTGCGGGGTTATGTCGGTGGCCGTGCACCACGGCCAACACGCCACCCGGCAGCTCGAGCTCGGCGGACTCGGGCAAACTGTCAAACAACAGGCTGTCTTCATGCCCCACGCGCGATGGCGCGTCGTTGTTGCCAAATACCGCGATCACCCGATTGCGAGGTTGCAGTCTCGCCAACACATTCGCGTCACCAATATCGCCACAATGCACGACCCAATCAGCCCCTTCAGACAGGCGTGCAATACCGTCGTGCAGCTGCCCGTGGGTATCAGAAACAATGAGTACGCTCTGACAGGAGGTCATGTTCTACAAGCCTTGCGACGGCGACAGGGAAACCAGCCGTGCATGCCGCTGGTCGGGTGGCAACGACCCGAGCGCAGCCGCGGCGTCATAAAAACGCGCGAAGTCTTGCCCGGATTGCGCGTACAACTCGGCGAACGCGCCCACCCATTGAGTGTAGGTGCCAACGCCTGCCAAACGCGCGTTGTTGACCGGGCGGGCAAACCAGCCATCGTAGCCAGAGTATCCGCCCCAAGATGATTTCAATTCGCTGTAAGCCTGATTGAGCCGCTGCAACTCCGCCTGTTTTGCCGCGTCCAGTTCAGCAGTGTCACCACCGGCGGCGTAGACCGCCGACAACCGCTGTCGGCTCTCGGTGAGCAGGTCAATGAACTCACTTCGGCGCGCACGCTGGCGGCGCCAGGGTTCAATGCGCTGCGCTCGACCGCTCTCACTGAGCCAGCGCTCAACGCCTGCCATCTCGACAAAGGTGGCAAAAGACTCATTGAAACTGCTGTCGTCGCTGACATAGAGCTGCTGGTGCGCCAATTCGTGGAACACCACGCCGACCAAGGCCACATCACCGCCGCGAAACATGGTGCTGACCACGGGGTCCCTGAACCAACCCAAACTTGAGTAAGCCGAGGCGCCGTTCACCGCGACGTCGAGTCCCTGTTCAGCCAAGCGTTCGGCGAAGCGCTCGGCCCGCTCGCGCTCAAAATACCCGCGGTAACTCAAACAGCCGGCAACCGGGAAACACCAGCGTTCGGGCACAAGCGAATGAGCCGGCGTCGCCACCACATTCCAAGTCACAGCCGGCCGGTCGAGCGCGACCCAAGCGGTGTAGCTGCCATTGTCTGGCAGGGACAGAGACGAGTGCGCGTAGCGCCGTGCCTCAGCGGCGAGGTTGAGCAGACGTTTGGTCTGCGAACTCACTGCAGGGTCGGCAATCGCCGCGTCGATAGGTACGCGCGCGCGCATCAGTGCCACGTGACCGTGAACCGCCTGGGCATAGAAGCCCAAGTGACTGCAGCCACTAAGCAGCAGGACGCTGAGCAACGCGGCGCCCCTCAGGCTGGACAGTTTCAACAGCGGCACGTCACACTTCTCATATGAAATCGTATTTGGTTGGCGGCGCGGTACGCGACAGTGCATTGGGTCTGGAGGTCGCAGACCGAGATTGGGTTGTCGTCGGCGCAACGCCGGACGACATGCTGGCCGCGGGCTACCGTCAAGTCGGCAAGGACTTCCCGGTCTTCCTGCACCCCGAAACCAACGAGGAGTTCGCGCTCGCGCGCACCGAGCGCAAAGCCGGTCGCGGCCACCACGGGTTCGATATCGACGCCGGGACACATGTCACTCTAGATCAAGACCTCTCGCGGCGCGACCTCACCATCAACGCCATGGCCCAGGACAGCAGCGGCCAATTGATCGACCCCTGGGGTGGCGATCACGACCTGCGCTCGCGTGTCTTGCGCCATGTCTCACCGGCATTTGAAGATGACCCACTTCGCGTGCTGCGCGTGGCCCGTTTCGCCGCCCGACTGGCACCATTTGGATTTCGGGTGGCGCCGCAGACCCTGACATTAATGCAGAAAATGGCGAGCAGCGGTGAACTCGCCACCTTGCCAGCCGAGCGCGTGCAGCAGGAAATGGCCAAGGCACTTGCGACCGATTCACCACACGTGTTTTTTGACACCTTGCGAGATTGTGACGCGCTTGCTCGCGTGTGGCCCGAACTCGACAGCCTGTTTGGCGAGAGCAACACGGCGGCAGAATCGACCACTGCAAGCGAATTGGCGCTGCAGGCACTGACCCGCGCATGCGCGCTCGGGGCGAGTGTCGCAGCCCGCTTTGCCACGCTCTGTCAGGGCCTAGAAAGCAACCCAGCGCCGAATGGGAAGGCAACCGGCGCAAAAGAACATTCAAGCCAAAACGGCGAGTCCAATGGCGAGTCCATGATCGAGACGAGCTGTGCGCGGCTCAAAGTGCCAAAAGCGTGGCGTGAGCTCGCGCTGATCAGCGCGCGTCACAGGCACACTTGTCAGCGGGCCGACTCGCTGTCAGCGGTCGAGCTCGTCGACGCCCTCACCGCGCTCGACGCCATTCGGCGCGCGGCGAGATTCGACGACGTCTTGTTGGTTTACCAAGCCACAGAACGCGGTGACGCGAGCGCAATGGCCGCGCCTTACCCGCAGGCCAAGCGGCTGCGCGCTGCAGTCGCAGCCATGCGCGCAGTCGACGCTGGCGCGTTGCTTCGGGACACTCCCGCAGACCAGCGACAAGCCCTCATACGGCACGCACGCATTGAGGCTGTCAGGGACATCAGCTGAACGCGAATATCAACGCAGTCAGTGCCACACAGATGATGCCGTGGATCAATGAGGACACGGCGACTGGGTGGTGTAACCCCAATCTTCGCCACGCCACGTAGAGCAAGCAGGCCGTGACAAACATCAAAATGCCCGGTGCGACTATCCCCGCCACACTGCGTGACTCCGCTTGCCAATAGAGCAAGTCATCACCGGAGACAGCGAGCCCGAGCACCGCGTAGATAAAGTAGAAGCAGGTGAACACAATCGGCCAGAGCAGCAAAAAAAACTGCAGTACCGGTGACATCGCCGTCTGGCCTGATTCGCTTGTGTTCACGGTGACAATCTCCTGATGGCTTGGCAACCAGTGCGGCGCCATTCTATCTTGCGCGGTGCGCCGGGCGTAGCATCATCGGTACGTCCGCCCAATCTCGCCGCGAGCCTGGACACTCTAGACCACCCACGGACCCAGAAGATCCCGACCCACACGACACCTTGCAAGCCCATAGGCTCGCAACTCACAATCCGATTTTATTGCAAGCCCGGACGATGTCCACCTAAAGTGGCCCGAGACCACTCGGAGACACTGACGACACCCAACGAGATTGCGAGCCATTCAACGGTGCCGACAACAAACCCCGCTCAATCGCGCGTCAGGTACCATTGCCTCAAGCCTATTGCGCACGCCCCAAGCCATGCACTCGCCCCAAGTTCACCCCGCCGCCTCGACGCCACCACCCGCGACCGCAGCACGAGAGGACGCCAGTGATTGGCACGCCACGCTCGATCTCGCATTCACTAAAGAGCGCGGTCGCACCGTTCTCAAACACGCGCACGATGGACCGCTTCGCGTACAGCGCCCACTCTACCCCGAGGGCGCGCGCTGCCAAGTCCACCTGTTGCACCCCCCTGCGGGCATCGTCGGCGGTGACCGTTTAACCGTTAACGCGCAGGTCAAAGCCGGCGCCCAGGCGCAGCTGCTCACTCCTGGTGCGACCCTCGTCTACCGCAGCGCCGGCTTTGAAGCCAAGGTGCGACTGCAACTGGACATTGAAGACGACGGCTGCCTCGAATACTTGCCGCACGAGACCATCCACTTCAACGGCGCGCAATCGCGCGGCCAAACGCGGATCATGTTGTCGCCGAAATCCCGCTTGATCTTTCGCGAGACGCATTGCTTTGGACGGCCCAGCGCACGGGAACAGTTCACAGCCGGGTACGCGCGCTGGCGCACCGAGATCCACCGTGACGGTGCACCAATTTGGTTCGAGAACACCGTTATCGATGCACCAACTTGGCTCAACACCACCGCTGGCATGCGTGGACATGCCTACTCCGGCACCTTGATCGCCACCCCATTTGACGCTGTGGATTGCGATGCGTTGCGCGCCGACATCAGCAACCCAGACACCGTGCTCACCTGCGTCGAGGGCTTGCTCATCGCGCGCTATCTCGGCGACGATGGTCAAGCGTGGCGGGACATATCAGAATCCCTGTGGCGCGCGCTGCGTCCACAGGTGGTCGGCAGCGCAGCGACAGCGCCACGCATCTGGTCAACCTGAGACAAAGACATGGAATTGACGCCCCGCGAGAAAGACAAATTACTGCTGTTCAGCGCGGCGCAGCTCGCCGAGCGACGGCTCGCACGCGGCTGCACACTGAACTACCCCGAAGCCGTCGCGTATTTGAGTCTGGCGATCATTGAAGGCGCGCGCGATGGCGCGAGTGTGGCCGAACTCATGGCACGCGGTCGCGAGTTGCTCACGCCCGAGCAAGTCATGGACGGCGTGGTCGCGTTGCTCGACGAAGTGCAGGTCGAGGCGACCTTCCCAGACGGGACCAAGCTCGTCACCGTGCACCAACCGGTTGGGCCACCACCGATTGACAGCCACGCACCGGGCGCCATCGAGTGCGCTGAGGGCACGATCCAACTCAACGCCGGCCGCGAGACGCGCCAAGTGACGGTCTCAAACACCGGTGATCGACCCATTCAGGTGGGCTCGCACTACCACTTTTTCGAGACCAATTCGGCGCTGGAATTCGACCGCGCGGCAACCCGTGGCTGGCGCTTGGACATCCCCGCCGGCACGGCTGTTCGCTTCGAGCCGGGTCAATCCCGCGATGTGACGCTTGTGCCCTACGGTGGTGCACGCAAGGTGTACGGATTTCGCGGACAGGTCCAGGGTGCACTCGACAACGGAGACTCCAGCAATGGCTGAACTCGATCGACGCGCCTACGCGCAACTCTACGGTCCAACCGTCGGCGACCGTGTGCGCCTCGGCGACACATCACTCTGGATTTCGCCTGAGACAGACCACACCGTCTACGGCGATGAAATCAGTTTTGGCGGCGGCAAAGTCATCCGCGACGGCATGGGCCAGTGCCAGGGCGGCCCGGACGTCGTCGACACCGTCATCACCAACGCGCTGATCCTCGACCACACCGGTGTGATCAAGGCAGACGTTGGGCTCAAGGGCGGCCGCATCCACGCGATTGGCAAAGGCGGCAACCCCGACACCCAAAATGGCGTCACCATCCCAGTCGGTCCGGGCACTGAGGTCATCGCCGGTGAGGGCATGATCTTGACCGCAGGCGGCGTCGATGCGCACATCCACATGATCTGCCCGCAGCAGATCGATGAAGCCTTGTGCTCAGGTGTGACCACCATGCTCGGCGGCGGCACCGGACCCGCAACCGGCACCAACGCCACCACCGCCACACCGGGCGCCTGGCACATTGCGACCATGCTGCGCGCTGCAGACGCCTTCCCAATGAATCTCGGCCTGCTCGGCAAGGGCAACGCGAGCTTGCCCGGTGCGCTCGATGAGCAAATCCGAGCCGGCGCGATGGGCCTGAAGCTGCACGAAGACTGGGGTACCACTCCGGCTGCGATCGACAACTGCTTGAGTGTCGCCGACGCACACGACATCCAAGTTGCAATCCACACCGACACCCTGAACGAATCGGGCTTTGTCGAGGACACACTCGCGGCGATGAAAGGCCGCACGATCCACACCTACCACACTGAGGGCGCAGGCGGCGGCCACGCGCCGGACATCATCCGCGCCTGCGGCCAGCCCAACGTGCTGCCCTCTTCAACCAACCCAACGCGCCCATACACCGTCAACACCGTCGACGAACACCTCGACATGTTGATGGTCTGTCACCACCTCAAAGCGACCATCCCAGAGGACATCGCCTTTGCCGAGTCGCGCATTCGCCGCGAGACCATAGCGGCCGAGGACATCCTGCAAGACATGGGCGCCTTCTCAATGATTGCATCAGACTCACAGGCGATGGGCCGCGTGGGCGAAGTGGTCAGCCGGACTTGGCAGACCGCACACAAGATGCGCGAGCAGCGCGGCAGCCTCGAGGGTGACACCGCGCGTGTCGATAACGTGCGCGCCAGACGCTATATCGCCAAATACACCATCAACCCCGCGATCACCCACGGCATTGCAGATCAAGTCGGCTCCGTTGGAATCGGCAAGCTCGCAGATCTGGTGCTCTGGAAACCCGCGTTCTTTGGCACCAAGCCAAGCCTGATCCTCAAAGGGGGCGCGATTGCCGCGGCCCCCATGGGCGACCCCAACGCCTCGATCCCCACACCGCAACCCGTGCACTACCGCCCGATGTTTGCAGCCTTTGGCAACAACGCCGGGCTCTCGATGAGTTTTGTCAGCAAGGCTGCAATCGCAGATGGCGTTGGCGAACGCCTCGGCCTCAACGCCACCCTGCACGCCGTCTCGAACTGCCGCAGCATCACCAAGCAAAACATGGTGCTCAACGACTACCAGCCGGATATCAGTGTCGACCCGCAGACCTATGCGGTGCACGCAGACGGTATGTTGCTGACCTGTGAGCCGGCAACATCGCTTCCCTTGGCACAGAAGTATTATTTGTTCTGACGATGATCACGCTGACGAAACGAAACACTGACGTCGCAGCCGCGCCCGACGACATGCCAACTTTGACACTGACGTGTCAGCAGCGCACGCACTCCAGGCTGCGGGCGAGCCTCGACGACGGTCGAGACGTTGGCGTCGTGCTGCCGCGCGGCACCACGATAGCCCCAGGTGATGTGCTGGCAAGTGACGACGGACTTCGGGTGCGTGTGACAGCTGCCACGGAATCATTGTCACGCTCTCGCTGCAACGACACGCTGCTGTTTGCGCGCGCGTGCTACCACCTCGGCAATCGACACGTGCCACTGCAAATCACACAGCACTGTGTGGCCTACAGCCGCGACCACGTGCTAGACGAGATGCTGATCGGGCTTGGACTCGTGATTGAACACGTTGAGGATGCCTTCGAGCCCGAGAGTGGCGCCTACGGTGGTGGCCACCACCATGCCCACTGAATCGAGCCTGGCGCCCTGGATAGGGCCGCTGTTGCAGTTTTCAAGCGCTAACTTGCCAGTCGGCGCCTACAGCTATTCCCAGGGACTGGAGTGGGCCATCGAGGCCGGCTGGGTGCACGATGTCCAGAGCCTGCGCGCTTGGTGCCAGGACTGGATTGCCGGCCCCCAAGCACAGCAAGATCTGCCCCTGTTACACCGCTTGCACACGGCTTTCTGCGAGGCAGACACAGACGCGATTGCGCACTGGTCGGCCTTTGCGCTGGCCAGCCGCGAGACCCACGAGCTGCGCGAAGAAGAGCGCGCCCGCGCCCGCGCCGTCGGCACCTTGCTGAAGCAGCTCTGCCCCGAGGCCGTGCGAGACCGCGACGAGTTGATTCGCAAATCGCCGCTCACAGGCCTTGCGTGCGCGGCACACCATTTCGGCATCCCCGCCGCCGGCGCGCAAGCCGCGCAGGCGTGGGGCTGGCTTGAGAACACCGTGCTTGTCGGTGTCAAACACGTGCCGCTAGGCCAATCCGACGGGCAGCGCTTGATGATGCAACTCTGGCCAGACATCCACCGCGCGATTGAGCACAGTGCCGCTGTCGAAGACGACGACATTGGCTTTTCGCTGCCAGCGGCAAGCTTCGCCAGCGCCGCCCACGAAACCCAGTACACCCGCCTCTACCGCTCTTGAGAACCACACCATGACAACAGACAGCTCCCCGTTGCGCGTCGGCGTCGGCGGCCCGGTCGGATCCGGCAAAACCGCCCTGCTCGAAGCCTTGTGCAAATCGATGCGCGAGCGTTTCGACATCGCCGTTGTCACCAACGACATCTACACCCGGGAAGACCAGCGCATCCTCACCGAGTCCGGCGCCCTGCCAGCCGAACGCATTGTCGGGGTTGAAACCGGCGGCTGTCCGCACACCGCTATCCGCGAAGACGCCTCGATGAACCTCGCGGCAATCGACGACTTGCAGCAGCTGTTTCCCGCCCTCGACGTGGTCTTTGTCGAAAGCGGTGGCGACAACCTATCGGCGACCTTCAGCCCAGAACTCGCCGACATCACGGTCTACGTGATCGACGTTGCCGAAGGCGAGAAAATCCCACGCAAAGGCGGACCAGGCATCACCAAGAGCGATTTTCTGGTGATCAACAAAATCGACCTCGCACCCCATGTGGGCGCGTCGCTTGAGGTTATGGAATCGGACACCAATCGGATGCGCGGCGACAAACCCTGGACCTTTGCCAACATGAAAACTGGCGAGGGCCTGGACACCATTGAGTCTTTTATTTGCCACGCGGGTCTGCTGACACCGTCCAGCTAAACGGCGCGCGACTGTCGCATCGTATCTGAACAGGTCAAACCTACTGAGCCGTCACCACGTCGGGGTTGATCACATGGATTGGTAGGCCGGCATCAAACGCGTTCACCTGCGCGAAGATGTCGCTGAACTGCAGCTCGAATTCGTCTTCGGTGACGTAACCGATGTGCGGCGTGGCGAGCACATTGGGGTGATTTAAGAGGGGATCGTCGGTATCGGTCAACGGCTCGGTGTCGAACACATCGACCGCCGCGTGCACGCCCCCTTGCAGCACCGCAGCTTCGAGTGCCCCTGGCGCGATCAGACCCGACCGCGAGGTGTTCACCAACAGCGCTCGAGGCTGCATACACGCCAGATCCGCCGCCGTGACAATGCCACGGGTGGTGGGTTTGAGCCGAACATGCAGGCTGACAATGTCCGATGTCTCAAAGAAAGTCTGCCGAGACGAGGCGAGCGTCGCGCCAGCTTCTGCGGCCCGCGCGCGACCCGCTTCAGACGCCCACCACTGCACCTGCAATCCAAGCGCCTCGGCGTAACCCGCCACCACGCGCGCGATGCGCCCAAAACCGTAGAGGCCAAGTGTGCGACCACGCACGCTGCGGCCCACGCCCATTTGCCAGTTGCCGCCTCGCAGGGATGCAGCTTGGTCTGGTATCTGGCGGTACTGACTCAATATCAACGCCAGCGTGAGTTCAGCCGCCGCATAGGACGGCGTGTCGGCGTGCATGTTCGAACACAGCATCACGCCGTTGCGGGTGCACGCGGGTACATCGATGTGTGGATAGACACTGCGCTGGGAAATCAATTTGAGGCGCGGCAATCGGGCGAGCAATGCGTCGGTGATCGCGGTGCGCTCCCGAAACAGCACCAGCGCCTCGGCGTCGGCGAGCCGTTCAGCCAACAGATTGACGTCGTCGACGTGGTCGTTCCAAACCGTGACATCGTGAGCGGCAAGTGCGGTGAAACAGGGCAAGCCGCACAAGGTGTCGAACCAGTCGTCGAGGATATGGACGTTCATGATCACTGTCTGCCAAATCGAGAACTGTGGAGGCTAACGCGCTGTTTGCCGCATCGCGTGCGCACAACCGCCGCCGTGAATTTCACTGACCAAAGCCAGATCGCAGGTGAGTCACCGCCAGATGTGAACTCGGGCGCCCTCCTACCCGGTCATACACCTGTCCAGCATAGCAACCGATCTGACTCGTCGCTCACAGCAGACTCAAGTCGCGAAAAGCGGCGTGCATCCAACACCAACGCCATACAGCTGAATCTGCAAGCGAAAGGGCATAGATTCAGAGCCAAGCTCCGCACTAATTCCAAGCTTGGCATATATTCAAAATGTCCAACAAATTGCAAGCTAGTCGCATCCTGCTGGAAGGTTATGATGGCTGAAGATCTCAGCTGTCCGAATAATGTTTGTTGAATATTGAGCCATGCGATCGCATTAGGGAACCTCCGAACAAGCCCCATCAGTCAGGAAGGCTTGCCCCACGATACTGCGTTGATGCCAAATCAAAAAATGCTCATTTACTGCGTGTAACCCGGTGCGCCGGCCCGGTCCGCTTTTTTGCTTTGGCTTCGCCTTGTCTCGCACTCTGCTGGGACTTTTTCGGAGCCTCCCTAGGCCGGAGAGCTTGCCCCGCACCTAATCAATCGGCCTGATGTCGAAATCAAAGTTCGGCCTTTACACTCGACCACGACTATCAATTTTCGACCCTAAACACCGATAGCGATGCAGTTTAATGCAGCGAAAACCGCTAGGAATTGAGCCAAACCAAGGCTGGCAAACAACCTATTTGTTTCACGCTTGTATTAAGTCTGCATCACATCAGCCAAGTGATTTTATCGCTGTGTTTAGCCAGCGCCGCCGGTAACCACGTGGAACTGCCCCCGGCGTGGGCGCTCTTTTTCCGTGGTGGAGCTGATCGATGATTGATTCACAAAGACGAACACGCATTCTTCACGGAGCTGTTCAATCTGTTCATCGGACTCGACAAAAAAACCTTGCAGAGGAAATCTGCTCTCAAGCCAGGGTTTGTCGAGTTGCTCGACAAACATGCCCTTTTTCACTTCAAACACGCACACACGACACAGTGTCGGCGAGAGCCCCCCAGTACACGCGCCCTCTCGACTGATCGCATTATCAAACGTTGGGTAACGGGTCATGACACCTTCTCTAAAATTTAAACGCGATCACTTTCAACGCGCACACTAGAGACGCGCCAGCGCCAAAACGGTGAACACCGTCACATATTCACGATTCGGAACTAAAGCCACGAGCGAATTGGTCGCGGAGTGCGCACAAATACTGTCTGTGTATCTATATCCATACAAATGACATCGTCTACCAAAGCCGTGTAAACCACACTATGTTGTAGTAATCAAGCAATTCGAACACGATAGGTAGTGGTTTACACCAGCTCTTGACGCCACGGATGCAGCTGACGAGAATGGCTGTCCCGTTTAGGTAATTACCGAAGAGTGAAGCCGCACGGGACGCCAATCCGTCGTGCGAAGCTCCAACTGGAGCCGGCACGCAGCGATGTCGGGAGGACTATTTGGTCGACACGCCACACAGCGCACCGTTTCGGTTGCGCCACTCTGGCTGTGCGCCTGAGAAGTGTGCGTCCGGGTCGATAACTCCGCGGACAAACAACAACATCTAGTGCTTTGGGTTTTTTGAACTACCATATCTGGTGCCCTAAGCATTGTCTGGCCGATCGACGTGATCGGTGTGGACCGAACCACAAGGACACTGACAATTTCATGAGCAACACCACGCTCCACCTCGTTAAAAGCCCAACTGATGCGACGACTGTCGCGATGCAGCCCGCCTCGCTCGATATCTGGGACAAAAAATACCGACTCAAAACCAAATCCGGTGAACCGGTCGACGCCGATATCGAGGCGAGCTATCACCGCATCGCCACTGCGCTTGCGGGAGTGGAAGAAACCCAAGACCTGCGAGACCACTGGTCCGAGCGGTTTGCTTGGGCACTGCGACACGGAGCCATCCCCGCTGGCCGCATCACGTCCAACGCCGGCGCACGCGAGCACAAACCCGCCACGTCCACCATCAACTGCACGGTGTCCGGCACGATCGGCGACAGCATGGACGATATTCTCGGCAAAGTGCATGAAGCGGGTATGACCCTCAAAGCCGGCTGCGGTATCGGCTACGACTTCTCGACCCTGCGCCCACGTGGCGCCTACGTCTCAGGTGCCGGTGCACACACGTCCGGGCCGCTGTCCTTTATGGACATATATGACAGCATGTGTTTCACCGTGTCGTCCGCTGGCGGGCGCCGTGGCGCCCAGATGGGCACGTTTGACGTGCGCCACCCCGACGTCCTCGAATTCATCCGCGCCAAGCGCGAAGACGGTCGGCTTCGGCAGTTCAACCTGTCTTTGCTGATCACCGAAGATTTCATTGAAGCGGTCAAGAAAGACGCCGACTGGCATCTCGCCTTCCCGATCCGCGAGAACGAACTCGAAGACGACATCGACCTCAACAACCCAGAGCACGTGGTCTGGCGCACCTGGCCCACCACCGAGCACCTCGTGCACAACGACGAAGGCTTGGTTGCCTGCAAGATCTACAAGACCTTGCGCGCAACGCGGCTGTGGAACCTCATCATGAGTTCCACTTACGATTATGCCGAGCCCGGCTTCATCCTGATCGACAAGGTCAACGAGCAAAACAACAACTGGTGGTGCGAATCCATTCGCGCGACAAACCCCTGTGGCGAGCAACCGTTGCCGCCATACGGCGCCTGCTTGCTCGGCTCAATCAACCTGACCCGTTTCGTTTGCGACCCCTTCACCCAAGACGCCCGTTTTGACTGGGACGCCTTTCGTGAAGTTGTCAGCGTGTTCACACGCATGCTCGACAACGTGGTTGAAATCAACGGCCTGCCGCTCGACAAGCAGCAGGATGAAATCTTGCGCAAGCGCCGCCACGGCATGGGCTTCCTTGGCTTGGGCTCCACCATGACCTTGTTGCGTATGGTCTACGGCTCAGAAGAGTCGTTGGCGTTCACCGACCAAGTGTCGCGCGAACTCGCTGTCACCGGATGGCGCGCTGCACTTGAGCTCGCTCAAGAGAAAGGCCCGGCGCCAATCATGGACGAGACCTTCACGATCACCGGCGACATGCTGCGCATGCGTCCTGAAATGGTCAAAGACGGCTACGCCGTAGGCGACGAAATCAAAGGACGCCTGCTGCACGCTAAGTACAGCCGCTACATGCAGAAAATTGCAAGCGTGGATCAAGAGTTGGTGGAGCAACTGGCCGAAGTTGGCGCACGCTTCACCCACCACAGCTCTATCGCACCCACCGGCACCATTTCACTGTCCCTGGCCAACAACGCCAGCAACGGCATTGAGCCGAGTTTTGCCCACCACTACGCGCGTAACGTCATCCGCGAAGGCAAGAAATCCAAAGAGAAAGTCGACGTCTACTCCTTCGAGCTGCTCGCTTACCGCACGTTAGTCAACGACGCGGCAATGCCCTTCAGTGATGATCCTGAGCGCCAACTGCCGGACTATTTTATCGCCGCTGACGACATCTCGCCGATGCAACACGTCGATGTACAAGCCGCGGCCCAGGGTTGGATCGACTCGTCGATTTCCAAGACGGCTAACGTGCCAACCGACTACCCCTACGAAGACTTTAAAGACATCTACCTCCACGCCTATGACAAGGGCCTCAAGGGTTGCACCACCTTTAGATTCAACCCCGAAGCCTTCCAAGGCGTGCTGGTCAAAGAGAGCGATCTCGAGAACACCTTCTACGAATTCACCCTCGAAGACGGCAGCACGGTGTCGGTCAAGGGCAACGAAGAGATCGAGTACGACGGTGAGACCCACACCGCCGCCAACTTGTTTGACGCGCTCAAAGAGGGCTACTACGGCAAATTCTGAGTACCAAGCGCTCAACCGCCGATGCCCCAGCCGCCGGGTCAGTCCAAGACTGACTCGGATTTCAAACCGAGAACAACGCCATGACAGTGAAAATTTCCAAGCCCATCGTCGGCTACAAGGTCAACCAACCTAACGACGAGCCCGCACCGACAGCCGTCGAAGAGCTGCCGCACAAAGCGGACGTGATCCACATGCACGAGGCCCTCGACCGGCCAGAAGTGCTGCTCGGCTCAACCTACAAGTTGCGCACGCCCTCGCACGTCTCAGAACACTCCATGTTCATCACGATCAATGACATCGTGCTCAACCCCGGCACAGAACACGAGCTGCGCCGCCCCTTTGAAGTGTTCGTCAACTCCAAGAGCATGGAGCACTTTCAGTGGATCGTCGCCCTCACCCGCATCATGTCAGCGGTGTTTCGCAAAGGCGGTGACGTGACCTTCCTGGTCGAAGAACTGCGCTCAGTCTTCGATCCCAAAGGCGGCTACTGGAACAAGGGCAAATACATGCCGTCGCTGGTGGCTGAAATCGGTGATGTGATCGAGCAACACCTGATCGCCATCGGTATGATCCGGCCCCCAGAACTCGACGAGACACAAAAGAAATTCCTCGACGCAAAACGCGCTGAATTTGAATTGACCGCAACCCCCGGTCCAGCCGACGTGCCCGCCGATTCAACAAGCGACTACCCGGCGAGCGCTGTGCTGTGCAACCGCTGCAACGCCAAAGCAGTGATACAGATGGACGGCTGCATGACATGCCTCAACTGCGGCGACTCCAAATGCGGCTAGACCGCGCGCAATCGTACCGGCTGCTCTGAGCCGGTCTCTGCGTTTGCAGCACCGGATTCAACGCTGTGCCCACTACCCTGCTGATTGACCTGACACTCGACGAGCATCGCTGGCTGCAGTTTTACCGCAGGCCGGGCCAAGTGGTGGTGGCGCGCGCGCGCAACGGCCAGCGCATTCAGTTTCCAGCAGACCGACTGCGGCCATTCGTCACCGCAGACGGCATACACGGCTGCTTTCGGCTCACCATCGACAGCGACAACCGCCTGACCGAGATCGAGCGCGTTTAAACGGCCTCAGGCATAATGGCGCGCTCGACCACCCCACAGGGCAGCGTGCGCGCATGAGCGACGAACTCCGATTCTCCGGCCAACTGATCAGCGAAATGCTCGACGTGATCAAACGACATGACGAACGCGCGGAGGAAGACGCCGTCTCGGCGCAGTACTTCGCCGGCATGATTGGCTTTTTACTCGGGCGAGTCGACGGGCTCAATACCGAGCAAAAAAATGCGGTTCTAGACGACATGCGCACCTTTGCAGGACATGTCATGCAGGATGTCGAGCAACACCGCTCGCAACAAGCGCAGCCTGCCGAGCCCACCGTAGGAACGTGGAAACCGGGCGACAACTGACACCGCGCCAAGGGCCGAGCACAGAGCCGCACAACTGCTTTTTTTAGCCTACGCCCTTGACACCAAAGTCGGGTAAACTACGCGCCTAACGCAGGTGAACCCAAACCATGTCTCGCCAAGACCTCAACCTCGTGCAATGCCGCACTCCGCGACTGTCAGCCGGCTGGAACGCGCTGTGACCGTTGCCGAGCGCGCGGTTGAACTCAAGGGTGGCACGGTCACCCTGATGTCTTTGCAGCTGCGAGACACAGACCCTCTGCGCGTCAGCGAATCAATCGCAGAGAAAATCAACCAGGCACCCACCTTTTTCCGTGGCGCGCCGGTGCTGGTCGACTTCGCTGAACTCAAACACATCGCTGTCGACAAAGTTGCGGAACTCATCGAGGCGGTGCGCCAGAGCGATATCGTACCCATCGCTGCACGTGGCGTCGCAGAGGAACTGCGCGAGGAATTGGCTCGCCTCAAACTGCCATACCTCAACGCCGACGCGGGCAAGTCACTCGACAACGCCGAATCAGATAAACCAGAAGAGAAAATTGTCGCCGGTTCCACACGCGTCGAAACGCGACCGGTGCGCTCGGGTCAGCAAGTCTACGCACGCCACGGCGACCTCGTGGTTACCGGTGCCACCAGCGCCGGATCTGAATTGATCGCCGACGGCAGCATTCACGTCTACGGCGCGTTGCGCGGGCGCGCCCTGTGTGGCATCGCCGGCAACGAAAAAGCCCGCATCTTCTGCGAGTCGCTCGAGGCTGAGCTGATTTCAGTGGCGGGCACATACCGTCTTTTCGAGGAGATCCCCGAAGAGCTCAAAGGTTGCCGCGTGCAAGCCTGGCTCGAGGACGAAAACCTCATCATCGAACCGTTTTAACGGAGGGCTTCAGTTGTCCAAGATCATCGTTGTCACCTCCGGCAAAGGCGGCGTTGGCAAAACCACAACCAGCGCTTCCATCGCCGCGGGTCTTGCCAGGGCTGGAAAAAAAACCGCTGTAATTGATTTCGACGTTGGCCTGCGCAATCTCGACTTGATCATGGGGTGCGAGCGCCGCGTGGTGTACGACCTCGTCAATTTGATCAAAGGCGAGTCAAACCTCAAGCAAACGTTGATTCGCGATAAACGCGTCGACAACCTCTACATCCTGCCCGCGTCCCAGACCCGCGACAAAGATGCGCTGTCCAAAGAAGGCGTCGAAAAGGTCCTCAAAGACCTCATGCGCGACCGCTTTGACTACATCATCTGCGACTCGCCAGCGGGCATAGAGCACGGCGCGCGCATGGCACTTTACTTTGCCGATGAGGCCATTGTGGTCACCAACCCAGAAGTCTCCTCGGTACGGGATTCAGACCGCATTCTCGGGATTTTGCAAAGTAAATCACGCCGAGCTGAACTCGGTCAGCCGCCAGTGCAGGAACGCTTACTGGTGACCCGCTACGACCCATCACGCGTCGACACCGGGCAGATGCTCAGCGTCAACGACATAGTGGATTTGTTGGCCATCCCGCTCCTCGGGGTCATACCAGAGTCCAAAATCGTGCTCGAATCGTCAAACCAAGGCCGTCCAGTCGTGTTGGAATCGGACACTAATGCGGGGCAGGCTTATGACGACGCTGTCGCGCGGCTGTTGGGTGAAAAACGCCCAATGCGTTTTCTGGAAGCTCAGAAGAAAGGCCTGTTCCGCAGGTTTTTCGGGTAGACCACCATGGGATTGATTGAATTTTTTCTCGGCAAACGTGAAGACCAGACCGCCAACATCGCCAAAGAGCGGTTGTCGGTCGTCATCGCACACGAGCGCAGCGCGCGCACGCAGAAACGCGGCAGCGATCCCGAGTACCTGCCAAAGCTCAAGCAAGAACTGCTCGATGTCATCCGCAAGTACGCACCTGTGCAAGAAGAGGATGTCGATGTTCGCGTTGAGAAGAGCGAAAACTGCGACATTCTCGAGCTCAACATCAACCTTTCAGACCACGCCTGAGTCACGGCGCCCGTGCCAGATCACTTCGCCCGTGCGCCGCTGACCGTCGACCAACTGAGCGACGCCCTCAGCGCCATGCGGGCGGGCACCGCCGAGATCTCACTTGGCAAACGCAGTCTGGCGGTAATCGAAGCATTGATTGCGGACCCCGCACACGCGGCAAACCGATCGATTTCGTCACTTGCAGATGACCACGGGGTCAACGCATCAACGCTCTCACGTCTTGCGCGCACCTTAGGCTACGCCAATTTCGCTGAATTCCAGCAAGTGTTCAGGCGCCACGTGCGCAACACCGGACACTATTACTCAGAGCAAGCCACCAAGCTGCGTGAAGCCCAACCAGTGGACATGGACGCGCTCGCGCTGGCGCAGCGCATCGCCAACGGTGAGCAAAGCAACATCACCGACATGCTCGCGGGAATACACGAGAACACCCTCAAGGCGTGTATTGATATATTGGCCAATGCGCCACGCGTGCGTATTTACGGCATGCGCCAGGCGCACGCGGCCGCGGTCTCGCTCTCTTACACCCTCGGACTGGTGCGCGACGACGTCTGCCAGCTGAACACCGCCGAACACGGCATTGCACACGGTTTGGCGCAGTTGCAGCCGGGTGACGCACTGGTGTGTTTTGGCTTTAGACCCTACAGCCGCAACACCTTGATGGCGGCCAACGCTGCGAGCCACACGGGCTTGAGAGTGATCGCGGTGACTGACCGTGCCGATTCACCACTCGTGCAAGCTGCCGCTCACAGTTTAATAGCCCCGACCTCAGACGCCGTGTTCAGCAACGGTCTCGCCGCGGCAACCGTGCTTGCCGAGCTGCTCACGCAAATGGTCGCACAAGCGTTGGGCGATCGCACACTCGCCAAATTGCAGTCACACGAGAAGCTGATCGCGGATTTGCAAGTTGAAGCCTGAGGGGCGAGGCGACCGCCAGTCTACCAATCGTACTGCATGCCAAGGCGAAACGCCGATCCGTCATCAGCGGCATTGACTGCAAGCCACACTGTTGAGGCCGCCGACAAACCACGCTGCAACTCGAACACAAACCGCTCGTCGTCATCGCGCTCCCAATTGCCGTTCTCGTAACCGACTGAAAAGGTGTTGCCATTGCGTTCGTACTCGGCGACCACCAACGACCCAAAGGCACTGCTCGCGTCGTTGTTGGGCTGCGCTGCAACCAGCGTCGCACGCTCCATTTCACTCATATCAAAGTGTGTGGCCGCCGCGATCACCCGGATATCCCCACCAACGTCCCAGCTGCCACCAACGGTCATCGACGACAAGGTATCCAGCGCCTGACCGGTACTCGACAGCCGTTCACTCTGGTTATCAAAGCCAATGCGCAATTCGCCACGGTCTAGGGTGTAGGCGAGCGTCGCTTGTTGGCGTGAGATCCCCCCTTCAAACGCTGCCAACACCGCAAGATTCCACAGTGCCCACTCGCGCTGCCACGCGATTGCGTTCGAGACATAATGGCGCGATGCCCCCCACTGTGACGACGAGTCGTCAAAGCGCCATGGGTGCTCACTCGCCGTGCGGTAGACCGCGTCAAGGCGACCAAATCGGACCTGGCCAACCCGGGTGTCAACGCTCAAAAAAGCCAACCCGGACTCTGCACCAAACTCCCCGTCGTCGGCACGGATCGCCAATTCAACTCGGCCACCAATGCCAAGCCCAGTCGGTGTTGTGCTTTTTGCGGACAAACCAATCAGCGAGTGCGAGTCATCAAGCGACAAGCCGGTGTCATCGCGCAACGTCGCGGGGTTGTCCGTTGCGTCCACACCGATGACAGCACTGAGCGTGACATCCAGTGTCGCAACTGACGTCGCGTGAACCGGAAACACACCCAGCACGCTCAGCAACGATACGCGGGCGAGAGGTTTTATTGTGGACAACATATCAAGGCCAACCCTAGTGTGAAAACACAACAACACGACAGTGTCACTGCCCCACCCATGCACTCATCCGAAGACTGTACTTGGCTGTGACGACAGGAAAAGCGCCCAAAACACCGAGTCAATGCAAGGGCGACCACGCCACCAAAATCAACGCATTCTGGGGCAAAAAAAAACCTGCTCCGCAGTCGCGAAGCAGGTTTCGTCAACATCTAATTTACAGTGAAATTAGAAGCTCTGAGACAGGATCACGTTGAATCCGCTCATGCCGTCGCCAGCTTCTGGGTCGTTAGACTCGAAAGCAGCAGACAGTGACGTGCTGTCACCCAAAGACTTGGATGCAGTCAGTTTGAACGCGCTTTCCACGTCAGTGGCAGACGCGAAGTTCAGGCCGAGGCTCACGCCGTTGCTCATAGAGTAACCAGCAGTGAATGCCATGTTGTCAGCGTCGTCTTGAGTCTGGAAGTGCGCTGCCAAAGACAGGCCGCTGTCCATGCTCATTGCTGCACCGACAGTCACAACGTCTTCGCTGCCTTCAACTGAACCGAAGTCCAAGCCGATGTCGATAGAACCAGCAGAGAAACCGAGGCCGATGCCCATGCCGTCGTTGTTGCCTTCAGGGGCGAAGCCGATCTTGTAGCTCACAGAACCCGCGCTGCCAGCGTACGAGATGCCGCCAGTGGTGCCAGGAGTCGCGTCGTACTTGTCCCACGCTTTCACGCCTTGGCCACCTGAGAGACCAACGTCGCCGATCGAGAGATCGCCGAAATCACCAGTGATACCAACTTTGACAGCGTCGATTTCGATCGCGTCAAGAGAAGCAGACAGAGTGTGCGGCTCAATTTCGAACCCAGCGTATGCGGTGTTGGCGCCAACAGCGTTGCCGCTGGTCGCGAACATCACGTCGACGTTATCAGCGAAGACAGACAGCACGTCGCCGTTTGCTTCACCACCCTGGATACCCAGAGCAATAGAACCAGACACAGTAGTGTCAGCTTGTGCCGCGAAAGGCACAGTCAGAGCAGCAACCGCAGATGCGATGAACAGCTTTTTCATTTTCGAATCTCCAAACAGTAACGTGATGGTTGTTTTAATTTTTTGGGTGTTGACCGATCCAACACTGCTCGGCCAACCCACACTGACTAATGTAGGAAACGCGCGACATTTTTGCAACAGAGTCGACAAAAAAAAGAAATATTTTTCTCACCGACACGAACCATCGGTGGCTTTTGTCGCAAAAAAACAACAAATTAGGCCGGTGTGCACATATGACCAAGTTGAACTGTTGCAATGCAGCACACCGTCGCAATCCCCCATTTCAACCCGCCGTCGCTGTAAATGCCCGCCTGTTTCCATCCATTAGGCGGTCCAAGTGCCACCAAACGCTTGACGAGACCAGAGTTTCGCGGATTCAACGCTCGCAATTTCCTATGCCGCGTATCTGCTTGCGGTGACAATCTGCCAGCCGTGTTAATCCCCGGGCGCAGCGTTTGGCTATATAACGTATCGTGTGCTCGCCAACTGCCTCAGCGAGTCGCCATGACCAGCGTACAACATACTATTGAGAGCAAACTCAACCAGGCTTTCACACCATCTTTTATGCTGGTTGAGAACGAAAGCCACAAACACAACGTGCCGCCGGGCTCAGAGAGCCACTTTAAAGTGACAGTGGTGTCTGCGGCCTTTGAAGGGCAGCGCTTGCTGCAACGCCACAGATTGCTCAATCAGACATTAAAGGATGAGCTCGCGGTGATACACGCGCTGTCGCTACACACCTTTACTGAGCCAGAGTGGGTCGCTCGCGGCGAGCAAGCCGCCCAGACTCCGCCCTGCCTCGGTGGCAGCGCTTCCTAGTCGAAACGCGGCACCGCACCCAGTCTGCGAGTGAGCGGCACATCAATGCGGCGGTTGGCGAGCCAGTCGTACACCGTGGCATACGCCATGACGGCCTGGACGTAGTTGCGAGTTTCATCAACGGGCAAGGTCTCAACCCAGCGTGCGGTATCCAACCCAGCACCGGCAACCCAACTGTCCGTGCTCCAGCGCGCGATACGGCTCGGGCCGGCGTTATAGCCCGCGCTCGCAAGTGCGGCCGATCCTTTAAAACGCTGGTGCAATTGCGCGAGGTAATGCGTTCCAAGTTGAATATTGCGCGCGGGATCGAGCAGACTGCCCGTTCGCGGCTCGCCGCGCTCGCGCGCAACTGCACGCGCGGTCGCGGGCATCAATTGCATCACACCAAGGGCGCCGACGCCCGAGCGCACCGCCGGCCTAAAACCACTCTCGCGCCTGGCCACGGCAAACACCCAACTCGGGTCGAGCCGTTGAGCGCGCGCCTGTGCCGCCACCGACTCTTCAAAAGCGAAAGGAAAACGCAGCGGCAGATCCGCGCTGTATGAGGTGTTCGCATTGCCCGCGATAGCGCGGTCATGCCAGCCCCAGTCGCTCGCGATGGTGACCAACTCGGTGAATTCAGTCTTCGACAAGGTGCGGTACAAACCCGTCCAGCTGCGTTGAGCCCATTCATCGAGCCCAACAGCCCAATACTCACGCGCTGTTTGCACGTCCCGCCGTGCTTGCAAACGCGCGCGCAAGCCGGAGTCGCGTGGCGTGGCTTCGATCTCGAGGTTGTAGCGCTCGCCGATGGCGTCCGCTGCCAAGAACCCGTAATAGCTGCGCGTCCTGGCAAGCGCACGCAAGGCGGCCTCGCCCGCTTTGGTATCCCCACTCTTTTGCGCGGCTATGGCGTGCCAAAAGCGCCACGCACCATCAGCCCGTTCAGCATCTGGCATCGCGCCAATATGACGACGCACCGCCGTCCAATCGCCCGCGCGCAAAGCCGAGCGCACTTGCCACGCTCGCGACTTGGCGTCGTGCCTGTTTGCAGGCAAAGCATTTAACAATTTTGAAGCTTGCGGGCGGTAGTCCACCGCCGCACGCACGCTAACGGTGCGCAACATGTCGCCATAGGTATCAGGGTCATAGCGCCCGGCTTTGACAAAACGCGCTATCTGACGCGCGGCCGCCAGCGGGTCGCGGCGCGCCCAGCGTGAGATAAAGTGACGCGCCATGTTGCGGTTGAAAGCGGTGTTACCGCGAATCAAGGGGTCATTTACGTGTGCTTCGGGGTCATTGTGCCCGGCAATCCACAGCGTCAGCAGCGCGTCATCTGCGTTGGAGAGCTGCGGAAAAAAGGCGCGCGCGCCCTCGAGCCGCCCGCGGTCCATGAGCGCTGCGATGCGAGCCCAGAGGTCCGCACCACCCACAGCGTTATTGGCGAGCAGGGCTGTAAACCCCGCCTCACAATCGGCCGACCAATTTATGTTGGTCCAGCGCTCGCGGTCTGACTCAGCAAGTGTCTGTTGTTCCCCGAGCGCAACCCGCGCCCGCAACTCGAGGCATGGCATGTCGTGGGCACCGGGCCACGCACGACTGTCAAGCACGCCCCGCCAGTTGTTGTCGTCGCGCAATCGAAAACGTGCACGGCGCACAAGCGACGCCGCCTGAGCGCTGCTCGGCTGCGCCCGCGCAAAATGCAAAACCGCTGCGCGCGCATCGGGCCACGCAGAGCGCTCGACGTGATCGAGCGCTAGCGCGTACCGCAGGTGTGGATGCAGCACGTAATTGCGCAGGCGGGCTTCGCGCGTGAAGAAGTCACCACGGTCCCCGGCCTTGAGAGATGCCAGTGCGGCGGTGAATTCAAGGCGCTGTTCGGCGCGCGTCAACGCCAGCGCATCAACACAGAACAACGAGAAAAACACACTTGCGCTCACACAGAGCGCGCGACCAGTCTGGCTCAAGAAATTCAAAAGCATCGCGCTGCTCAGTCCGCCAAACGCTCGGCCATGGCAACGGTATAGGTGCGGCCTTGTTTGATCTTTTTATGGTTGCCAAACACCTCGCCAAAGGCGCGGGAGATGAAATGCCTGAGGCCGTTGATCACCACAACATAAAACCGACCACCGACCGGCATGCGATCAAGTGCGTCGTAAAAATAGAGATAAAACAATTCGTTACCGACTTTCGCTGGCAGATTGGACGCGATCACATCAAAGCGCTGATCGCCCACTTCACTGAAGCCATTGCTCAACAACACCTCGACATTGTCGATACCGTTTAAAGCGGCATTGCGGCGGCTGTACTCAACTGCGACAAAATCTTTGTCGAGCAACAGTGAGCGGCCCTGCGGCGCCTGTTTGGCCATAGACAAACCAAGTGGTCCGTAACCGCAGCCCAGATCCAGACAATTGTCAGTTGCCGAGATATCCATGTGATCGAGCAACAATTTGCTGCCTTCGTCGATGGCTTTGGGGGAGAACAACCCCCACGTGGTGTCGAATCGCATCGAGTGGCCGCAAAGCGCGACGTCGAGCCGCAGATCTTTGCGCAGGTGTCGCAGTGAGTCGGGCAACGGCATGATCGGTATGTCCTTGAACGGGCTACAGTAAAGGGGTCGCGCACTCGCCATGGGTCGGCGCGCGAAAATCGGTTAGTGTGAGCCGTTTAGCAACACATTTCGGGTTGGCGAGGGATTGCCGACCTTTCAGATTAGTGTAATTCAGAGGAATAACTTCCATGCGCATCATATTGTTGGGCGGTCCAGGTGCTGGCAAAGGCACACAAGCACAGTTTATCTGCGAGGCATTCAATATTCCGCAGATTTCCACCGGCGACATGCTTCGCGCCGCGGTCAAAGCCGGCACGCCATTGGGCGTCGAGGCCAAGAAAATCATGGACGCGGGCGGTTTGGTTTCAGATGACATCATTGTCGGTTTGGTCAAAGAACGCCTAGAGCAGTCAGACTGCGCCAACGGTTGTTTGTTCGATGGCTTCCCACGCACCCTCGCCCAAGCTGACGCAGTGGCCGAGGCCGGCATCGCGATTGACCACGTGGTTGAGATTGCAGTAGATGATGAGGAAATCGTCAAACGCATGGGCGGCAGACGTGTGCACCCGGGCTCAGGGCGCACTTATCACGTTGTCTTCAACCCGCCTAAAGCTGAAGGCGTTGACGACGTCACCGGCGAGGCGTTGATTCAGCGCGATGACGACCAAGAAGACACCGTACGCCAGCGACTCGCTGTGTACCACGAGCAAACGGCCCCATTGATCGCGTATTACGGCGAGCGCGCCGAGGCGAGCGACCAGGGCTACACCCGCGTCAACGGCGTGCAGGCAGTGGACGCGGTACGCGACCAGATCCACGCCGCGCTCAAGGGCGAATAACCACAGCCCGCCACCGTGATTGCACCGCGACTCACGCGGTGCAACAACCACAAGGCCCCTACCAAGGCATCATTTTGGGTCTTTGTTGTGGACCCGCCGCGACGCACGATCAAGCGCCCTCTCGCTCAGCTCTGACGCTTGCGCGCAGACCTTGCACGATATCGGCAAACGCTAAGCCACCGAGCAGCGTCTTCAAACGTTGCGCGTGGATTCGCCGCGATTCACCAAAGCCACCGCGCAGTTGCGGAATTTGACTCAAATCATCAGTCTCTGGCAAACGTGGCCGACCGGTCGCGTCTGCAAGTAAATGGTAAAACACGGTCAAAGGCATCGGGTTGCCGTCGGCAACATCGAGTGTGCCGTCGAGCCCAACCACACAATGCAAGGCTGACACAAAATCCTCAACGTGTATGCGATTGCTAACCGGTGCGTCCTCTGCGCGCCAGATTGGCCCGCCGTCATCAAGACGCCGCACAGGTAAGCGTCCCGGCCCGTAGATGCCTGCGACCCGCAATACCGCCAACGGCCGTCGCCAACGGGTGCAGGCCGCACGCCAAAACGATTCCGCAGCGACACGCCGAGTCGCGCGATCGGTGCCAGGGCGCAGCGGTGACAATTCATCCACCCGCGCACCCAAGCACTCGCCATAGACACCGGTGGTCGACACCAACACCACCGCCCGAGCCGGGCGCTGCGTGGCGTCAAGTGCCGCAATCAGTGCCTCGCTGCGCGGATCTGACACCCCCTCACCCGGCGGTGGTGCGAGGTAAAACAGCACATCGTGCCGAGGCAGATCAGGCAGTGCACTGGAATCGAGATCGAGCGCATAACTTGGCAAGCCCGCAACAGACCTGCCAGATCGAGTGAAGGCCGTCACGGTAGCGCCCCGGCTTTCCAGCAAGCGCGCCAAGCGCTGGCCCGCGTAACCGCATCCAACAATAACCGCATGCTCACCAGCTTGAACATGCCTCATGGTTGGCCCACACCGCGCCGGCGCAACACACCCTGTCTCGGCGCGAACAGAAACGCTGCGATAAAAAACACCAACAGGCCCAACACCACTGTCGGCGCGGGCGCGCTGTCTATTTGGAAACTGACCAAAACCCCGACCACCGTGGCGAGCACCGCGACCGCCGGTGCAATCAATAACATGCGACTCAATCGGGTCGTCAACAGATAGGCAATCGCACCCGGAGCGATCAGCAGCGCAATGGACAGAATGAGCCCCACGGCTTTGAGTGCAGCGACAATGGTCATCGCCAACAGAGCCAGCAACCCATAATGCAGCAGCGTTACCGGCACACCGACCGCGCGCGCATGTTGACTGTCAAAGGCATAGAGCATCAGATCCCGGCGGCGCAACATGACCAAGCTCGCGACCACCAGCGCGATCACACTCGATTGAATCATGTCCTGAGCTGACACACCCAACATGTCGCCAAAGAGGATGTGGTTGAGGTGCACATCGGATTCTGTGCGTGTGACCAACACCAACCCGAGCGCAAACATTCCTGAAAATACCACACCCATTACGGTGTCTTCTTTGACGCGACAGCGCTCGGAAATAAAACCGACCGACACTGCGCAAACCATGCCGGCGGCAAAGGCCCCCAACGCGAGCGGCGCACCAACTAGGTAGGCGATGACAATGCCCGGCAGGACGCCGTGGGCTACTGCGTCGCCCATCAGCGACCAGCCTTTGAGCACCAAATAGGCAGACAAAAGACCCGCTGAGACCGCGACCAGCGACCCTACCAACAATGCATGACGCACGAAAGCAAAACTCAGCGGTTCAAGCAGCCAGGTCTCAATCACAGGCGGACCTGCGCACGACGACGACGCGCCGCCAGTAAACCGTGGCGCGGGGCAGCGATAAACGCCACGAGAAAAAGCAGTGTCTGCAACACCACAATGACACCACCGGTGCTGCCATCGAGGAAATAACTCAAATACACACCAACCACGCTCGTCAACGCACCGAGCAAAGTACTGATCACAAGCAGCCGCGAGAAGCGGTCGGTCAGGAGGTAGGCCGTGGCACCGGGCGTGACCACGAGTGCAATCACCAGAAACGCGCCGACCGTCATGAGCGCTGTGACAGCGCACGCGCTGAGCAGACTAAAGAAAATCAATTTCAACCGCGTGGGATTGAGTCCCACAGTACGCGCATGCGCCTCATCAAAAAACACCAACAACAACTCTCGCCAGCGCGCGAGTAATACCGCCATCGCAACCACACTGATAATGAGCAATTGCATTGCATCTTCGCGCGCAATGGCGAGCACATTGCCAAAGACTATGGTCTGCACGTCCACTGCAGTTGGCGAGAGCGACACCATAAACAGCCCTGCACCGAAGAATCCCGTAAAAATCAAACCGATAATCGCGTCTTGCTTGAGTCGGCTGCGTTGTTTGATAAAGAGCATTGCACCGGCTGCGAGAAAGCCCGCCGCAAACGCACCAAGCGAATATGGCAAGCCGAGCATGTAGGCACCGGCGACCCCTGGCACTACCGAGTGCGAGAGTGCATCGCCAATCAAGGACCAACCTTTGAGCATCAAATACGCTGATAAAAATCCACACACAGCGCCAACCAGCGCGCAACACCAGAGCGCCGTTCGCATAAACTCGTAGCCAAATGGCTCGAGCAGCAGTGCGATCACGGCGGCTCGCTCCCACTGGAATCGTTTGCGTTGTCGTCGTAAAACACCACCGGCCGCTCGTCGTCGGTAATAACGGTCACGCTGCGGGGGTCGTCGTCATCATGCAAGGCTGACCCGCCGAGTACAAAGCGACGCAGCACGCCGCCAAAGGTCTTCTCGAGATTATCCCGGGTGAACACTGTCTCAGTTGGGCCCGAGGCGAGCACGGTGCGGTTGACCAAAATCACTTGACCACAAAACTCTGGCACAGACCCGAGATTGTGCGTTGAGACGAGCATCAGCCGCCCCTCCTCCCGCAAACTGTGCATCAAAGAGACAATCGCCTCTTCGGTGTTGACATCCACCCCAGTGAAAGGCTCGTCGAGCAAGATTACATCGGCATTTTGTGCCAGGGCACGCGCAAGGAACACGCGCTTTTTCTGCCCCCCTGAGAGCTCGCCTATCTGCCGTTCGGCGAGGTCTTCAATACCAAGGCGCGCAAGCGCCGCTGCCACCGCGTCGCGATCAGCGCGGCGCGGTATGCGCATAAATCCCATGTGGCCGTAGCGCCCCATCATCACCACGTCGCGAACCAACACCGGGAAATCCCAGTCAACGTCTTCATTTTGCGGAACGTAGGCCACACGATTGGCGGCGAGCGCATCCTTCACGCTGCCCCCGAAAATTTCCACGCGCCCTGCCGACACCGGCGCAAAACCCATGATCGCTTTGAACAGTGTCGACTTGCCGGCACCATTTACCCCAACCAAGCCACAGATCGTGCCGCGTGGCACCGAAAAACTCGCATCAATGAGTGCCGAGTGGCCGTTGCGATAAGTCACACTTAAACCGTGTGCGACGATGCCAGATTCAGGTGTCACTCTTGTAAACCGTTAGCAATTGTTTGGCTGGTCACGCGCAGCAGATCGAGAAAGCTCGGTACCGGACCGTCGACGCCACTGAGGCTGTCGACGTACAGCACGCCACCGTACTGAGCACCTGTTTCGCGTGCGACTTGCTTGGCCGGCTTGTCTGAGACTGTACTCTCACTGAACACAGCAGGGATCCGCTCTGCTTTGACCGTGTCGATCACATGCCGCACTTGCTGGGGCGTACCTTGCGCGTCGGCGTTGATTGGCCAGAGATACAATTCACGCAGACCGAGGTCGCGTGCAAGGTAACTGAACGCCCCTTCACTCGACACCAACCAGCGTTTGTTTTCTGGGACCGATTCAATCAGGGCGCGAATGGGACCAGCTGCCGCACGCAATTCGTTGATGTAGTCCTCGGCGTTGCGCGTGTAGGTCTCGCGGTTGGCCGGGTCGTGGGTGCTCAACGCATCACGGATGTTGGCGATGTAGATCTCAGCATCGGTAAACGACATCCAAGCGTGCGGGTTCGGTTTGCCGTTGTAAGGCCCGCGCCCAATAGACATCGGCTCAATGCCGTCTGACAGCACCGCCTCAGGCACGCCCGCCAGCGTCGCGAAAAACGGCTCGAACCACAATTCGAGATTGAGACCGTTCCACAGGATGAGATCAGCTTTTTGGGCGCGCAAGATGTCACGCGGTGTGGGCTGATAGTTATGGATCTCGGCTCCGGGCTTGGTGATTGACACCACCTCAGCAGCGTCGCCTGCCACCTGTCGCGCCATGTCCGCGATCACCGTGAAAGTTGTCGCGACCGTGAAAGGTTTTGCGAGCACGCTTATAGGCAATAACAACGCGAGGGCGGCGAGCGATTGGCGCACAGCGACCACAACGGCAACTCCAAATTAAGTCTTGGTCGACAAATTTAGCCAAGGCTAACTTACATTGCAACTGCAAACTAGTTTGCCAGCGTGAAAGAGCCCGCCTACACTGGCGGTCCGCCAACCGTGCTGCTGCCCGTGTCCAACGAACCCGCCCGCCCCAACCGTGTCCTCGACCCAATCCAAGTCGCGGCAGCGTTTAATCACGTACGCGACGCGCACCAAACCGAGGTGGCGGAGGACTATGTAGAGTTGGTGTCGGACCTGATCGCGGCCAGAGGCGAGGCGCGCAGCGTAGACCTCGCCGAATGCCTGGGCATCAGCCCCGCGACAGTTAACAAGACCGTCGCCCGCCTCCAGCGAGACGGATATCTGACCACCGAGCGGTACCGCTCGATATTCCTGACCCAAAAAGGCGAAGAACTCGCCGATGCAATGCGCGAACGCCATCGCATCGTCTATGACTTTCTGCGGGCTATCGGCGTCTCAGAGGCAACAGCTGAACTTGATGCGGAAGGGCTCGAACACCACGTTTCTGAAGAAACTTTGCGCTGTTTTGAGCGCATCATCGCCAAACAAGGCGGCGTTTAAGACCGAGCCCGCGCGATGCACTAAACGCGCACAACCACCAAAAAGAGACCGGCAACGGCCATCACGACCAGCGCCGTCAGCGTCAACACCATCCCAAACACACGACACTGCCACGGCGATTGCGCGTGCCGAATGCCAATAGGGTGCAGCAGGCGACCCGTCACGAAGCTCAACGCACAAACGAGTGTGAGCCAACTCGGCGCGTGATTGAGTTCGAGACAAGCCAGCAGCAACAGCCCCATGGGTGCGTATTCCACGAAGTTGGCGTGTGCGCGGATTGCGCGGTAGAGCTCATCATGACCACCATCGCCGAGCCCCACGTCGAGTTGGCGACGCAGGCGAATGACGTTTGCTGACAACGCCACTAACCACAAACCCAATACCGACGCCGCAACAGCTGTCACATCCAACATCGTCATTCCTCCATTGCCGAAAGCGATCGGCGCGTTCGAGATCAGCTACCAGTCAGCGAGTCGCCCACCACCGCCGGAAGCCATGATCTATCGCGCCCTGACTGACCGTTTCAATTCGGCCCTCGCCCGGCATCACAGTCAAATTCATCGCGATGCCAGCCCAGAGATCTTGCACAAGCGACATCCACCCTGAACCTGGCAGATGGGCGAATCGCATGTTGCCACTGACACCTCACAAATTGATGCCGCCGCAGGTGAGTGCCACACTGCTTGCTCTCCCAAAGGTTCCAGACATGAGTCACTTTTTCAACCGACTGTTCGCGCCGCTGCTGGCCTACCTCGACCAGGGCGACGAGCCCGTCGACTACCGACCGTCACACCGCACCATATTGAAAGCGGTATCCGCGCTGTTTCTGGTGCTTGCAACAGCATTGTTGTTGCTTGGAATCAGTACACAGCAACTCGGCATCTTGCTGCCCTGCGTGGTCTTTTACGCAATCGGCGCCGTGGCTATGGTGGTGGCAACGCTAGGATCGGATCGCGCGGTGGGACGACTCTGGCGCAACCGCTAAATGACACAGCGAGATCGCCGAGTTCACACCAGCCGCGAACCGTTGGGCAACATACGCGTCCAGCACTCGTCCTCCGAGAACACGCTGACCCGCAGTTTATCCCAGAGACATCAGCGCAGCGTCCACGTCACAGTTGCTGCGGAGCCTGCAAGCACGTTCTGAGCGAGTGCGATGCGAGGTACAGAAATCCATGTCACCCAATCTCAAGAAAACACATCGAAACCGTTTATCAGGCGCTGATATCGCCGTCTTCGTTCAACGCCGGATACGGTTCGCCAGCAGCGTCGAGCATCTTGGCAATCTTTGGGTGAGCCCAGCGAAATAACGTCTGTTCGTAACGCTTGGGGTCGATGCGCGGTGTCTGGTAATAACCTGCGGCTTCGCGCTGGTTGTGCGCCTCAGAGAGAATGATGGCGGCGGCAACCGACACGTTAAAGGATTCCACCATGCCGACCATCGGCACGATGATGTGGTGGTCAACCAGATCTGCTACCCGGTCGCTGACACCGTCTTTTTCAGCGCCGAGCAAGATGGCCGTGGGCCGCGTGTAATCGACATCGCGGTAGGGCACGGCGCGGTCCGAAAGGTGTGCTGCGCAGACTTGGTAGCCGTCTGCTTGCAGGGCGCTGATGCTGTCGGAGATGTGGTCATGCAGCGTCACGTTGACCCACTTCTCCGCCCCTTGGGCCGCAGCCTTAGAAGCGCGAAAATGGCTGCGGTCACTCTCGGCCATCGCCAAGTGCACGTCGCTCACACCAAAGGCATCACAACTGCGAATGATGGCTGAGATGTTGTGCGGCTTGTGCACAAAATCAGCGAGGACAGTGAGGTCCGGCTGACGGCGGTCGAGCACGGCGCGGAGTCTCGCAAAGCGTTCTGGGGTCATCGAGTGTGTCGTGTGGCTGCAAAGCGCTCAGTTTAACGTCTCGCTTGCTTGCGGCTAGGGTTTCGCGCCCTCAAAATAGCGGTTTTACCGAATTCACACGGGGAACTCGCATGTCAGCAATCAATAAGGTCGTCGTCGTCGGCGCCGGTACCATGGGCGCGGGTATCGCCGGCATTTGCGCGGCGGCTGGCTGCGAGGTCGCGTTGCTGGACCTGCAAACTGAGACCGCGCAAGCTGGGATTGACCGACTCGGTGCAGGCAAACGGCCCGCGCTCGCCGAGGAACACTTCGCCAACTTGCGCGCCGGCAGCATCGACGACCTCGAGCAACACATCGCCGACGCTGATTGGGTCTGCGAGGCCATCGTGGAGAACCTCGAGATCAAGCGCAGTTTCTTCAGCCGCGTAGAGGCGGCGCGCAAAGACGGCTCGCTGGTCACCACCAACACTTCAGGCATTCCGCTGCGCGATATCCTCGATGGCATGCCAGCTCGGCTGCAAGCTGACATGGCCGTCACGCACTTTTTCAATCCGCCGCACATCATGCGCCTTTTGGAGTTTGTGCCCTCTGACGCTGCAAACCCGGACCTCAGCGCGCGCGTCGCCGATTTCTGTGGCGGTCGCCTCGGCAAGGGCGTGGTCTACGCCAAAGACACCGTCAATTTCATTGGTAACCGCATCGGCTGTTACTGGATGCTGGCGGGCTTGCACATCGGCAAAGCCATGCGCGACGACGGGCTTGATCAGGAGACCGTGGACGCGCTCATGTCCAAGCCTATGGGCTTCCCACCGACCGGACTCTATGGCCTTGTGGACCTGATCGGCCTAGACGTGATGGCACTGGTGGCCAAGAACCTGACCGCCAACTTGCCAGCGGGAGATGTCGGGCACGAGTACGCGGCTTTCCCAGCCGAAGAGCAAGCCCTCTTCGAAGCGGGTCAGCTGGGTCGCAAGACCGGAGGTGGCTTCTACCGCATGCAAAAAGACGCAGACGGTAACCGCAGCATGGAGACCTACGATCTCGGCACTGGTGCCTGGCGCGCCAAACGCGAGGTCACGCTGGACGAATCACTGCACGACCTCAGCAGCGCCATGTTTGCAAATTCGCCCGAGGGCCAGTTTGTCTGGGCGCAGATGGGCGGCACCCTCGCCTACGCGGCCGATCTCGTACCGGATATCGCCGATGACATCGTCAACGTCGACCGTGCCATGCGCTGGGGTTTTGGCTGGGCGCAAGGCCCGTTTGAAATGCTTGATCGCATTGGCCCCGCGCGCTTTGCCGAGCGGCTCGCAGCCGAGGGCAAGCCCGTGCCGAAAATGCTCGCAGCCTTGCAGGCAGCGGGTGCCACGCGTTTTTACAACCAGGACGGCACGCAGTTTTTCGGTGTTGACGGCACGTTCCACGACACACCGACTGAATAACCGCATTGGGGCAACGAGACGAGGCGGCCCACTGGGCGCCGCCTCTGTGCGCGACTAAGTAACGCCGAATTCTTCGGCGCGCGCTTGCTTTAGCAACTCGTTGTAACGCGCGAGGACATCGCTGTACGACACCACCCCGAGCACTCGGGCAACTCCAGCGTCATCGCGCTCGACAACCGGCAAAAAATCACCAGCGTGACTCGCAAGCGCATCCAGTGCACCTCTTAAACTGGTGCCTGACGAGAGTACAGCGTCCTCACCGCGAAGCTGATCGCGCACCGGGTAGGGCTTGCCGTCGTCGTCGAGGCGGATCAAATCCCGCAAGGTCGCACTGCCGAGGAAGCGATTCGCGTCGTCGAGCATCACCACCGCGTGATTACGCCCACGACTCACTTTGATCTCGACTTGCAATAGGGTGTCGTGTTCAGCAATCTCGCAGTAGTTGTCGGTGACAAGTGCATCGACAGTCTCAGTGCGCAACAAACTCTGATCACGGCCAGCAACAATATTGACGCCTCGGCTTTGCAACTGCCAGCGGAAGAACGATCTAAACGGCGCAAAACCCATGCAGCTACTGGCCACCGCCGACGCCAACATCACTGCCACCACCACACCGTAATTTCCAGTGAGCTCAAACACAATCAATATGGTTGAGATTGGCGCACCGAGTGTGCTCGAGGCGACCGCCGCCATCCCCACCATCGCGTAGACAGGCTCTATCGACACGGCGCCTGGCAACACCGCAGCAAAGCTGCTGCCGAGTAAGGTTCCAAGCACGGCACCGAGCACCAGGGCCGGGCTGAACACCCCACCAGCAAAGCCAGAGCCGAGCGAGACCGCTGTTGCCAAGAGTTTGGCGAGCAAGATCACACTGAGCCACAGACCGGTTTGGGTGGTCAGCGCGCCCTTGAGTGCGAGATCCGTTGTCTGGTAGCCAACGCCCAAGGCATAGGGCACCTGGAGCGCGACAATCCCAACCACCAAGCCACCGATGGCTGGTCGCAACCAGAGCGGCACAGCACAGCGTGCGTGCGCACGTTGAACCGTTTGAACGCCATAGACCAACGCCACAGTGCAGCCCGCCGCACAAATACCAACCAGAGCGAAAAGCGGCAGCTCCCAGTAACTCGAGAGGGTCATGCTTGGAATGGTGAACAAAGTACCGCTGTGGCCCTGCAAGAACTGCGTCATCACCAACGCGCCCATCGACGCCACCACAATCGGGCCGAAGACGCTCAGCGTGTAATACCCCACCACCACTTCGAGCGCGAACAACACACCCGCCAAGGGTGCGTTGAATGACGCTGTGACGGCAGCTGCCGCACCACAACCGAGCAGCGTGAGTGCGTGCCGCGAGCTGAGACCGAGTTTGTCGGCAATCCACGCTGACACAGACGCCCCAATGTGCACAGCCGGCCCTTCGCGACCAACCGACGCCCCCGCACCGAGTGAGACCACAGCGGCGCTGGCGGCACCGATCCCGGAGCGCACATCCATGCGACCGCCACGAAACGCACACGCTTCCATCACATCAGAAATACCGTGATAGCGACGACCGGGCAGTCCGTAGATCAACACACCGACAATCAGCCCTCCGATCACCGGTGCGAGCATCACTCGCCACCACGGTGCATAACTGAGCAAGGTGGCGAAGAATCTCTCATCACCGCTGCCGAAGAACACCGCTTGCACAGCGCTGATGCCCGCAATCAGCATCGCCGTTGTGGACGCGACCACCACACCGACCAAGAGCGCCACGGCAAACAATCGAACACGCGCCGGGTCGAGCCAGTGCCAACCCGAAGGCGGCTCAGAAGCGTCGCTGGGCAATCCGTTTGTGGCATTTTTGTTCACTTTCACCTGCCTAGCTGCAGTATGGGTCTGTAAACAACCCTGTTAAGCATAGCGCTGCTCACCCCGAGCAGCACTGTGTGTGGAACAACCGTTAGAATGCACTTTTGCTACCACGAGGCGGGACACCATGACTGAGCAACACGACATCGTAGTATTGAGCGCCGTGCGCACAGCAGTGGGCACTTTTGGCGGTGGGCTCAAGGACAGCCCGCCCACCGCGCTCGCGGCGCAAGTGGTTCGCGAATCGGTTGAGCGCGCGGGAATTGCAGCCGAGAGCGTTGAGCACGTCGTTTTTGGCAACGTGGTCCACACCGAGGCGCGTGACGCCTACCTCTCTCGCGTTGCCACCGTCGAGGGCGGCCTGCCTATCGAGACACCCGCCTTCACGCTCAACCGATTGTGTGGAAGCGGATTGCAGGCAATCGTCTCCGCCGCGCAACAAATCGAAACCGGCCACAGCAGTGTGACCTTAGCTGGTGGTGCCGAGAACATGAGCCGCGCGCCCTACTGGCTGACCAACGCACGCTGGGGACAGCGCATGGGCGATGGTCAGATGCTCGATGCGATGCTCGCCGCCTTGCACGACCCCTTTGAGAACATCCACATGGGTGTGACCGCTGAGAACATCGCGGAGAAATGGGGCATCAGCCGCGAGGAACAAGACGCTTTCGCAGTTGAGAGCCACCAGCGCGCCGCACGCGCTTGGGCCGAAGACCGCTTTGCCGGACAGATCACCCCCGTTGTGCGCAAGACTCGGAAAGGCGACATTGTTTTTGACCGCGATGAACACATCCGCGAAGATGCAACAGTCGAGGGTATGGCCAAACTCAGGACCGTGTTTAAGAAAGACGGCACCGTTACCGCTGGCAACGCCTCGGGCATCAACGATGCCGCCGCAGCCCTGGTACTCGCCGACGCAGCACGAGCCAAGGCATTGGGCGCCAAACCGCTTGCACGCCTTATCGGGTACTCGCACGCAGGGGTCGAGCCCGCCTACATGGGCATTGGGCCAGTGCCAGCGGTCAAGAAACTGCTGGAGAAAACAGGACTTGGCATATCAGACTTTGACGTCTTTGAAGTCAATGAAGCCTTTGCATCGCAAGCGCTTGCAGTGTGCAAGGACCTCGATCTGCCACTTGAGAAAACCAATCCGAACGGCAGCGGCATTTCTATCGGCCACCCCATTGGCGCCACCGGCACCGTGATTGCGACCAAAGCCATTCACGAACTGATCCGCACTGGCGGCAAGCGTGCACTGTGCACCATGTGCATCGGCGGCGGCCAAGGCATTGCCGTTGCCTTCGAGCGCCTCTAATACAGACGCGGCACCCGCACCCGGACCTACCTTTGGGCTCGGGTGCGAAGCTGCGCGGAGCCCGTGCTCATAGGTGGACCCCGCTTCAACCGGTTGAACAGCCCACGGCACTTGGCATCACAACACAGCCGCGCCTAAAGGGCTGCGGGCCCGATTGAAACCGGGCACATACCTCGTCTTCCCTCAATATATGACAAGGCCGCACCCGGACAAAACCGGACCCGCAGACAACGCACCTCGAATTTACTCAATAACGATTTGCTCTCGGTTGCGCTCGAGCAGGGCATCACCAATGCCATTGACGAGAACGATGTCCTCAATCGACACAAACGCGCCGTTGCTGTCGCGAAACTCAACGATGGCGTTGGCCTTAGCTAACCCAATGCCATTGAGCGCGTTTGCCAGTTCGTCGGCAGAAGCGGTATTGATATTCACTGAAGCGGCCTGCGCGAGAGAGGCAAAGGCAAGCAACACAGTAGCTGTGAGAGTTTTGATAAAGCGAGACATGTTTTTTCATCCAAGTTGAGTGGGGCACTCAGCTTGGCTGGGTTCAGCGCTCAGCAGTCGCCTCTCAATTCCTTTTAGCGACCCAACGCGTTGGGAACATGCTTCTCACGCGCCATCCGTCGCAACTTTGCAACACACCGAAATACCCTGCATCAATCGAGCAACCACACCGCGTCCATATCCTGTGGTTGTCGCGCCAAGTGTGTAGCCACTGATTCGCCCGTACCTGCCACGATACATTCTGGACACACATCATTCAGTGGGCGCAAAGCAAACTCGCGCTCTGTGAGGCGAGGATGCGGCACCTGTAACCGCGCCAAATCTATAACGGCGTCACCGTACAGGAGTAGATCGAGGTCGAGGGTGCGCGCGACCCAGCGTTCGCCATCGCGCCGACGCAATTGTGCTGCCTCTTGTGCCTGCAGAACATCGAGCAATGCAAGCGGATCAAGCTCCGTACGCACCGCAACTGCAGCGTTAACATAATTGGGTTGGCTTGGACCTACCGGCAGACTGCCGTACAGGCGAGAGCAACCAAGCCACTCAAGATTCGGGTGATCACGCAGCGCGCGCACTGCGCGCTCCACCTGAGCGCGCGGGTTATCGAGATTGCTACCGAGTGCAATACAAGCCCGAACCACTGTGAATCAACTGGCGTTTTCGGCGCGTCCGCCACCGCGTTTGCGGTTGCCACCACCACCTCGGCGCCGCCCGCCTCGACGGTTGTTACGACGACCCTCTTCCCTCTGTCGCGCAGCAGTCTCTTCACGGACCAATCGCGCGCGCTCCGCCTCTTCACCGGTCTGAATCTCGGTCCACCAGGTCGCCAATTCGTCGAGCGGCTCACCGGCCGCGGCACGCAAACACAAGAGGTCATAACCGGCACGAAAGCGGGGGCTTTCCATCGCCTTAGTGGCTCGCTTGCCTTTATACCGTTCGAGCCGGGGTTGCAGTGTCCAAATCTCACGCACCACTGCTGAGAAACGCTTTGGCAACGCGGTTATGCGTAGTTGCTCCGCGAGCACAGTATCGGTGGCAGCGTGCATCGCGGGTATGGGAGGCATGTCACCGTTGGCGAGGTTTGACTCGTAGTGCTCTTGCACGTCTGGCCACAACAGCGCCGCATACAGAAAAGCCGGTGTAATCGGCTTTTCTTCGAGCACACGTGCGTCGGTGTTGGCCAGAGCACGCTCACACAGCGCGGTGGCCAGAGGCTCGCCACGGTGCAGCCGCTCGTCGACGCTTGGAAACAAAAATTGCAGCAAATCGTATTCGCGCAATTTCTCAAGTGAGGCGACTGCGTAACCACCTTGGAAGAGCTTCAGCACTTCCTCAAACAATCGCGCTGGCGGTATGTCGGCGAGCAACCGCCCCACTTCAGCCAGCGGTGCTGCGGTGGCCGGTTCAATTTCGAAACCGAGCTTGGCGGCAAATCGAGCCGCGCGCAACGCGCGCACCGGGTCTTCGCGATAGCGTACATCCGGGTCACCAAGCAGGCGAATCTGCCGCGCCTCAAGGTCTTGCATGCCGCCAACGTAATCAATCACGGTGAAGTTACTGACGTCGTAGTAGAGTGCGTTGACGGTAAAGTCACGCCTGATCGCGTCATCTTCTATGGTGCCAAACACGTTGTCGCGAAGGATACGCCCTGCATCGTCGACAGCGGTTTCAGCGTTGTGGTTGGCACGGAAGGTTGCAACCTCAATCACTTCGCGGCCAAAGAGTATGTGTGCCAAGCGAAAGCGCCGGCCGACCAATCGGCAGTTGCGAAACGCGTCGCGCACGTCATCTGGACTCGCGCTGGTGGCGACATCAAAATCTTTGGGCTTGAGGCCCAACAGCGCGTCGCGGATACAACCACCAACGAGATAGGCGTCGTAGCCTTGATCGCGAAGGCGGTAGAGCACTTTGAGCGCATTCGGCGAGAGTTGCTTACGCGAGACCTTGTGTTGGTCTCGCGGAACCACGACAGGCTCGCCCAGCGCCGCCGCGTTGCGCGGCTTGCGCTTGAGCATCTTGCCAATGAGGCGTTTTATCACGTTTGCATAGCACCGGAAGGTTTATGAAAAGCGACCGGAAAAGCGGCCGACAAAAAACCTCAGTCTAGCACTAATAAGCCTCTGCCCCTTGGATTGTGGGGCAGCCGCAATGCCTTCCGACCCCACGCAGCGCAAGGGAATCAAAAACGCGCCAGCTAGAGCGCGTCTGGACCCTCTTCCGCGGTTCGGATTCGGATCACTCGCTCCAACTCTTCAATGAAAATCTTGCCGTCGCCAATTTTGCCTGTCTGGGCGGCGCCGAGAATGGCGTCGACACACTCGTCAACCACCTCGTCGCGCACGGCCACTTCAATCTTCACTTTGGGCAAGAAATCAACAACGTACTCCGCGCCGCGGTAGAGTTCAGTGTGTCCCTTCTGACGACCGAAGCCCTTGACTTCAATCACGGTCATGCCATTGACACCAACCTTTGACAGCGCTTCACGCACATCTTCGAGCTTGAACGGTTTAATAATGGCTGTAATGCGTTTCATGCGATGCACTCCCTTTTTTCAATGCGCATCAGCGCGGTGTGGCTGAAATTTTGTGGACACTCAAATCGGCGCCCTCGTACTCTTCTTCGTCACTCAGGCGCAGCCCGATCAGCAATTTGATCCCACCGTAGACCAAGAGGCCAGACACCACCGCAAAGGCCACGCCGGCAACAGTGCCAATCAACTGTGCCAGCAACGAGACACCGCCGAGCCCACCGAGGGATTCGGCACCGAAGATGCCGCATGCGATGGCACCCCACACTCCGCACAACCCGTGCAGAGGCCAAACGCCGAGCACATCGTCAATCTTGAACCGATTCTGCGTCGCGGTAAAAGCCCAGACGAAAAGCGCTCCAGCGACGCCGCCAGTCACCAGCGCGCCAATTGGGTGCATCAGATCAGATCCCGCGCACACTGCGACCAACCCAGCGAGCGGGCCATTGTGTAAAAAGCCTGGATCATTGCGTCCGACAACCAGCGCGGCAAGCAGACCACCGACCATTGCCATCAACGAATTGAGTGCGACGAGACCACTGATGCCCTCGACGGCTTGCGCAGACATCACGTTAAAACCGAACCACCCAACAGTGAGCACCCACGAACCCAGGGCAAGAAAGGGAATGCTCGAGGGCGGGTGCGCCAACATCAGTCCGCCATCAGCGGTGTAACGCCCCTGCCGCGCGCCGAGCAAAAGCACAGCGACCAATGCCACCCAACCACCAAAGCCGTGCACCACAATTGACCCGGCAAAGTCGTGAAAGCCCACGCCCGCGATGCCCTCGACCCAACCTTGAAAATTGAAGGTGCTGCCCCAGACCATCCCTTCGAACAACGGATAACACAACGCGACCAATAAAAAGGACGCCAACAACTGCGGCCCAAAACGGGCCCGCTCAGCAATACCACCGGAGATGATCGCCGGGATTGCCGCAGCAAATGTTGCGAGGAAAAAGAACTTCATCATCTCGTAGCCGTTCTTCTCCGTCAGCGCGGCTGCAGGGCCAAAGAAATGATCGCCGTAGGCGACGTAATAACCGATGAAAAAGTACGCGATGGTGCTGACACCGAAGTCACTGAAAATCTTGGACAGCGCGTTGACCTGGTTTTTCTCGCGCACTGTTCCAACTTCTAAGAACGCGAAGCCCGCGTGCATCGCGAGCACCATGCACGCGCCTATCAAGAGAAACAGTGTGTCCGCCGCCGAGGCTGGTATATCTGTCACAGAAAGTGCCCTCAAAGTGTGCAAAGTACGACTGTGCGCGCCGCTGGCACGCACCGTATCGGCACATTATACGGTAAGCGTTTGAACAATTAGCGCTCAAAAACCGATTGGTTCCAACCGACCTGAGGCCACACTCGGTGACTGACTTGCGCTGTCGCAGCAAATTCACCGGTCGCGCAGTTGTTGTCGCGCCTTGCGATCACGCCTGTCCGGGCGCGCGCCTGTGGCAGGCTCGAGGCCGCGCAATCGGCGCTCGCGACGCGCCTCTTCGGCCTCGGCGCGCGCGGCCAAACTGGCTTCCGTCTCTTGGTAGAGCGTTTGAGCTAGAGGCGCTGAACCTCTGCGCTCGGCCAGGCCAAGCACTTCAACCTCAAACCGCAATTCGCCTTTTGCTATGACCACTATCTGCCCAACTTTTAGCGAGCGCGCAGGTTTGGCGCGCTCGCCATCGACTTGAACATGTCCGCCGCGCACTGCCGCCGTGGCCAGTACTCGCGTCTTGAAAAATCGGGCAGCCCAGAGCCACTTGTCAACCCGCACACCTGCTTTTGGTGTAGCATCAACACTCATTGATCAACCCCTCGGAACCCGGCATGGAACTCGTCAGTTTTGACTTGTGTCCCTTTGTTCAGCGGTCACTGATCACGCTGCTCAAAAAGGGCATTGAGCACCAGATTACGTATATCGATCTCGACAATCCACCGGCGTGGTTCACCGACATTTCCCCGCTTGGAAAAGTACCGCTATTGCGGGTGAACGATGCCGTGTTGTTTGAATCTGCCGCGATCAACGAGTACATCGACGAAACGCATGCGCCCCCGCTGCACCCCGACGACCCACTCAGGCGCGCTCACAACCGTGCGTGGATTGAATTCGCCTCCAATTTGATTGGCATCGGATACCGGTCTGTCACGGCGCAGGACGAGTCGAGCTACCTCGCAATCATGGACGAACGCGACAATTTGCTTGGCCACCTTGAACGCCAACTCAGCGGCGGCCCCTATTTCAACGGCTCGGTGTTCTCACTCGCAGACACATCATTTGCACCCTACTTTGTGCGTCAGGCGCTGACTGAGCCACTCCACGAGCGGGAATCGCTCGCGGCATTTCCAAAGTGCCAGCAATGGCGAGACGCGATGCTCGCTCTAGACTACGTGCAACAATCCGCGCCTGCTGATCTCGCCAGCCGCTACGCCAAACGCTTTGCGAGCAGCTACCTCTACAACCACTGACTCTGACCATGAATTGTTTTGTCTACAAAGGAAAGCGCAAAGCGGACTGCTATCTGTATCTGCCTGAGGCCGACAATTTTCAGAGCGTGCCCGCCGCATTGCTCGAACAGCTTGGCGAGCTGGAGCAGGTGCTGGAATTTGATTTACACCTAGAGCGCACGCTTGCACAAGAAGACGCGGGCAATGTCATTGCCAATCTCGAATCGCAAGGCTTTCACTTGCAAATGCCTCCGCCCGAGGAGCCAGCGCACTGACCTTCAATTTAGGCCGTGCTGCTTCTCCATAAAAAAGGCCGCGAGAAATCGCGGCCTTTTTCGTATTCCGCGTGCTGCGGTCAGTTTTTCGGCACGACACCCAAAGACGGTGTCTGCGACGAGAAGTAGGCCGCAAGGTCGGCGATGTCTTGATCGCTGAGGTTGGCTGCCATCCCGTTCATCAGCGCGTTTTCACGGCTGCCGTCGCGGTAGGCTTTGAGCACAAAAACGAGATAGCTGTCGTACTGACCCGCGAGCTTGGGGTTCGCGGGGATGGTGCTGTTGCCATCCGCACCGTGACACGCGGCGCAACTTGCGGAGAGCTCCTGGCCTCGCGTGATATCACCGGCGGCTACGGACAAACCCGAGACGAGGGTCAAAGCCAGTGCGGATGTTTGCAAAAGAGTTTTCATGGCAATGGCTCGATTCAAGGTTTCAGTTCAGACAAGAACGCTGCGATATCCGCGATGTCTTCATCGGTCAACGCACCCGCATTGGCTTGCATGGTGGCGTGCGTGCGTGAACCGTCGCGGTAGGCTTTGAGCGAGGAGACGAGATAATCAGCGTGCTGACCAGCAAGCTTGGGGACCAGGTAGGTTGGGTAGGTGTTGACCCATTTACTGTTGCCGTGGCAACCGAGACAGGTTTCAAACTTGACCTTGCCAGCGACAGGGTCAGCTGCCAACGCACCGCCAGCGGTCAGCAGCGACACCGCGGCCAATGCAAGCATGGATTTTTTCATGGTGAGGTTCCAATTCGGATTTCAAACACGCAGTCGCCACGGGCATGCGCCCGTGCCGTCAGTAATTCAGCGCTCTGATGCGAGCGGCAATACGACCTGTCCAATACAAGTACAGCTGCCAGCCCTAAAGCTGGTGCCAAAGGGCTAACGGGTGACCACTGAGGCCAAATCCGTTATCCTCCACGCACTGTGGACGGGTCCAACTCAGCGCAATTATAGAGCAGGCGTGCAATGCAATCGAGCCAAATATGTGGCGCGATGATGCCCGCACACCGCCCAGAGTTCTGGCTGCACCATGCGGCCACTCGCACGCGACTGCCCAAGCTCGGGGAGCCATCACACAATGACACCCTCTTGGAGCAGGACGCGCTTGTTCAGAATCACCACCATGCTGAGCACAATTGGGGCCGCACTGACTGGGATGTCGACACGCGCAGCCGCCAACACCGACGCCACACCGGGCGTCGCCGCGCTCAACAACACCTTTATTTCTGCAGACGTAGCTGCAGCGCTGGTGTTAGGGCTGGTCGCGGGAGCCGTGCTCACGGCACTGATGCGCCGCCGCCGGCAGACACCGCCCGCGACGCAAACGCAATCTGAGCCGCGCCCAGACCGCGCTCTTGGCCATTGGGCGGGGTTGTGTCACGCGCTAAGCGTTCGGATCGGCGCACGGGTCGTTTGCATTCACATCAGCGATGAGGGGCAGGAGGCTGAGCTCAAAGCCGTCTGGCAAAACGTCAAGACACCGAACAACACGCTGACTTTCTCGCTGCCCCCGCCTTCAAACGAGATTCGCCTCTACAACGCGGACCGCGCACCGCTGCCTGCGGTCACGCAAATCGCGGCAACTGGCGCTGTGGCCGGCATGAGCGTGCCGGTGATCTCGCCAAACGGCCAACCAATCGGGTGGCTCAGCGCATTTTTTGATCACGTTGAAATAGACAACGCAGGCCAAGCCGCCGCCGCGGAGACTGCAGCCCTGGTTGGCGCTCTCCATCACCTCGCAAACAGTGACCGTGCGGGCGTGCCAAACGATCTCGTCGCCAATCTTGCCAGCCTGCCTGCGGCCGTTGCACTGCGTGATGAACGGGGCAACCTGCTCGAGAGCAATGACAGCTTCCGCATCCTGTTTGCCGATTGCGATGACGAGGACTGCACCCAGCTCGACGGAATCGAAGAAGACGCAACGCTGTTGCCCAGCGCGGTCGAAGCCCTGCACGCAGCGGAACACGAAGTGCGGCGGCGCGCCACAGTGGTTGTGCGTTCGTTGGCCATCGAGCGCAACGGTCAGCGTATTAATTGTTATTTTCTGGGCAGCCCATTGTTCGACGGCGAGCACATCACGGGCTACGCCAGTGTTGTGATTGACACGGCACTCGGCAGCGACAGCCTCAGCACACTGCCGACCAGCCAAGAGCAGCGCGCACTGCAAACACTGCGTGCAATCGGTGAAGCGGTGATTTCACTCGACACCAGCGGCGGCATCCGCCACATGAACCCAGCAGCTGAGCGCCTGATTGGCACTCCGCTGGCGCACGCGATCGACTTACCTCTGGTTGAAGCCTGTAACCTTCGCGACGCGAGCACCGGCCAACCCTTCGACCTGCACGTCTACCTCAATCGGGCTGTGCCGAGCATCCAGGTCGACTGCTTTCTCGATGTCGCAGCAGACGTAGGTCATTCACCTGACCAGACTCAAAAGCCGTCCACCGCAGCGCGGCAAAGTGAGCGCCGCGTGCACCTGACTCTCAGCAGCGTGCTCGACCGCAGCGGCACTCCGCTTGGCGCCGCTGTGACACTCACCGACGTGACGCTGCAACACCGCATCACCGATCAATTGATGCACCAAGCAACGCACGACCCGGTGACCGCGTTGATCAACCGCCAAGCGTTTATCAGCACCATCGAAAGCGCCTTGCGCAATGTGCAGAACGACGGCCAAGACCAAGTGCTAATGCACGTTGATCTCGATGATTTCAAATTGATCAACGACGGTGTCGGCCATTTCGCAGGCGACGCGCTGCTCACCCAAGTGGCCCCGCTCATCCAGCGTCACCTGCTCGCGCATGATGAGCTGGGCCGGCTCGGCGGCGACGAATTCGGCGTGTTACTGCGCAGTACCGATCTCGTGCGTGCAGAGGAAATTGCGAACAACATCATCACCGAACTCGCCAATTTCAAATTTTCCTGGAGCGGCAAGCGCTACGACGTTCGTGCATGCATCGGCATCGCACCCGTGCTGCCGGATGCCACCAGCGCTATGGAGCTCATGCAACGCGCGGACGTCGCCTGCCATACCGCCAAAGACTCGCCTCACTACGATGTCTTCATCTACAGCAGCGGAGATTCAGAAGCAGCGCGCAAACACGGCGCCATGCAGATGGTGAACGTGCTCAACCACGCGCTCGAACACGACCGCTTCTGCCTCTACGCGCAACCGATTGCACCAATCAATGCGCGCGCGCGTGCGGGCGCCAAACAACACTACGAGCTCTTGCTGCGCATGCTCGACCCCGACGGCAATGCGATCAGCCCCGGACGATTTCTCGGCGCCGCCGAACGCTACGGCTTAACCGGGAAAATTGACCGCTGGGTGATCCGCAGCGCGCTCAACCTCGCTGGGCGCGCGCGCCATGAACGCGGGTTCGAATTAGGTATCAATCTGTCGGGCTCGTCGCTGAGCGATCCAACCCTACTCGAGTACATCTCAGGTGAGATGAACCGCCACGATTTTGCCAACAACACACTGTGCTTTGAAATCACGGAAACCGAGGCTATCGTCGACCTCGACGTCGCGCGGCACATCATACTGTCGTTGCGCGACCGCGGCTGTCGCTTTGCCCTCGATGATTTCGGCAGTGGCCTGTCCTCGTTCACCTACCTCAAACACCTGCCGGTCGATTACCTCAAAATTGACGGCAGTTTTGTCAAAGACATGGTGAGCAACCCCGTGGACAGGAGCATCGTCGAGCAAATTCACCAGGTGGGGACGCGCTTGCAACTCCCAACGATTGCGGAATTTGTCGAGAACCGCGAAACCCTGCACGCCGTGCGCAAACTCGGCATCGACTACGCCCAGGGCCACCTGATCTCAGAACCCAAGCCCGCTGAGGCGCTGATACTCAAGCAAGCCGAACCGGCATAACCCCGGTTTGGCTCCGTCGCTTGCCGGTTGGCTCACGCCGCACGCCTGCGCAAACCCTCTCGCAGCCGAGATCTGTGTGCACGTCAAAAGCCGCACACACAGGCGTCAATACCGCTGAGCTGCTGTCAGCCTGACAACAACATGTCATTGAGGCGACGCACGAAGCCCGCGCCATCGTCGAGCACACCGCCTTCGGCGAGAACGGCTTGATCGTACAACAGGCTCACCCAATCGGCGAACCGGTCTTCGTCGGGCTCGTTGTCCATGCGCTGCACGACCGCGTGCTCGGGGTTGATCTCGAGCACAGGTTTACTGCTTGGCACGTCGTGACCTGCCTGCTTGAGCAGCTGTTGCATGTGCAACGCCATCTCCTGCTCACCGAGTACCAGACACGCCGGTGAACTGGTCAAACGGTTTGACACTTTGACTTCCTCAACCCGGTCGCCAAGCGCCGTCTTGATGCGTTCGACGAGTCCTTTGGATTTCTCCTCAGTCTCGGCTTGCGCTTTCTTCTCGTCCTCATCCACCGCGTCATCAAGGCCGAGATCGCCTTTTGCAGCTGACACAAAGCGCTTGCCTTCAAACTCGTGCATGTGTGACATCAGCCACTCGTCCACGCGGTCGAACATCAACAACACCTCAATGCCCTTCTTGCGAAGTAACTCGAGGTGGGGGCTGTTCTTGGCAGCCGCAAAGGTGTCGGCGGTGACGTAATAAATCTTGTCTTGGCCCTCGGCCATACGGCCGATGTAATCTGCAAGTGACACGCTTTGGGTGTCTGTGTCGCTGTGGGTTGAGGCAAAGCGCAACAGCTTGGCAATCTGCTCGCGGTTGCCAAAGTCTTCCCCTGGGCCTTCTTTCAACGCGCGACCAAACTGCTCCCAAAACTCGGCATAGGTCTCGGGCTCGTCTTCTGCCAACGATTCGAGCAACCCGAGAACCTTCTTGACCGAGCCGTTGCGGATCGCATCGAGCACTTTGTTACTTTGCAAAATTTCACGCGACACGTTGAGTGGTAGATCGCTTGAATCGACCACACCGCGCACAAAGCGCAGGTAGCGCGGCATGAGTTTGTCCGGGTCGTCCATGATGAACACCCGCTGCACATACAACCGAACGCCCTGGGTTTGCTCGCGCTCGTAGAGGTCAAACGGTGCGCGCTTTGGCACGTAGAGCAAGCTGGTGTATTCGTACTTGCCCTCAACCCGGTTGTGCGACCAGACCAAAGGGTCCTCGTAGTCGGTGCACACTTGCTTGTAAAACGCTTTGTATTCGTCGTCTTCGATCTCGCTCTTGCTGCGCGCCCACAGCGCCGACGAGGAATTGACTGTCTCCCACTGCGGATCGGCCGGCGGGGTATCGTCGCCGTCTTCGCTGTCGTCCGCGTCCATTTGTTGCTCGAGCATGCGGATCGGAAAAGTGACGTGATCGCTGTACTTCTTGATCAGCGAGCGCAATCGCCAATCGTTGGCAAATTCTTTATCGTCCTCGCGCAGGTGCAAAACCACTTCTGTGCCACGCGCTTGGCTCTCGACATCCTCAAGAGTGTACGAGCCGCTGCCATCAGAGCTCCAGCGCAGCGCGGTGGCGTCACCTGCGCGGCGGGTGGTCAACTCGACCCGCTCAGCCACCACGAATGCCGAGTAAAACCCGACACCAAACTGACCAATCAAGTTGCTGTCTTGCTTTTGGTCGCCAGTCATCGAGTCGAGAAACTGTCGCGTACCCGAGCGCGCGATGGTGCCGATGTTAGCGATCACCTCTTCGCGACTCATGCCGATGCCGTTGTCGCGCACAGTCACGGTGCCCGCATCGCTGTCTAGCGCAACATCAATGCGCAATTCACTGTCCTCGGCGAGCAGACTGCCGTCCGCGAGTGCCTCAAAGCGAAGCTTGTCGCAGGCGTCGGAGGCGTTGGAGATCAGCTCGCGCAGGAAAATATCTTTGTTCGAATACAGCGAGTGAATCATCAGCTGAAGTAGCTGTTTGACTTCAGTTTGAAACTCGTGTGTCTCGGCAGTTGGCGCGTCCGTTGTCATGGCACTGGTGTCTCTTTGCTGTTGTGGGCGGCGCTAACGCGCCGATTACTGATGCGCTGAATGTGGGGTGGCGGCCGTGGATTTCAAGCACTGTCCAGCACGGCCGGGTTCGCGGGTGACAGCATCGGGGTTTTCGCCGCTCACCGAGCCTTTCCATTGCCCACAAAAAAAGCGGCCGCAAGGCCGCTTTTCTCGAAGAGCGTCGGGTCTTAGCCGAGCTTTTCTTTGATTCGAGCCGAGCGGCCCTGACGGTCACGCAGGTAGTAGAGCTTCGCCTGGCGCACGTCACCGCGGCGCTTGACTTCGATGTTGGCAACCAGCGGGCTGTGCAGCTGGAACACACGCTCCACGCCTTCGCCGTGAGACATCTTGCGCACAGTGAACGCAGAGTGCAGACCCCGGTTCTTCTTCGCGATCACAACGCCTTCAAAGGCCTGCAGACGCTCGCGGCCGCCCTCGCGCACTTTCACTTGCACCACGACCGTGTCGCCAGGGCCGAATGTTGGCACGTCTTGTTTGAGTTGTTCCTGATTCAGGACGTCGATGATGTTGGCCATGGCCGTCTGCTCCGAATATAAATCAAGACCGTGCACAGCACAGGTCCCCGTTAATCGTCTTCCATTGCTGCAAAAAACGCTTGCAACAATGCCTTATCTTTTTTGCCGAGTGCGTGCGCCTCAAGCAAATCAGGCCGCCGCGTCGCCGTCCGGCCCAGCGCCTGCTGACGACGCCACGCCGCAATTGCAGCGTGATCACCAGAGCGCAACACCGCTGGCACCTCGCGCCCGCGCCACACATCCGGCCGGGTGTAATGCGGGCAGTCTAGCAGGCCGTCCGAAAACGAGTCCTGCGCTGCCGACTCCTGGTGACCAAGCGTCCCCTCCAGCAAGCGCGCGACGGCGTCAATCACTACCATCGCTGCGGGCTCACCACCCGAGAGGACGAAATCGCCCACCGATACTTCTTCATCAACCACTTCGTCGATGAACCGCTCATCGACACCTTCGTACCGACCGCATACCAACGCCAAGCCGGGCAATTCCGCAAAACGCGCAGCCATTGCCTGGTCAAATGCCTTGCCCTGCGGGCTGAGGTACACCACCGGCACACCGCGCAATTTGAGCGGCTCAACACACGCCGCCAACGGCTCGGCCTGCATCACCATGCCTGGACCGCCGCCAAACGGACGTTCATCCACCGTCCGGTGTCGGTCCGTGGCCCGATCGCGGGGGTTGTGTGTGGTCAACGTCAAACGGCCCTGTTGAACCGCGCGACCCACCACACCCCACTCGCCAATCGCACCGACCAGCTCCGGAAACAGCGTGACTACGTCAATCTGCACCGGCTAAAAATCACTGTCCCAATCAACAGTCATGCGACTGCCGACCAGGTCGATATCCTTGACCACATCGGGCCTCAACCAAGGAATCAACCGTTCCTTGCTGCCCTCGCGCACCACGATCACATCATTGGCGCCCGTCTCGAACAAATGGTCAATTTGCCCGAGTGACTCCCCTTCCAGATTGACCACAGTCAACCCGATAAGGTCCGCCCAGTAGTAACTGCCCTTCTCCGCTGCTGGCATATCGCCGCGCTGGACGAAGAACGCAGAACCGAGCAATGGCTCAGCTGTCTCGCGGTCATTGATGCCGGCGATCCGGGCGATTACGCCCTTGCCGTGCACCCGTGCCGCTTCAACTTCAAGGACTCGCCAGCCTGTTGCGTTCTCAATCCACCACTGGCGGTAATCGAGCACAGCTTCGAGCGGACGGGTATACGCGTATACCTTGAACCAACCCTTAACACCGTAGTGCCCCGTCAGTTTCCCGAAACGGACGGGATCGTGCGGGGCACTCACAGGCAATTAAGCAGCGCTGGCTGCAGCGGTCTTCTTGTGTTCTTTGACCAAGCTCGCGACACGGTCAGACAGCTGCGCGCCGTTTCCAACCCAGTGATCAACGCGGTCAATCTTGAGGTTCAAGCGCTCGGCTGAACCTGACGCGCACGGGTTGAAGTAACCCACACGCTCGATGTACCGGCCATCACGGCGGTTGCGGCTGTCAGTGACAACCACTTGATAAAAGGGCTTTTTCTTGGCTCCGCCACGAGAGAGACGAATCGTAACCATAATCGTTTAGCTATCCGGCTAGGGATGAACGAACCCGGGATTTCGATGCAAGGCATCTAAACTCACCTTTGGTCCGGCGAACTCGCAATCATAACGCACAAATGACCAGCCGGGTATATTGAGAGCAATTTTTTTCAAAAACACCGTCGAAATCACAGCATATTGGGACCTGACAGCACCTCAACCCTCAGCTGGGCGACCCAACTAAAGACGCCATGACCCGTGCCGTTCGGATAGCGGACACCCCAGTGGAGGGATGACCGGCCTCCCCGAGCAACGCCCTCGCCATGTTCTGAACGTGTGGCAGTTGGATCGTATCGGGGTTTTCTATCAGCGGTGACTCCCGTCGGCACGCCGCCTCAAGGACCACTGGTTGCTCGCCGAACACCGCAAACCGGATCTGACCAAGACTGCCGTAGATTACGACTTCATCTTCCGACGAGGCTCCACCAAAATGCCACGCACCCGATCCGGTAATGGTCTTGCGGTGGCGCCATGTCGCGGTGACCGCATCAACAGCCCCGTACAATCCCCTCTGATTGAGCGCGTGACCCAGCGGTGAATGGATGGGGCCGAGCAAGAAATCGAGCAAGTCGAGTCCGTGGCTTGCCAGGTCATCGAAGTACCCGCCGGGCGCTTGCACTGGATCGGTCCGCCAGTTCACACCACCGGCGAGGTCGCGCATCGACGGCGGCCGTACCAAACGCCAGCTGACGTGCTGAACATCGCCAATCGCCCCCTCGCTGAGCCATTTGACGACGCGCTCAAAACGCGGCAGCGAGCGGCGGTAATACGCCACAAAGAGCGGACAACCAGCGGCCTCAAACGCGGCATTCATGCGCTCGCACTCTTCGACGGTGTTGGCCATTGGCTTCTCAACGCAGCACGGCTTGCCCGCGGCGGCAACCCTCAACGCCAGTTCACAGTGGCTGGCCGGCGGGGTCGCGATGTACACCGCGTCGATATCGGGGTCGTCAATAAGCTCTGCGGCATCGCTGTACCACCGCGCCACGCCGTGACGTTTGGCGTAATCTTTAGCCTTCTCGGCCGTGCGGCGCATCACCGCATCGAGTGTGAACCCCGTTGTAATGTGATATGCAGGGCCGCTTTTGACCTCGGTGACAGCGCCGCAACCGACAATTCCCCAACGCACTACCGCTCTCTCCATGTCCAGTCTCCAGGCACACACTTTCAACGCGTAAGCTGCGTGCCGCCAACTGCGATCCGAGCAAAATGGCGGCTTCAGGATGGCGCTATTGTGTTGCGAACCAAGTCACAACGCACGTCAAATGCAACGCCGACCTGAATAATCACGGTATACTTGATTGTTTTGCCCGCCCTGTGGTTACTACACCGCCGCCCGGCGCGCCTCACGAATCACGAGCCATGACTACCACGCCAAGCTTTGCTGACCTCGGGTTGCCCGACGCCATCACCCAATCTCTCGCCTCTCTGGGCTACGAGACGCCCACGCCTATTCAAGCGGAAGCCATCCCCGCGCTGCTCAACGGTCGCGATATCGTCGGACAGGCTCAGACAGGCACCGGCAAGACCGCGGCCTTCGCGCTGCCGACGCTCGCCGGGATCGACCCCAAGGTGCGCAAACCTCAAGTTCTGGTGCTCGCACCCACCCGCGAACTGGCCAATCAAGTCGCCGAGGCATTCTCCCAATACGCAACAGCCGTTGGCAACTTGCGCGTGGCCACCCTGTGCGGTGGCCAGTCCTATCGCCCTCAGCTCGACGCCTTGCGCGCGGGCGCACAGGTCGTGGTGGGCACGCCTGGCCGTGTAATGGATCACATGCGTCGCAACAGCCTACCGCTCGATTCGCTCGCAGCCCTCGTTTTGGACGAGGCTGATGAAATGTTGCGAATGGGCTTCATTGACGATGTCGAGTGGATCCTCGAACAAAGTCCAAAGGGCCGGCAACTGGCGTTGTTCTCAGCGACCATGCCGGACCCGATTCGTCGTATCGCCAAACGTCACTTGGTTGACCCAGCGCAAATTACGATCAAAGCCAAAACCCGCACCGCCGTTGGCGTTCGCCAGCGGGTGCTCGAAGCACCGGGCATGGGCGTCAAAAACGAAGCGCTGGCTCGCTTGTTTGAAGTCGAGTCGGTGGACGGGGTCATTGTCTTCGTGCGCACCAAGGCGAGCACTGTCGAAGTCACTGAGATGTTGCAATCACGCGGCTTTAGAGCGGCGGCACTGAGCGGCGATGTTGATCAAGCACTGCGTGAGCGCACGGTAGAGCACCTGAAGGTTGGAAAAATCGACGTTGTCGTTGCAACGGACGTCGCGGCTCGAGGACTCGATGTTGAGCGCATCAGCCATGTCATCAACTACGATGCGCCGACCAACGCCGAGACTTACATCCACCGCATTGGTCGAACTGGACGTGCCGGTCGAGAAGGCGACGCCATCTTGTTTGTCGCGCCGCGTGAGCGACGCGTCGTGCAAACCCTCGAACGCGCCACCCGACAAAAAATTGATTGGATGGAAATGCCCGACGCGCGCGCAATCAATAAGCACCGCGTCAAAGTGTTTAAAGACAGCGTGCTCAAGACGTCGCAGGACACAGACATCAGCTTTTTCAAGCAGCTCGTTGAAGAAATGCAAGTCGAGCACGGCTTAGACCCGATTGATGCAGCAGCCGCTATTGCCACGCAACTGCAAGGCGAACGGCCCTTTCTCGCAAAGGATTCACCGAAGAAACCGCGACCCAAACGAGAAGAACGTGGCGCCAGCCACGCCAAATCCAGCGCGCACTTTAATGAGCGACAGGCTCAAAAAGAAAACCGCAAGCCTGGATCACGCCGTGCACACAACGACGAAGATCTCACCACCTACCGCTTGGAAGTTGGCGCAAAACACCGCGTCAAGCCGGGCAACATTGTTGGCGCCATAGCCAATGAAGCGGGATTGAACAGCAAGAATATCGGTCGCATCGCCATCAATCACGACCACACCTTTATCGACTTGCCAGAAGGCATGCCAAAGGCCATTCTCAAGCACCTCAAGAAAGTGCGGGTGGCCGGTCAGCAGATCCAAATCACCCGCGCAACAGCCTGAACGCCAGCAGGCAGATGTCTATCTAGAGCGTGTAAAGGCATCGCATGAGCGCGCCACAGTGGCGCGCTCAGACCTCAGCTTCGCACACCTCAACGTTGCGAGCCGCCGCTGACATCAAGCGTGCCTCGCCGGACACGCGAACACTGCTGCCCGGCACATCACTGAATTCAACTCGAATCTGCGAAGGCACACCCATGTCATCGCCTTGGCGGATGTCGAGCACGTTGGCCGAGGACTGCCCGCTGTCTCGCAAATAGCCGCCAAATGCCGCGGCCGCAGACCCAGTTGCGGGATCTTCTTTGACACCACCGGCAGCAAACGCATTACGGCAGTGGTACACCGAATCCATCGCAACCACGCACATGACCGTCACCAAGCCGTCGTCACGCATCATCCGCGCCCCGATGTCGAGGTCGTAGTCCAACCGTGAAAGCGCAGCGCGCGACGACAATGGCAGCAGCAAGTGATCAGCACCTGCGTGAATCAGCGCCGGCGCCATGTCCTGTGCGAGGTCATCGTGCCGGTACCCAAGCAGTGACAAGTAGCGCATAAGCTGGGCTTCGCCAAGCTCGCGGTGAGAGGTGGGAGGTGATTGCAGCGCCGCACTCAATTGCCCAGCATTGTGCCGGCCCTCGACGACAATCTCAGCGTCGTTGAGCGCGAGCGGGAAAACGCCGTTGCCGTGCGCCATTGCCAAGGCCGCGCCGAGCGCGATGGTGGCGTGGCCACAAAACGGCACTTCCATCGACGGCGAGAAGTAGCGAACTCGCCAGCCGTTGCCTTCGGGTACCGCAAATGCCGTTTCAGAGTGACCAATTTCAGCTGCAATGCTTTGCATGTGGTCGCGCTCAAGCGGTGCCTCACCGAGCCACACGCCGGCGGGGCTGCCCCCGCTCTCGCCGCGCGAAAAGGCCGCAATTTCTTGTATTTTCATGTGTCTGACAACCCACTTGGGACTTGTACTTTGCCTAGCTTGCCGCAGTTCGGCTTGGTGTTAATACCCTGACTGTGACGCGTATCTTTGCCAGAAGTTTAGGCAAAACGGGCAAAATCAATCGCAAATGCCGACACAACAGCGCCGATCCTTACAAGCAGCTCTCGCGATAACCTGCGGGGTTGAGCCATCGCGAGCGGCATCGGGCCCTTAGAGTTTGGGCATGCCCGGCGGCATTGGCGGCATGCCGCCGGCGCCACCCATCATGCGCATCATCTTTTTCATGCCGCCGGCTTTACCCATTTTTTTCATCATTTTGCTCATCTGAAGGTGCTGCTTGAGCAAGCGGTTGACGTCTTGAACCTGCGTGCCGGACCCAGCGGCAATGCGCCGTCGCCGCGACCCTTTTATCAGATCTGGAAAGCGCCTTTCACGCGGTGTCATCGAACTGATAATGGCGATGTTGCGCTTGACGTCGCCGCCTCCCGTCGCTTGGTCCATCGCCTTTTGACGCAGGTGGTCGGGCAGTTGATCCATGCCAGGCAATTTGTCGAGCATGGACTCAATGCCCCCCATGTTCTGCAATTGCAGCAGCTGATCACGCATGTCTTCGAGATCAAAGCCCTTGCCTTTCTTGACCTTGCGCGCAAGCTTTGCGGCCTTGTCCATGTCCACTTGGCGCGAGACTTCCTCGACCAAAGAGACCACGTCTCCCATACCGAGAATGCGCGACGCGACGCGGTCGGGGTGAAAGGCTTCGAGTGCCGCTGTCTTCTCACCGACACCGAGAAACTTGATTGGCACACCGGTGACTGTACGCACACTCAACGCCGCACCACCGCGTGCGTCGCCGTCAGTTTTGGTCAGCACCACACCCGTCAGCGGCAGAGCCTCACCGAAAGCCGCGGCGGTGTTGGCCGCGTCCTGACCTGTCATGGCATCGACCACAAACAGGGTTTCAACCGGTTGCACCGCGGCGTGCAGCGACTTGATTTCGGCCATCATCGCGTCGTCGATGGCGAGCCGCCCTGCCGTGTCAACGAGCAGGACATCGGCGAGCTGGCGGCGTGCCTCGTCGAGCGCAGCACGGGCGATCGCCTCGGGTTTGTCGTCGGCGCTCGACGGAAAAAACGCAACCCCCACGTCTTTGGCCAACGTTTCAAGCTGCTTGATTGCGGCCGGTCGGTAGACATCGCAACTGACCACCATCACTTTCTTGTTTTCGCGCTCGACCAAGTGGCGTGCGAGTTTGGCGGTTGTGGTGGTCTTACCCGCCCCCTGCAAACCCGCCATGAGTACAGTTGCTGGCGGCTGTTGGCTGAGGTCGAGAGCGGCGTTTTCCGCACCCATGACCGCGACCAATTCGTCGTGCACCACTTTGACCAGCGCCTGACCCGGGGTGAGGCTTTGCAACACCTCCACACCGAGCGCCTTGTCGCGCACTTGATCGATAAATTGCTTGACCACTGGCAGCGCAACATCCGCCTCGAGCAGCGCCATGCGCACTTCTCGCAACGTGTCTTTGACGTTTTGCTCTGTGATTCGGCCCTGGCCGCGAAGATTCTTAAGCGTCGCGCCCAAACGCTCGCTGAGGTTGGCAAACATGCGGTGTCCGGCTGTGTATCGTTGGGTGGATGGTGGTGGCGTTTCTGCGCCGTGCTGCCTGCCCAGTATACTGTAGAGCGAACCTATCACCCCGTGGACGTGGATGCCGTGACAGTTTGCCCCCCCAGGCGCCGACCTCGGTTGAGCCACTTGCGCACTGCCACATGAGCGGTTTTCTGGGTTTGCTCGCGGCAGCGCTGTACCTAAGCGCGGCGTTTAACCTCCGGCGCAGCCTGGCCGGCCAAGGCGTGACAAGGCGCCCGCTGCAACACGCGTTGCCCGCGGTCTTTGCACTCGCCGCCCACGCCGGCTCTGTCGCGCTCACTGGCACCTTCAACCTCGCCATTACCAACGCGCTGTCTCTGGCTGCCTGGGCAATGGTCGCAATCCTGCTCTGCCTCGCGGCGCGGAACCCTGTACAGAGCCTCGGCGTGTTGGTGCTGCCACCTGCAGCGCTGATCGTGGCCGTGGTGCCGTTTGTCAGCGTTGGCACCAGCACACACATCGACGCTGGCGTGTGGTTGCACGCACTGCTCTCGCTCAGCGCCTACGGCGTGCTCTGCCTGGCCGCCGCGCAAGCGTGTCTGGTTGCATGGCACACCGCGCAGTTACGCCAAGCGCCGGGAGCGGGACCGAGCAGGTTGCCGCCGCTCGCCGCAATGGAGCGGTTGATGTTCAGGCTGTTAGCGATTGGGCTGGCCATTTTAACGCTCGCAATCGTCACTGGCTTCGCCTTTTTGGACGACATGTTTGCCCAGCGCGTCGCGCACAAAACCGTTTTTTCTCTGCTCGCGTGGGCTGCATTTGCCGCGCTGCTGGCCGGCCACCACCTCGCCGGGTGGCGTGGCAAGACCGCACTGCGCTGGACGCTGACAGGCATGGTGCTGCTGATTGTCGGTTTTTTTGGCAGCAAGCTTGTGCTTGAAGTCTTTCTCGCCAATGGCACATGACAGACCACACAGAACAGCGTGACTGTGAACCGACACTTGACAGCGTCGAGCTCGACCCTTAGAACAGTGACTCGCTTTAGCGGTTGCAAAACCCCACTTGGACGAATTTCATCTGAGCTTTCTTGCCGGCCTCTTGCTGGTGCTCATCATACTCTCAGGCTTCTTTTCAGGCTCTGAGACAGCCCTCATGACGTTGAACCGCTACCGTCTGCGCCACCTTGCCAAAGAGGGCAACGGCGGTGCGCGACGGGCACAGTCATTGCTCGAGCGCCCGGACCGTCTGATCGGACTGATCCTGCTCGGCAACAACTTCGTCAACATCCTCGCGTCGGCCATTGCCACCGCAATTGCACTCGATATTTGGGGTGAGCCAGGCATCGCAATCGCAACCGGCGGCATGACGCTGGTGGTGCTGATATTCGCCGAGGTCGCGCCAAAAACGCTCGCCACACGTCACCCTGAAAAGCTCGCCTTTATCGCAGCCTACGTCTACGTACCACTGTTGCGCGTGCTCTACCCCTTGGTCTACCTCGTCAACATGATGGCCAATGTCGTGCTCAAGCTCTTTGGCGCGACCCAAGCACCCTTGAACGAAGACGCACTCAACCGCGATGAACTGCGCACCGTGCTCGCCGATTCAGGCAAGAAAATCCCCAAAGCCCATGTCGACATGTTGCTCAACGTGCTCGACCTCGAGCAAGTCACCGTCAACGACGTCATGGTGCCGCGCAATGAGATCGAAGGCGTTGACCTCGACGAGCCCTGGGATGTCATGCTCGAACAAATCGTCAACTCCCCGCACGGGCGGCTACTGGTGTTTCGCGAGAACATCGACCAAGCCGTCGGCCTGCTGCAATTGCGCAAGGTGTTCAACCCCGCGCGCTCAGGCACGCTGACACTGTCGGGATTGGAAAACCAGCTTCAAGACTTGTACTTCATTCCCGAGAACACGCCTCTCAACGTGCAGCTGTTGAATTTCCAGCGCGAGAAGCGGCGCTCGGGATTGGTGGTTGACGAGTACGGTGACATCCAGGGGCTGCTCACCGTCGAAGACATCTTGCAGGAAATTGTCGGCGAATTTACCGACGATGCCTACGCCGCACCGCCAGAGATCTTGCCGCAAGAAGACGGCAGCTTCCTGGTCGACGGTGCAACCCCGGTGCGCACACTCAACCGTGAGCTCGGCTGGTCAGTCTCAACTGATGGCCCCAAAACGCTCAACGGTGTCATCCTCGAACACCTCGAGTCGCTGCCAGAAGTTGGCTCCTCACTTGAGATCGACGGCAACGGGATTGAAGTTCTGGCGCTCGACGGCAACGCCGTTGATACCGCAAGAGTGTCTCCAGCGCCGGACGCACCGACTGCGGACACCGGCGACAGCGCCGACGCTGCATCACAGTGATGTGTTTGCGCATAGCTGCCACACCTAAAGGCCGCATCCGTGGCTAAGACACGCGCGAGCTACGTCTGCACGGCTTGCGGCGCGGTGTCGACAAAATGGGCTGGTCAATGCGCCGACTGTGAGAGTTGGAACACGCTCGAGGAAACCGCGAGCGCGCCACCAGCTGGCACCGGCGCACGCACGGTTGGGTATGCGGGCAATGCACAGGCTATATCCCGCCTGGCGGATGTCACCTACAGCGAGGACAGCCGCACTCCAACCGGCATTGGGGAACTTGACCGCGTGCTCGGCGGCGGCCTTGTGCCGGGCTCAGTCACACTGCTAGGCGGCGACCCTGGCATTGGCAAATCAACTCTGCTGATACAAACCCTGGCTGCGCTCTCAGCGCAACAGCCGGGCTTGTATGTCAGCGGCGAAGAATCCATGCAACAGATCAAGTTGCGCGCCATGCGGCTTTCGCTCGCCGCAGACGACATGCAGTTGCTCGCCGAAACCTGCGTTGAGCGCATCGTTGCCACTGCTCAAAAACACACTCCGTCCACGCTTGTAATTGACTCAATACAAACAATATACAGCGATGCGCTGCAATCGGCCCCGGGGTCGGTGGCTCAAGTGCGCGAGAGCGCAGCCCAACTGGTGCGATTCGCCAAGCAAAGCGGCGTCGCGTTGTTGATAGTGGGGCACGTCACCAAAGAAGGTCAGCTCGCCGGGCCGCGCGTGCTCGAGCACATGGTTGACACAGTCTTGTATTTCGAGGGTGAGGCTGGCAGTCGGTTGCGCATGGTGAGGTCAGTCAAGAACCGTTTTGGCGCGGTCAACGAACTCGGCGTCTTCGCGATGGAGGAATCCGGGCTGATCGGCATCAACAACCCGTCCGCCATTTTCCTGTCCCGCCACGACGAGCCGGTTTCCGGGTCTGTGATTATGTCGGTCATGGAGGGCACCCGCCCGCTGTTGGTCGAACTGCAAGCCCTGGTTGAAGACAGTCACCTAGGTAACCCGCGCAGACTCGCCGTAGGCGTTGACGGCGCGCGGCTGGCGATGCTGCTCGCGGTCATGCACCGCCACGGCGGCATCACTCTGCACGACCAAGACGTCTACCTAAACGCCGTCGGTGGTGTGCGCATCGCAGAGACCGCAGCCGATCTGCCAATGTTGCTTGCCTGTTTGTCATCATTGCGTGACAGACCCGCGCCGCAGGACCTTATCGCATTTGGCGAAATTGGCCTCGCAGGCGAAGTTAGACCCGTCCCAAATGGTCTTGATCGGCTTAGAACTGCAGCAAAACACGGATTTAAACGCGCCATTGTCCCATTGCGGAATCTGCCAAAACCGGCACCAAAGGGTATCGAGCTCGTTGGCGTCAGCCGCCTGTCTGAGGCCATTGATCACTTCGTGTGACCGGTATCAAAACGACTGGGGTTGGCGGTTCAGCTAGACTGCAGATAGGACAGCCGACTCGCGCCGAGTCCGGCAACAGTTGAAGGAACAACCGTTGACCGCTAAAACCGTCACCAAGCGCGCTCGCGCGCCGCTAGTACACGCTGCGCAAACAAGTGCCGCCGTGTTGCGTGCGAAACCGTGCAGTAGAGCTGCCCACAGCTGCCAATGTTGACGCCTACAACACAAACCGGCGAGCGTCACAGCACGGACTCCGAAAGCCAAGCGCGATCACTGCGCAACAGGTTTCGCGGCGGCCCAGCCAACACCCTTATTGTCGCCTTGATCACGTGCACCGTGTTGGCTTGCCTGACCACCGCCTACGAGCTGGTAATCGAGTACCGCGACAGCACCGCCGAGATCGGCGCCCAACACGACGCCATTTTGCACCTCGACACTTTGCCGCTGATCCACAGCATCATTGAAGGCGAATCAGACCACACCCAAAAGCTGGTTGAGATCATTGCCGAGAAGCAGACCGTTGATGAAGTCATACTCGAACAGTTGGGCCAAAACACACTCACTGCGGGTGTGTCGGTGACAGCACCCTTGCGCGAATCCGTCTTTCCACTCATCAGCGGTGACAGCCCCAAAGATGGCATCCAGGCGATTGGCACCCTCACACTGCGCACCGACGCCAAAGCGTTCCAACAACGGTTCAACGCGTCCATCGGACCTAGGCTGCTAACAAACTTCATACGCATGTTGGCGATGGCAGCAATTGTCGCGCTGCTCTACCACCACTTTTTTGGCCGCCACCTTCACGCGCTGTCTATCGCCTTTGGACCGACTAGACAGGACCACAAGCGCGCCGCGTTGACACTGCCACGCACCCGATTTTACGCTCCGCCAAGCGGCATCAGTGCGTTAGCCAGCGCGCTGTCAAAAAACAAAACCGAGGTCGCACGCGAACGCCGCCTTCTCGAGGCAAGGTATACCGAGCTTGAAACCGAAAACGCAGCTTTGCGCGAGCAATTGCGTGGGCAGACAGCGCTGGCGCGCCTTGGCACCCAAGCCGGCGCCGTGATTCACGAAGTACGAAGCCCGCTGGGCGCGATTCAGGCCGCCTCAAGACTGTTAGTGCTTAAGCTCGCGGACGCACAACCTGCAGTTAAAGAGGCGCTGTACCGCGTCGAATCAAACACCCTGCGCCTCGACCACCTGCTGCGCTTGTCGCGCGACATGGCAACTGGCACGACCACAGCTGGTGAACGGGTCGAGCTCGGCGCTTGGGTCGAACGATTTATCAACGCAGCCACGTTGCCTGCAGACTTTGAGCTGCGCTTCGCCTCGGCACGCAACGCGCTGTATGCAGACGTCGATCCGCTGAAGGTCGAGCAAATTCTCAAAAACCTAATTGATAACGCCGTTCAGGCAGTCCACGGCCGCCTGGAATCCAATGAGCCGCAGCCACCACGTGCGCGGGTCATAGACGTTCAACTCACTGCCATCGACTGCGACACAGCAGGCATCTACATCACAGACCGCGGCGGTGGTTTGCAGCCGGAAGCGTCCGGGCGATTGTTCGACCCACTGTTTACAACCAAGCCTGACGGCATGGGCATGGGGCTGCCGATCAGTGTGCGGCTGGCAAAGTTACTCGGTGGCTCGCTGACACTCACGTCAACCAAACACGGCACCACGGCCTGTCTCACGCTGCCGCGGTGTGCTCACTCGAACGGCTGACCACCGCCACCTGCCAAGCACAGCCTTTGTGTGGTGTTTGTATCACGACACCGGGATCGCAGCAGACCCGGCGGGCTGATACCATCGTCATTTTTCCAGCACAGGCGCACCCGTGAGTAAATCGGTCAAGAAGTCGATGCCCTTCCAGGACGCACTCGACGCACTCGAAGCAGTGGTTGAGAAAATCGAATCCGGTGAACAACCGCTCGAGAGCGCTCTGGCCGATTTCGAACAAGGCGTTGCCCTTGCGCGACACTGCCGCGGCGCACTGACTGACATCGAGCAGAAAGTCCAAGTACTGCTCGACACCGGCGAACTCGCCGATCTGGATCCCACCGAGCAGACAGACCCCAGCGATCGTGACTGATTTGCTGACCGCCACCGAGCCAGAATTTGCACTCGCGTCCGCACTGGAACGTTGGTGCGCGCTCGCCAACGCCGCAATCGCAGAGCGTTTAGCACAACACGATGCCCGCACGGCTCAGCTGGTTGACGCCATGCACTACGCTGTCAGCAACGGCGGCAAGCGCATGCGCCCAGCGCTGGTGTACGCCACAGGCGACAGCTTCGGCGCAAACCCGCTCGCGCTCGACGCGCCGGCCGCCGCGATAGAAATGATCCACGCCTATTCACTCGTCCACGACGATCTGCCGGCGATGGACGACGACGACTTGCGCCGCGGTCAACCCACAGTCCACATCAAATTTGACGAGGCCACCGCCATCCTCGCCGGTGACGCGCTGCAAACCAACGCCTTCACCGCGCTCGCAACCGATTCCCACAACAGTGACAGCACGCGCCTGGCGATGATCGCCTGCCTCGCGCAGCACAGCGGCGTCGATGGCATGGCGGGCGGGCAGGCAATAGATCTCGCCGCGGTCGAGCGCCAGCTTACGCTGCAAGAGCTGCAACACATGCACCGCAAAAAAACCGGGGGACTGATCACAGCGGCAGTCTCACTCGGCGCACTGGCCGCGGGTGTCGACGGCGCCACCCGCGCCACCCTGCGACGCTACAGCGATGCGCTGGGCCTCGCGTTTCAGATTGCAGACGACATTCTCGACGTCACCGCCGACACCCAAACCCTTGGCAAGCGCCAAGGCGCGGACGCGGCCCAGGGCAAACCAACCTACTGCTCACTGCTGGGGGTTGACGGTGCGCGCGCCGAGGCCGCAGCCGCACACAGCGCGGCCCACGAAGCGCTCGATGCCCTGGAGCGACCCGTGCCGGCACTTCGGGCGCTCGCTGATTTCAGCGTCACGCGCACCCATTGACCGCGCGACATGACCCCCATTTGCGACCGTATCAGCCACACTAACTCTATTCACCCTCAGCCACACCACGATGTCGAGCCCTGACCAGACGCCATGACTGATCGCTTCCCCAAACTCGCCGCGATTAAAAGCCCGGCCGATTTACGCGAGCTGCCCGAGAGCGGGCTCGCGGCCGTCGCAGCTGAGTTGCGCCAGTGCCTTGTCGAGTGCGTGGCTGAAACCGGAGGTCACCTCGGCGCGAGCTTGGGCACGGTCGAACTGACCGTTGCATTGCACTACGTATTCAACACCCCCGATGACCGCCTGGTCTGGGACGTCGGCCACCAGAGCTACCCGCACAAAATCTTAACGGGCCGACGCGACGCGATGAGTGGACTGCGTCAACAAGGTGGTATCGCCGGCTTCCCAAACCGCGCTGAGAGCGAATTTGACACCTTCGGCGTCGGTCACAGCAGCACCTCGATCAGCGCCGCCCTCGGCATGGCAGTCGCCGCACAGCGCCAGGCCAACCCGCGGCGCTGTGTCGCCGTGATCGGAGACGGCGCGATCACCGCTGGGCTCGCCTATGAGGCGCTCAACCACGCCGGCAACCTCGACACTGATCTGTTGGTGATTCTCAACGACAACGACATGTCGATCTCACCCAACGTCGGCGCACTCAACCAATCGCTCACCCGCGTGCTCAGCGGACCCACATTCAGCGGCGCCCGCGAGGGCGGCAAGCGCGTGCTCGAATCCCTGCCCGGCCCCTTCGCCGAGATCGCCAAGCGTGCCGAAGAACACGTCAAAGGATTAGTCGCGCCGGGCACACTGTTCGAAGAGTTGGGCTTCACTTATTACGGCCCAGTCGATGGCCACGACCTCAACACGCTGGTTCACGTGTTGCGCAACGTGCGCAACCTCAAAGGACCAGTACTGCTGCACGCCATCACACGCAAGGGCAAAGGCTATGCGCCGGCAGAGCGTGATCCGCTCGCACTGCACTCAACGGGCCCCTTCGACGCCAAGACCGGTCAGCCTCTGAGCAAAGGTGGTGGCGGCAACAGCCCGACCTATACCCAAGTCTTCGGCGACTGGCTCTGCGATCAGGCCGCCGCTGACGCCCGCCTCGTTGGCATCACACCCGCCATGCGAGAAGGCTCTGGCATGGTCACCTTCGAGCAGCGCTTCCCAGAGCGTTACTTCGACGTCGCCATCGCTGAGCAACACGCCGTGACTTTCGCCGCCGGCCTCGCCTGCGACGGCCAAAAACCGGTGGTCGCGATTTACTCAACCTTTTTGCAACGCGCCTACGATCAATTGATCCACGACGTCGCGCTGCAAAACCTCGACGTCACTTTCGCCATTGACCGTGCAGGCGTCGTTGGCCCCGATGGCCCAACGCACGCGGGCGCCTTCGATTTAAGCTTTTTGCGCGCGGTGCCAAACCTCGTGATCGCCGCGCCCGCAGATGAAAACGAATGCCGGCAATTGCTCAGCACCTGTTGGCAACACAACGGTCCCGCCGCGGTGCGCTACCCGCGCGGCAAGGGGCCAGGCACCGAGGTCGAAGCAAGCCTCACTGCGCTTCCACTGGGTGAAGCCGAAGTCCGCCGCAGCGGCAGCCGTGTCGCCCTGCTCGCTTTTGGCACGATGGTCGAGGCCGTCACCGACATCGCAGATGAACTCGACCTGACCTTGGTCAACATGCGCTTCATCAAACCGCTGGACGACGCCCTCGTGCACAAAATGGCAGCGACCCACGACTGCCTGATCACAGTCGAAGAAAACGTCATCATGGGTGGCGCGGGCAGCGCCGTCGCGGAGTGCCTAAACGCCTCCGAGCGGCTGACCCAAGTGGTGCAAATTGGCCTGCCTGACCGCAACCTTGAGCACGGCAGCCGCGAACAACTGCTCGCGGACGCCGGCCTCGACACCGCCGGCCTCGCCGCACGCATCACGCGAATTGTCGAGCACGTTGGCAATCAATCAGACAGCGCCAAAGGCGGCTTGCGCCACGCCTGAGCCATCAAACGATGGCGTGCCAAGCACTGGGCCGACTTTGGGCGAGCACCGTGACCACCGCATCGGTGTGACTCAACGTCGGCGCAACCGTGCCGAGCGCGCACTCCGGCGTGTTGTTCTGGTCTGACAGGTGGCCAAGCGCCACCGCCTGCAATCGGCCGCAATCCAGCTGACCCAACAGATCCGCACACGCGGTGTTGCTCAAGTGGCCGTAGCCATTTCGAATACGCTCTTGCAAATGCCAGGGATAAGGGCCTCGGCGCAGCATCTCAACGTCGTGATTCGCCTCCAACACCAGCGCATCACAGTTGGCGGCAAAGGCGCGGATATGCGGCGTGACATGACCCATATCGGTCAAGACACCAAAGCGCCGTCCACCAAACTCAAACCGGTACTGGCAGGGTTCCGAAGCATCGTGCGGCACCGGACAGGGCTCGACACTGAGATCACCGAGCCCAAAGCTGCTGTGGGGGCTGATTTCAGTCACCCCCTCGAAGCGGTCGTCGCGCAACGACTGCCTCGTGCCGTGGGTCATCCACACTGGCAGAGCGTGTTTACGCAAGAGTGGCCCCAGGCCACGCACGTGGTCGCCATGCTCGTGGCTGATCAATACCCCGCTCAAATCTGAGACAGACAACCCCAGTTGAGACAGACGCGCCTCGAGCTCACGCAGGGCAAAGCCACAATCAACCAGCACAAGGGTGTCACCACCACGCACCAATGTTGCGTTGCCCTTGCTGCCGCTGCCGAGCGACAGAAACGAAAGCATCAGGCGTTCAACGTGACATCGACCACGACAGTGGCTGTCGCTTTCTTCTCATCAGGGTCAACCGGTTCAACAAGTTGCGGCGGCATCAATAGGGGGTCGGCGTCGAGATCGACCGTGCCACAAGCGCTCAGCGCGAGTGCGAACACGGCCATCACCAAGGCTGTTGAGGCCTTCATGCAACCGCCAACACGTCAGCGGCTTCGAGCGCGCTGCGCACGGCGTCAAAGCAGTGTGACTCAAGTTCGAGAATGGGCAGCCGCACATGAGGCTGGATCAATCCCATCTCAGTTAGCGCCCACTTTGATGGCGACGGGCTGCTCTGAATAAAGAGTGCGCGGTGCAGCGCGGCAAGCCGTGAGTTGATCTGACGCGCTTCGTCAGCGCGACCGGCGCGCGCCGCTGCACACATGCTGTGCATCAGCGCCGGTGCGATATTCGCGGTCACCGAGATCACGCCGTGGGCACCGGCCAACATGCTCTCGCAAGCAGTCGGGTCTTCTCCGCTGAAAATCAGAAAATCGTCCGGGCACTGCGCGATCAATGCACGTGTGCGCTCGAGGCTGCCCTCGGCTTCCTTGATGCCAATGATGCGCTCGTGCCGCGCGAGTTCCGCTGACACCTCTGGCTGCATGTCCACAATCGTGCGGCCGGGCACGTTGTAGAGGATCATCGGCAGGTCTACCGCATCAGCGATGGCGGTGAAGTGGGCTTTGAGGCCGTTCTGCGTGGGCTTGTTGTAATAAGGCACGACGGACAGGTGCGCCGCCGCGCCAGCCATCTGCGCTTTTTCCGCAAGTTCAATCGCCTCACGGGTGTTGTTGGCACCGCTGCCAGCAATCACCGGGACTCGCCCAGCGACAATATTGATGGTGCGCTGGACAACTTGGGCGTGTTCGCTCATCGACAGCGTGGCCGATTCACCGGTGGTGCCAACCGAGACAATGGCGTCAGTGCCTTGCTCGATGTGAAATTCGATCAACCGCGAGAGGGCATCGTCATCAATTGAGCCGTCGGCTTTCATCGGGGTGACGATAGCCACCATGCTGCCATGGAACATCGAGAGTCTCTCTGTGTAGGTTGCGCGCAATGTGAAATAGTAAGAGCCGCCCCACACCCAATCAAGCGCGCGTCGCCTCAAAACAGCAATTAATCACTCGGCAAGCCAGAACCGACCAAGTTGGCGCGTCATGAATGTATCAATCGCAGGCAGAGCGCAGCCGTGTCATAGCAGCGATGACACACCCCAACAGCACGCCAAATGCGGCAATCAGGCGTTCTCGACCTGCTCATCAGGGTGATCCGACAGCGGTCCGCTCGGCCAGGCAGCCAAGAGCGCTTGGATTAAGGTCGCCAATGGGATTGCGAAGAAGATCCCCCACAGACCCCACAGGCCGCCAAAGAACAACACCGCAACCACGATGCCCAGCGGGTGCAGATTCACCACTTCCGAGAACAGCAGCGGCACCAACACATTGCCATCGAGAATCTGCAAAATCGCGTAGGCGAGCACGAGGTAGCCGAAAGTCGGCGACAAACCCCACTGAAAGAAACCAACCAATGCGATGGGCAGCGTCACGGCAAAGGCGCCAACAAACGGGATGATCACCGACAGCCCCACCAGAAACGAGAGCAACAGCGAGAAATTCAGGCCGAAAAACGCGAAGACCATGTAGCTTGCAAACCACACAATCACGATCTCGATCATCTTGCCGCGCACGTAGCTCGCGGTCTTGGCGTCAACCTCAGACCAGACGCGGTTGGTCAGATCTGAACGCCGGGGCAGGAACTGCGCGATCCAGGCCATCACCTGCGCTTTGTCCTTGAGGACAAAAAACACCACCAGTGGCACGAGCACGAAGTACACCGCAAAGACGAACACATTGACCACATTGGCGACCGAGAAAGACACCACCGCCTGACTGAAATTGGCGATCTCGCCGCGCACGGCGTTGACGATCTCGTTGAGCTGATCAACGGTGAAGAGATTGGGATACGCCTCGGGCAGCAACATCAGTTGCTTTTGCCCCTCACCGAGATAGCGCGGCAATTCGAGGAAAAGCTGCGTGACCTGCTGGAACAACAACGGCAGCAGTCCAAAAATCAAAATCAGGCAGAGAAAGACAAACACCACCAACACAAGCGTCGCGGCCAGCGCCCGCGGCACTTTGATTCGCTCCAGGCGCGCCACGACGCCCTCGAGCAAGTAGGCGCACACCGCCGCCACCAACAGCGGCGCGAGGATATTGCCGAAGAGGTAGATCAGGGTGCCGGCAATGATCAACACCATCGCCAACATCATCGCCTGCGGGTCAGAAAAGTGACGGGTATACCAGTCGCGAATCAGAGAGATCATGGTCTGTCTCAGGCCAGTAATTTGGCACGTTGATAGTGCTCGGCAAAGTAGCGTTCCAAGTCATCCACCAAGCCACGCTGGCTGGTGGATGAAATCGCGTCGCGGCTGAGCAGCTCGTCGCTGGCGCGCTCGATCAGCGCCTCTGTGTCGAGCATGTGGTAGACGCGTGACAAGCGCGAGAGTGCCGCGCTCACCGTTTCATCATCCGGCCGCTCCTCGAACGCGGGTTGCGCCAAGGCACCAACGGACGAACTGCCAGTGCGCTCAGCCAACTCCGGCTCTCCCGGTCGTCGGTTGCGATCGACCAGAAATTCAGCGAAGGCAAGCAAGGTCTCACGCTGCTCGGCGGCAAGCAAGTCGAACATCTGTGCCAAGCGTGTTACGTCGTCTTGCTGGGTCATTTGCCTCTCGGGAATTAAGTGCTCTCAGGCCACCCGTTGAAATAGCGAAAGCCGAGCCAGTTTTGGTCGGGTCACGTGAACTGTGTCGATCTGGTCGGCATAGCGCATAATACCCGGCTTTCACTTCGCAGGAACGCCCGCCATGCGCGTCAGCCAATTTCCGCTCTCGACTTTGCGCGAGACGCCCAGTGACGCTGAAGTCGTCTCACACCAGCTCATGCTGCGCGCGGGCCTGATCAAACAGTTGGCGTCAGGGCTCTACACCTGGATGCCACTCGGACTCAAAGTCTTGCGCAAGGTCGAGCAGATCGTGCGCGAAGAAATGGACGCGAGCGGCGCGTTGGAGCTGCTGATGCCAGCAGTTCAACCCGCCGAGCTCTGGCAAGAGTCCGGGCGTTGGGAGAAATACGGCCCGGAACTGCTCAGGCTCAACGACCGCCACCAGCGCCCTTTTTGCTTTGGCCCAACACACGAAGAAGTGATCACCGACATCGCGCGCGCAGAGCTGCGCAGCTACAAACAGTTGCCGGTCAACTACTACCAAATCCAAACCAAATTCCGCGATGAAATCCGCCCGCGCTTCGGCGTCATGCGGGCACGCGAATTCGTGATGAAGGACGCCTACTCCTTCAGCATTGACGAAGCTGGACTGCAAAAAACCTTCGACGCCATGCACCGCGCTTACTGCAACGTTTTCGACCGGTTGGGCCTCCAATACCGGCCCGTTGACGCCGACGGCGGGTCGATCGGCGGCAGTCAGTCCACGGAGTTCCATGTGCTGGCCGACTCCGGCGAGGACGCCATCGCCTGGTGCCCAGAGTCAAACTACGCGGCCAATACCGAGATGGCCGAGGCGCTCGCACCGGCGGGTGATCGCGCGGCACCAAACGAAGACATGCGCTTGGTTGACACGCCCGATACCAAGACCATTGCAGCATTGGTTGAAAAACACGGCCTCGACATCACCAAAACCGTGAAGACACTGATTGTCGACGCCGACGAGAGCGTTGAGGGTGGACTGATCGCGCTGATGGTCCGCGGTGACCACGAACTCAACGCCATCAAGGCGGAAAAACTCGACGGCGTTTCCGCCCCGCTGACCATGGCAAGCGACGAGCGCGTGCGTGCCGCTGTCGGTGCGGGCTTTGGCTCACTCGGCCCAGTCAATTTGCCGATGCCCATCATCATTGACCGCACGGTTGCGGTAATGAGCGACTTCGGCGCCGGCGCCAACCAAGACGACAAACACCATTTTGGCATCAACTGGGAGCGCGACCTGCCACTGCCCACCGTCGCCGATATCCGCAATGTCGTGCCAGGGGACCCAAGCCCAGACGGCAAAGGCACGCTCGAGATCGTGCGCGGAATTGAGGTTGGCCACATCTTCCAACTCGGCACGCTCTACAGCGAAGCCCTGCGTTGCGCTGTGCTCGATGAAAATGGCAAGAACAGTGTGCTGCATATGGGCTGCTACGGCATCGGCGTATCACGGGTTGTCGCCGCGGCCATCGAGCAAAACAACGATGACCGCGGCATCATCTGGACTGACGCCCTCGCCCCGTTCGATGTCGCGCTCTGCCCAATTAACATGCACAAATCCGAGCGCCTGAAGGCCGAGGCCGAGGCCATGCACGACCGCTTGCAAGCTGAGGGATTCAATGTGTTGTTTGATGACCGCAATATGCGGCCCGGCGCGATGTTCTCTGATATGGAGCTGATCGGCATCCCACACCGCGTGGTGATCAGCGACCGTGGCCTCGAGGAAGGCACCTTCGAGTACAAATCCCGCACCGGGGAGTCAGCCGAGCACCACCCGCTGGACGCTCTGGAGAACGTGCTTCGCGGCGACTGACGTCTAAGGCAAAGCGCCTCGATATCGTAAGAGGCACTTTGCGTCGCGCGCCGTGAGCGCGCAGCGTGCAGTGGATTTCGGTCAGTGCAGTGTTTGCTCGCCGTGCAGCATGCGCTTGATTAGCGTGATGCCCTCTTGCGAATGCAGAAAAGTCAGCGGCGCCTGTCGCGCATCAGCTGCCGCCTGCTGCAAAGCAGATGCTTGTTTCTCGGACAACCGCACCGGGGGACCGGGCTCCGCTTCAACACCACTGCACACACACACCGGCGACCGAGCACTCGGACCACTGGCCACATTGAGACAGCCATTGCTGTCCACAACCCAAAAAAACTGTTTTACGTCAAACACCTTGCGCCCACTTCAATCGTCTAAAGGACTATCTGGCAGCAATCAAATATGCGTACATACGATATCGGTTGCCGACCCTTCCTATCGACAATTATCTGACGCGCTTTAGTGGCGCACCATCCCCCCAACAGGGTAAATCGTAAGATCTAACACGTTTGTCATCAAATCATCTCGTGCCAACGCTTCTCTCTGAGGAAACGAGCGAGGCCTGGCCCGTCCGCTGCCGCGTCGCGAAGCGCCGCCACGCCGGCCAGCAACTGCGCATCCGCAGCCGCGATCGAGACCCGCAAGTAGTCTTTGCCTTCTGCACCGATACGCCCAAATGACCGACGGTCGAGCGCCGCAACCCCGTGTTGGTCCAACGCAAACAGCTGGAACAGGCTCGATGGCGACGTGCGCGCACGCAACGCGTCGGGCAAGGCGGCGTGAAACCCGGACAAATCCAATGCCTCACACACTCCGTGGATATCAGGGAAGAGATAAAAAGCCCCCCCGGCGCGCTGCACACTGAAACCGTCGAGCGCGTTGAGGCTGTCCACCATGAGGTCACGCCGCCGCTCAAAGGTCTCAGTCATACCGCGAACGGCGTCCCAAACCTCACTCGACTGCAGCGCGGTGATGGCGGCAGCTTGGTTGTAGGCGGGCACACAAGAGAAATAATTGATGTTGAGTTGCCGAAAACACGCAGCCTCCTCGCGGTTTGGCATCACGGCATAGCCCACCCGCCCACCGGTCCAGGCGAAGCTCTTGGAAAAGCCACTGGCAATCACCGTGCGGGCTCTGAGCGCCTCCAAACTCGCAATTGAGAAGTGGCTCGCCCCGTCAAACAAGATGTCCTCGTAGATTTCATCGGAAAACACACGCACATCTGGCCCACAGCGGGCGTCGATTACCTCGCCGATGCGCGTCAACTGAGCCTGACTTGCTACCCCACCGGTTGGATTGGACGGGAAATTCAGGAATACCATCCGCGTGCGCGGCGTGATCAAGTCCGCAAGCGTATCGGGATCAAAGGCAAAGCCGTTGCTCGCATCCAGGTGCAAAGGCACAGGCACCGCACCCACATAGCGAATAAAGGACTCGTAAATGGGGAAGCCCGGACTTGGATAAATGACTTCGTCGCCCGGCTCGCAGTACACCTGCTGCGATAAACCAATCGCGGGTTTGCCACCGGGAAACACCACCACTGTCTCTGGATCAACTTCGAAACCGCGCCGACCACCGACATGCTCGGCGATAGCGCGCCGCAACGCCGGGATGCCCTGCGGATCGCAGTATCGCGTGGCGCCGCCGTCGAGCGCGCTTTTCAGGGAGTCGAGTATCGGCGCCGGAACCGGAAAATCCGGCTCACCAAAATTCAACCGCACAACAGACTGCCCGCGCGCTTCTACCGCAGCAATCAAAGGTCCCACGCGAAACGCATTCTCCGTGTCGATGCGTTGATTTCGCGATGCAAGCCAGACCATAAAAAATCACTCCGTCGGTGGACGCCTTAGAACAGGGTTTAGTGCGATACCGGGCAAGTTTTGCGCGCTGGTGCCGCTGTTAACAGTATCTGTCAAAACCGTGCGCCCATGCGAATCTGCAAACATTTGACACTTGCTGCAGCACTTCTAACCGCCGCAGTGAGCCAAACTGCTCAGGCCCTGGACACGCAGGCACTCTACACCCGTGCCGCCCTTGAGCAACAAGTGGCAGCTATCGCACCGCAGATTCGTAGCGCCTTCGAGGCGAGCTTCGCACTGGTGCCGCAACCCACAGAAGAATCGAGCGCACTGCGCGAACGAATCCAGTCGACAATCGACAGCGCATTCTCAACCGATGCGGGTGAATCGGCCATGCTGGTCGAGCTAGAACGTCAGCTCGACGACACCGACCAAGCTCGCGTCATGGCGTGGCTGGACTCGCCCATTGGCGAGCGAATTCTCGCAGCCGAGCAAGCCGCTGTGGACAGCACCATGGTTGAGTATGAGGCGTTTCTTGAGAACATTGACGCATCCCCACCTTCCGAGCACCGGCTGAAAGTGCTGTCAGAACTCGACGATGCACTCGGTTCGACAGAAGCCGGCGCCCGCCTACTGATGCAACTTGACTTGGCCATCTCAGTTGCCGAACGCGGCGCTGCAAACGAAGCACCGCTGGTGTGGCAAGACATGACAAACGCTTCGATTCCAAGTTTATCCGCGTACGCAGAAGCCGTCGAAGAACACGTCTTTCGTCACCACATGTTTGCATTTCGCGATCTCAGCACGCGTGAACTCAAGCAATACATCGCGTTTGCCACGTCAAAAAGCGGCGCGCGATTTGTGCTCGCAGTGCAACGCGGACTCGAGCGCGCGCTGAGCAACGGCACTTGGCAACTGGCTGAGTTGCTGATTCGCTGGCAGAAATCGCCCGAGATGATCGAGGCCAAACAGAGCTTCTGATTATCACCATTCGCTAAACCGCGCTTGGCATGTGAACATGACATTTTTAGCGATTACCGGTTTTGTGCCCGTAATTTGCAATGGAGTTGCCCGTCTCGACTGACTCAAAGAGAACCAACCTCATGGCAACTCGCAAGACCACAGCAAAGACCCCAACTAAATCCGCAGCAGCCAAAAAAACTGTCGCGAAAAAAACACCAGCCAAACGTAGCCCAGCTAAGAAAGCCGCTACCAAGACTGTTGCTAAGCGTAGCCCGGCCAAGAAAGCCGCTACCAAGACAGTTGCTAAGCGCAGCCCGGCAAAGAAAGCCGCTACCAAAACAGTTGCTAAGCGCAGCCCTGCTAAGAAAGCAGCAACCAAGACCGTTGCTAAGCGCAGCCCCGCTAAGAAAGCTGCCACCAAGACTGTCGCCAAGCGCAGCCCCGCTAAGAAAGCGGCTACCAAGACTGTCGCCAAGCGCAGCCCGGCCAAGAAAGCGGCCACCAAGACTGTTGCTAAGCGCAGCCCTGCTAAGAAAGCTGCCACCAAGACTGTCGCCAAGCGCAGCCCGGCTAAGAAAGCGGCTACCAAGACCGTTGCTAAGCGCAGCCCCGCAAAGAAAGCCGCTACCAAGACTGTTGCCAAGCGCAGCCCGGCTGAGCGCAGCCCGGCTAAGAAACCAGCCACGCGCAAAGCTGCTAAGCGCTGATCACCCGATCAGACTTGCACCAAAAGCCGCCTCATTCAGGCGGTTTTTTTTTGAGCCCCAACCAGGCATTCAACGACGCACAAGCCTGCTAAGCTGCGCGCATGCCACTGCTCCAACTTCAAAACGTCAGCCTCGCGTTTGGCGACTCCCCGCTGTTGATCAACGCCAACGCGATCATCGAGCCCCACGAACGCATCGCCTTGGTCGGGCGCAACGGCACGGGCAAATCGTCCCTGCTGCGCCTCGTCGATGAACACTACCCACCCGATTCAGGCAACCTGGTGCGCCAGCGTGGCCTGACCGTGTCGATGCTGCCGCAAGAAGTGCCAGACAACCTCGCAGGCCGCTGCGATTGTGTGGTCGCAGGCGGCCTCGGTGAGCGGGCAAACGTGGTTCAAGCCTGGCTCGTTGCGCTTGCAACCGGCGCTGACACCGCCCCACTGCAAGCGCGCATGGACGACGCGGACGGCTGGTCCGCGTTGTTACGCGTTGAAACCGCCATGAGCCGTCTTGGGCTCGCGGCCGACGTGGAATTCAACACCCTGAGCGGCGGTCTCAAACGCCGCGTGTTGCTCGCGCGGGCGCTGGTAGATGAACCGGATTTACTGCTGCTAGACGAGCCGACCAACCACCTCGACGTCACCGCCATTGAACAGCTTGAAGACACCCTCAAAGGCTTCAACGGCAGCGTGTTGTTCATCACCCACGACCGCCGGTTCCTCGACCGCGTGGCCACGCGCATCATCGACCTCGACCGCGGTGAGCTCACCAGCTGGCCGGGCGAGTACGACCGCTACCTCGTGCTCAAACAACAGCACCTCGACGCCCAGGCCGAAGCGGACGCGCAATTTGATAAAAAACTCGCCGAAGAGGAAACCTGGATACGCCAGGGCATCAAAGCGCGCCGCACCCGCAACGAAGGCCGCGTGCGTGCGCTGCAAGCCATGCGCCGCGAGCGCGCCGCACGCCTCAAACACGTCGGCAAAGCGGCTTTCACGGTTGACGCAAGCGAGCGCTCTGGCACCAAAGTGATCGAGGCCAAACAGCTCAACTATCAAATCGCAGACGGCCAAACCTTGGTTGCAGGCTTTGATCTCTTGCTGCAACGCGGCGACAAACTCGGCTTGATTGGCCCGAACGGCGTCGGCAAAACCACCTTACTCAAGTTGCTGCTCAAACAATTGCAACCCGACAGCGGCAGCATCGCGCACGGCACGCGGCTCGACATCGCATGGTTTGACCAGCATCGAGCGCAACTCGACCCCACGCTCACCGCGCAAGAAAACGTCGGTCAAGGCTCGGATTTCATTGAGATCAACGGCAAGAGCACGCACGTGCTCAGCTACTTACAAGATTTTCTGTTCTCGCCGGCGCGCGCACGCGCGCCGATTCGCCGCTTGTCGGGCGGCGAACGCAACCGGCTGTTGCTCGCCAAGCTCTTCTGCAAGCCGTTCAACCTGTTGGTCATGGATGAACCCACCAACGACCTCGACATCGAGACATTGGAATTGCTCGAGGCAAGGCTTGCAGCCTTCGACGGCACCTTGTTGCTGGTCAGCCACGATCGCGCTTTTATCGACAACGTCGTCACTGGTGTGCTCTCCTTCAGCGGCAACGGCCAGATCGACGAATACGTCGGCGGCTACAGCGACTGGCTGCGTCAGCGCCCGACCGCCGCCCCCAGCAACACCGCGCCAAAGGCAGCTGCTGTCACGCCACCACCGGCGCAAAAGCCCAAACCCAAGGCCGCCAAGCTCAGCTACAAAGACCAGCGTGAACTCGACGGCCTGCCCGCGCTCATCGCCAAGCTTGAAGCAGAACAAGCCGAGCACCAGCAGACCGTGAACGCCGCCGACGCCTACCAACGCGACCCGACGGGCTGGCAGCAGTCCATCGACCGGCTCGAGGCGCTCGAAACCGAGCTGCTCGAATGCCTGGAACGCTGGGAAGCGCTGGAGGCCAAACAGCGCGGGGAAGGCTGACACGGTGTCGCACACCCGCACTGTGGTTTCGCCGCCGCGACAGGACTGAGCGCAACGGGCAAACACGCGCCTGCGGAATTCCCTACACTGCACCCTGGTTAATCCCGTCCACCCCATCAAACTGACCGAGCAACTCCTTGGCAAAGCCTCCCACACACAGCGCCGCGTTGATGATCCAGGGCGCGACCTCTGACGCGGGCAAGAGCACGGTGGTGACCGGGATTGCGCGCGCGCTGCACCGGCGTGGATTGAGTGTGGCGCCGTTTAAGCCGCAAAACATGGCGCTCAACAGCGCCGTCAGCGCTGACGGTGGCGAGATCGGCCGCGCGCAAGCGGTGCAGGCGCAAGCCTGTGGCCTCGCACCGCACACTGATATGAACCCGGTGCTGCTCAAGCCCGAGTCAGACACCGGCTCTCAGGTGATTGTGAACGGCCGCGCCACAGGCACCCTGAACGCGCGCGCCTACCACGCGCACAAACCCAAGCTGATGCCGGTGATTCTCGAGGCTTTCCAGCGCTTGCAGGCGCGCTACGGGCGCGTGCTGATCGAAGGCGCTGGCAGCCCGGCCGAGATCAACCTGCGCGAAAATGATCTTGCCAACATGGGCTTTGCCGAAGCCGCCGACACCGACGTCATCGTGGTCGCCGACATCGACAAAGGCGGGGTGTTTGCACACCTCTACGGCACGCTTGCCGTGCTCGAGCCAAGTGAACAAGCGCGCATCAAGGGCTTCATCATCAACCGCTTTCGCGGTGATATCGCGCTGCTCGAACCCGGTCTCGACTGGCTTGAAGCCAAGACCGGTGTGCCGGTGATCGGCGTGCTGCCCTACCTCGAAGCCTTCCACCTCGAAGCTGAAGACGCGGTCAACGCCAGCCAACGCCTCGAAACCTGCGGCCTGCGCGTGTGCGTGCCGAAGTTCCGCCGCATCAGTAACCACACAGATTTTGACCCCTTGCGGCTGCACCCGGACGTGGACCTGCAATTTGTGCAGCCGGGCGAGCGGATACCCGCTTGCGATCTCGTGATCCTGCCCGGCACCAAGTCCACGCGCGCGGACCTCGGCTTTCTGCGCGAACAAGGCTGGGACACCGACCTTGACCGCCACCTGCGCTACGGTGGCAAAGTACTCGGCATCTGCGGCGGCTACCAAATGCTTGGCAAGGCCGTGCACGACCCCAACGGGGTTGAAGGCAAGCCCGGCACCACCGCAGGCCTCGGCTATCTCGACATCGAGACCACCATGCTGCCGGACAAAGCGCTGCAAAATGCCGCCGGCACTTTGTCGCTAAATGGTGAGACCGTCGCCATCAGCGGCTATGAAATCCACGTCGGTCAAAGCGCGGGCGCAGGTCTGAACAACCCGCTTGTGCGCTTGGACGACGGCCGAGATGACGGCGCACAATCCCCAGACGGCCAAGTACTCGGCAGCTACCTGCACGGCCTGTTCGAACACCCGGCCAGCCAAGCCGCACTGCTCAGCTGGGCTGGGCTCAGCCGCGCCCGCGAGTCTGTGCCTGACTACCGCGAGCTGCGCGACGCGGAGATTGACCGGCTCGCTGACAGCGTTGAAGCCCACCTCGACTGGCACAAGCTCGCGCCGCTGCTGAAGCTCAACCCCGAGGACTTCACATGAAAACCTTGATTCTCGGCGGCGTGAAATCCGGCAAGAGCGCACTCGCCGAATCGCTCGCAGCGGCCCACGAGGGACCGGTCACGGTGATCGCAACGGCCATCGCGTTCGACACTGAAATGCAAGCCCGCATCGACGCACACCGCGCCACGCGCCCCGCGCACTGGCGCACCGTTGAAGAACCCAACGACCTCGCCGGCGCTTTGAAAGCTGCGAGCGCACCCGACACCCTGGTACTGGTTGATTGCCTGACACTGTGGCTCACCAACCGCCTGATCGCCGATCCGCCAGCCGACCTCGCGGCAGAGCGCAGCGCACTCTGCGACACGCTGCGGAGCGTGCCTGGCAGCACGGTGCTGGTCAGCAACGAGAATAGCTTGGGCGTCACCCCAGACAATCAACTCAGCCGCGCCTACCTCGACGCGGCCGGCCTGCTTCACCAAAACATTGCAACACTGGCAGACCGCGTCGCACTCGCGATTGCGGGCCTGCCCCACCTCCTCAAAGGACCCCAACTGTGACTGATAACTGGCTCCAGGCTCCAGCGGCATCGCCCAGCCAAACCCATCGCGAGTCTGCGCTCGCCCGCCAATCTCAATTAACCAAACCACCGGGCTCTCTTGGCCTGCTGGAAGCGGCGGCCGTGGAATTGAGTGCATTGCAAGGCCGGGACAAACCCTCGGCAGAGCGCGTTCACATTGCGATCTTCGCCGGTGACCACGGCGTGGCAGCAGAGAGAGTGTCTGCTTTCCCACAAGAAGTGACCGCACAGATGGTCGCCAATTTCGCCGCAGGCGGCGCCGCGATTTCCGTGCTCGCGCGTGAACTCAACGCGAGTTTCTCGGTGGTGGATGTCGGCACGGTTGAGCCGATACCGGGCTTGCCTGGCGTCACCGACCGCCGCGTTGCAGCGGGCACCGCCAACCTCGCCGTCGGCCCCGCCATGACCTACGAGCAGCTCCAGCGCGCGCTCGACGCTGGCCGCGAGCAAGTGGACAACGCGGTCACAGCCGGTTGCGATGTATTCATCGGCGGCGAGATGGGAATCGCCAACACCACCGCCGCCACAGCGCTCGGCTGCGCACTGACCGGCGGCGACCTCGCCACCTTGACCGGCCCTGGCACCGGGCTCGACACCAACGGCGTACGCCACAAAATGGAAGTGCTGGCGCGCAGTCTGACGGTCAACGCGGAGGCCCGCGCCGCGCCGCTCACAAGCCTGCAAGCCTTCGGCGGCTTTGAGATAGCCGCCCTCACCGGCGCCTACCTTCGCGCTGCCCAGCGCGGCCTGCCAGTGGTGGTGGATGGCTTCATTTGTACCGCAGCAGCCCTCGCCGCCGACCGCATCCTGCCCGGCGCGCGCGCCTGGATGCTGTTCAGCCACCAATCTCAAGAACCCGGCCACCAAGCCATTCTCGAAGCGCTGGACGCAGAACCCCTGCTCGACCTCGCGATGCGCCTCGGTGAGGGCAGCGGTGCGGCCACCGCCGTGCCGCTGTTGCGCCTCGCCTGCGCGCTGCACAACGGCATGCACACCTTCGCTGATGCCGGGGTGAGCGACGCGGGATAAGCTTGGCAGCCGAGACGCAGAGTGGCGTCTCGGCTTTGACCACACGTCACACTCGCCTATAACCGCACAACACCAATCGACAAACGCTCTGCCGTTCCACGTGGCAATCGCGACGATGGAAATGACCGCAACCCGCGCTGCGCGAGCACCAGGACGGTCTGGCACTCGCGTGGCGCACATCCACACAACCTGATTCTGCAGCACCGCCTGCACGGTCTGCTGTTGACGCCTTGAAAGGCATCTGCCTCGCCCCTACGATAAAAAGACTGCGGGAGCCGGTACCACGCTTGCGTCTCCCAAACGCGTTTAAACCCACCGACCAAATAGCCGACGCCATGAAACCGTTCAGAATCGCTTTGCTGGTGCTCTCGACTCTGTTCCCAGCCGTGCAGCTGTTTGCCCTGCCGAATATCAGCGACAAACTGGCTCTGCTCTCTCAGTACTTTGGGATGGCTGGGCTGATCTTGATGTCCTGGGCGCAAATCTGGGCCACACGACTACCGGGCGTGGAAGCGCTGTTCGGCGGGCTCGACCGCGTTTACGTGTTACACAAATGGGCAGGCATCATCGCCCTGGCCGCGCTCTTCGCCCACGACACCATCGGTGCCGACATGCGTGGCCTCGGCCCCGAAACCGCACTCAGCGACTTCGCCGAGTCGCTCGGCGAAATCAGCCTCTACGGCATCCTGATTTTAATCGGTATTTCGATTGCGACTTTCATCCCCTACCACTTCTGGAAGTGGACCCACAAAGCCATGGGCGCCCTGTTCATCGTGGGCGCAGTGCATTTCACGCTGATCCTCAAACCCTTCGCAATGACCGACGCGGCAGGTCTCTACACCGGCGCGTTTTGCCTCGCGGGTTTCTTCGCCTATGCCTGGACCTTGCTGCCTGCCAAGTGGAGCCGGTCATCGGCGTATACCGTCATTTCGGCCACGCCCACAGGCGGCGCAACCGCCATCACACTTCAACCTTCAGGCCGCGCGCTTGCGCCCCAACCGGGTCAGTTCGGTGTCTTCCGTTTCTCTGATGCTGGGCGGGTTGAACCGCACCCGTTCAGCTTTTCGAAAATCGGCTCCGACCAATCACTGCGCGTGACCGTCAAAGCCCTGGGTGATGACACGCAGCGGCTGGGGCACGCAGTGACCACAGGACAGCGCGTTCTGCTGCAAGGCCCCTTCGGCCATTTCCAGTACCGAGCCAAACGACCGCAGATCTGGGTTGCCGGCGGCATCGGCATCACACCCTTTCTGAGCTGGGCAGACGCCATCGGCCCATCTGATCCTGAGGTCACGTTGTTTTACGGCTACCGCTCGCGCGCCGAAGCACCGCACCTCGAAGAGATCGAAGCGCTGGCCGCAGCCAAGGCAAATTTGCACCTGCGCTCGGTGTGCTCCTCCGAGGGCGAGCGTATCAGCGGCGAATTCATCACTGCACAAGTGGGCGAGAAATTATCCGGCTATACCGTCGCGTTTTGCGGGCCAACAGCACTGAGGGAGTCGCTGCAACGCGAATTGCGCAAGCGTGGGGTGCACGCACGGCGCTTCCTTTATGAGGCTTTCGAGTTCCGCACCGGCATTGGACTTCAAGCACTCGCCAACTGGGTGATGCGGCGCTGGCGTAGATCCTCGCACGCTTGAGTGCTTTGACGCGCATGTTGCAGCCAGACGCCGCACACCGAAGCGGACACGGTACAATGGCGAATTGACCACACGGCAGGTACCCATGATCATCCAGCCCAAAGTTCGCGGATTCATGTGCACAACGGCTCACCCCACCGGGTGCGCCGCCAACGTGCAAGCGCAAATCGCCCACGTCACCGCTGGCGGCCCGATTGCAGACGGCCCCAAGCGCGTGCTGGTGCTCGGCGCCTCCACAGGCTACGGCCTCGCCTCACGTATCACCGCGGCCTTTGGTTCAGGCGCTGCAACCCTCGGTGTCTTTTTCGAAAAGCCCGGCACTGAACGCAAGACCGGTTCAGCGGGTTGGTATAATTCCGCCGCCTTCGGCGCAGCCGCGACCGACGCTGGCCTCTATTGCAAGAGTCTCAACGGTGATGCCTTCTCCACCGAGATGAAGCAGCAGGTTATCGACACCATCAAAGCGGACCTTGGCACCGTGGACCTCGTGGTCTACAGCTTGGCCGCGCCGCGCCGCCAGCACCCGGTCACAGGCGAAATCCACAGCTCGACCCTTAAGCCAATTGGCAAGCCCGTCACCCAGCGCGGCGTCAATACGGACAAAGAGACCGTAGGTGAAGTCACACTGGAAGCCGCAACGGACGAAGACATCAGCAACACCGTCGCTGTCATGGGTGGCGAAGACTGGCAGATGTGGATTGACGCGCTCGATGACGCCGGTGTGCTGGCAGACGGCGCCAAGACCACGGCCTACACCTACATCGGCGAGAAAGTCACCTGGGACATTTACTGGCACGGCACCATTGGCGCCGCCAAACAAGATCTCGACAAACGCGTGATCGACATCCGCAGCAGACTCGCGGCGAAAGGCGGCGACGCCCGGGTGTCAGTGCTCAAAGCTGTGGTCACCCAAGCGAGTGCCGCGATTCCCATCATGCCGTTGTATTTGTCATTGCTGTTCAAAATCATGAAAGCAAACGGCACACACGAGGGCTGCATTGAGCAGGTAAACCGCCTGTTTCGCGACAGCCTCTACGGCAACAGCGCAGGTCCCGACAGCGAGGGACGCCTGCGCGCTGACGACCTCGAACTGCAAGCCGATGTCCAGCAAGCCGTGCTCGACGCCTGGGCCACCGTCACCACCGAAAACCTGCACGACGTCACCGACTTCGTTGGGTACAAGGCGGAATTCCTGCGGCTGTTTGGCTTCGGTGTTGAGGGTGTCGATTACGAAGCCGACCTCTCACCGGAAGTCGATGTCCCTGGATTGATCCAACCAGAGCCCGCATAAGACCGACTGGACACAATCACCTGCAGGGCCTGCTCTAGCTGGACGCATGCCTGCGAGATGTGGGTGGTGGGAACAGCCCCAAATATCTGTGGCGTTTGTGCGGCCGGATAAATACACCTGTACGGGCCGGCTTTAGCCGGACGTATGCCTCGGAAGATCGTGGGGTTTATGGGGGGGGGTGGAATGGGGATGGCGGGGTTGGCCCTACGAGTCGGCCCCTACAGGTCGGCGCAACACGGCAACCCGCAAGTCGGCTTTGGGGGCACATCGCGCTGCAACAGCGCATCAACCAAACAGAAAATGGTTCAAGGTGCGGCCGGGCATGAACGCGAGCACAAAGGCTATCAACATGCCATAGAGATACAGGCTGCGCATTTCGGTTTTGTGCCGGGCGATGTCGCCGCGTCGAACTGCGAACAATGCCCTTGGCACACTGATCAGCACCGACACACTGAAGATGTGGATCAAGCCGAAGTGACCGAACAGCGCCGGGCCAACGCGCGCCGGCATGAACAAAGTCACAAGCGATGTCACCACCATCAACACCATGTAAGCCGCGCCCAGTAATCGGTGAGCAGGCGTGCCCTTGGTCATCACAAGCAGCACTGCGCCGAGTGCCAAAGCAGGCAATATGGTCCAGAGGTGAATCTGAGACAGTTGCTCGTACAACATGAAATGTGTCCTGCAGAAAGCGACACCAAAAGAATAGTAACCCGCACCCAGAACGCTGGTCATCGCCGGACCGGCGACAGACACGGCTCTCAGTCAGGTGTCAGTGCCACTCGCATCGGCTGGTCACAATTGTTCATCGCGGGCAGTGGTGAACGCGCAGTCCTAGGCCTAGAGAACTTCCCTGCAAATCCCATCTGGCAGGGAGGCCTGCCCCGGAGCGCCGGCCGCACAATACTGCGTTGATGCCCCGCCAAAAAAGCTCATTTACTGCGTGTAAATTCCGCTTTTTTGGCAGTGCCTTGCCTCGTCTCGCACTCAGCTGGGAGTTGCGCGGAGCCTCCCTAGACACCATTGCTTTTTTCCACAGCCCCTCCCTCAACCATCAAACACGAACGCCAAAAATCACGCAAAACAGTATTTTCAGGCCTGGGAATTGCACTAAACGACCGTTACAGATGTAAAAGATTTAACGTGTTATGGCAATCATTGCTGATAAACATGTTCACACCAAAAGGCTTGCCGTCATCGGCGGCTTGCTGTGCCTGCTACTCGGCGGTTGCGACGCCGATTCGACGCAACTTGGCAAAACTGTCATTGCACCCGAAGTCATCACACCCGTGGTAGTCGCACCGACTGTCGCCTCCACAGCGCCACTTGATCTCGAATCACAAGTTGCCCAGGGCGTGGAGATTGAGGTCACCTTTTCAACCGACATTGCCCTTAGCAGCGTTACCGCAGACACTTTTACTCTGCATCGGCAAAACACAGCCGTGGCGGCCACGGTGCAATTCGACGGCACCACCGCAACCCTCACACCCGACACCGCCCTGAAACCGTCAACCCGGTACCGTCTTGAACTGAGCGACGGCATTGTCGACACAGACGGTATTCCACTGACGCCATACACTTGGGACTTCTACACCGAAGGCACCGGTTGGACGACAGAGCAGGTGATCGAAGATCACACAGCCGGCCACAGTCAGTATCCCAATATCAGCCTTGGCCCCAACGGCAATGCTGTTGCCGTTTGGCTACAGCGCACCGGCTCGCGCTATGACATCGCCGCCAACCACTACAGCGCTGACACCGGCAACTGGGGCACAACCACACTGATCGAATCAGACGACACAGGCTCCGCGAACGGCGCCAGCGTCGCAATGGACGCAGAAGGCAATGCGACCGCACTGTGGTCTCAGTATGATGGGTCGCTATACAACATATACACCAACCGCTTCAACGCAAGCTCCGGCACATGGGGCGGAGCAGCGTTAATCGAGTTCAACAACACCGACAGCGCATACGGCCCAACTGTGGCCGTGGACCGCGACGGTAACGCCTTCGCAATATGGCTGCAGCGCGACGGCAGCGTCGTCAACACCGTCGCCAACCGATACAACAATGACACCGGCACCTGGGGCACACCCGAACTGATCGACACTGGCAGTGGCGGCATCACCAGCTTGCCGAAATTGAGCGTCAACGCACGCGGCGATGCCGCTGCCGTCTGGGAATACTATGACGGCGCGAATTTTAACATCGTCGCCAACACCTTCGACGCCAGTACCGGGCTATGGCGTGGAGACGCAGCGATAGCTGTAAGCAACACACAGTATCTCTCTGAGCCGGATATCAGCATTGACGCCACTGGCAACGCCACAGCGGTGTGGATGGCCCACGATAGCTCACTGGTCAACGTGACAGCCAACCGCTTTGACGCGTCCACTGCCACATGGGGCAATGTTGCGTTGATTGAATTTGATGACACGGGATCGGCCTATACACCCCGTGTCGTAAGTACCGATGCCGGTGACAGCATTGCCATCTGGATACAAGTCGTCGGCGGCAATATCCGCACCAAAGTCGCGCATTTTAAAGCCGAAACTGGCTCTTGGGATCTCCCCGTGCAACTCGACACTGCAGACCCGGGAGGCGCGTATTCGCCCAGTATCGGGGCGGACGCCAATGGCAACGCCATCGCGTTATGGCGTCACAGCGACGGCACTTTGACCCACGCCGTTGCCAGTCAGTACTCAGCCAGCACAGGTACGTGGGGCACCGCCTTCTATATTGAGAGTGAGGACACCAATGTCTTCTCGCCAACTTTGTCCGTCAATGACAGCGGCCAAGCAGTGGCAGCTTGGCAGTTCGATGCCACGCCGTACGACGACATTGCGGTCAACCACTTCGAGCTTGCGGCAGCACCCTGAGTGCCCAACGGGTTGGGCACTCATTCAGACGTCAGCGCCTCCAGCATGGGCCGGTCCCAACCTTTTTCGTCGCTGTAGAGCGGGAAGGTGTTGCCATAAGCCCATAGGCACCAAGGCAGGTCAGCAGCTTCCATCGCAGATTTAACAGCACCCGCCCAGTGCACGCGATCAGCGCTGTCGACCGCCTCGTGCACCCCAAACTCACCCAGAAACACCGGCTGCCCGGTGTCGGCACGGTACGCACTGGCAACCGCCACCGCGTCGGCGAGTTCTGCTTTGTCGGCAGCCGACCCCCAAGTTCGCGTGCCGTCGGGCATCGCGTCCCCCAGCCACTCTGCATGTTGGTGGGTGAAATCAAAGGGGTCATAGTAGTGAAAGGTGTACACCACGTTCGTATCATCCGGCCGCAGATTGCTGTCTAGCGTGCCAATGCCAGACCAGTTGTCGCCACCGAGAATCACCACCCGATTCGGGTTGTGGCGGCGCACCTCGGCAAGGCCTATCGCCTGGACGTCGTGCAGTCCGTACACATTGAGCTGATCATGCGGCTCATTGAGCAACTCAAACCACACAGACTCCGGCAGCTTTGCGTAGCGCTCGGACAGTTGCCGCCAGATCGCCTGAAACCGCGCCATCTGCGATGCCGGCCAGGTCATCATGTCTTCAAAATGGTGAACGTTGAGAATAATATTGAGGCCGCTTGATAGCGCCCACTCGATGTTCTGATCCACCAGCTCAAGAAAGTCCGGGTGGATGCGGTAACGCGGTTCCGGCCCTGTATATCCGCTCCAGCGCACCGGGATACGCACAGTGTCAAAGCCCGCCTCGGCAATGCGCGTGTAGTCGGCTTGCGTGTAATACCGCCCACCCCAATCAAAGCCGCTCGGGGTATCGAGCGCGTTGCCCATGTTGACGCAACGCTCCATGGTGAACGCCGCCACAGCGGTGTGGCCCTGCGCCCGAAGCGCCGTCAGCGGCGCAACACTCAGCGCGAGCGTGGCGCCGAACACAGCAGCGCTTTGAACCCAGCCTGACTTCATCCGTATCGACCTCTGCAAAGCGACAGTGCACACGCCACAGTCTCGCACAGACAGGCAACAAAACGAGACCGCGCTTCGCCACATCCACGCCCGATCCCTGTGTCAATTCTGATACTCTTTAGGGCGACTTTGCGACCTGCCACCGGACCTTCATGAAACTCACGCAACGCGAAACAGACGCCCTCTTGCGCGCCTGGCGTGGACAGTTATCCCAACAACAATCCCCCGTAGCGCAAGCGAGATTGACGGCCATCTTGCGCGATCTGCAAGACCACGATCCCGCGGCAGTTCGCCGTTGGTTGATCGACGGCGGCGACCTCGAATCGCACTTTGACGGCACCGCGCAGACCGCCAAGTCAGTTGCCAAGGTGTTTGCAACCGAACTCACAGACGTCGACCCACTCGACCAGACCGTCGCTGCACCCTTTTACATCGACACCGGTGCGCCGGTGCCAAGTCGTGACCCCGCACCCGACATGCCGCGCTCAGCGCCCTTGCGACCGGCCACCCAGTTGCACGCACCCACGCAAGCCCAACCCCAGAGCGAGCCCTGGCTCGGCGCCGAGGACGGCCAACTCAACAGCGAGACTCTCCGGGTTGAGCGCGAGGCAACTGCACGCCACTGGCAAGCACGCACCCAGCAGCGCGACCACGACACCCTCACACACACGGGCTGGCGCAAGCTTGGCGCACTCGCCTGCGGTGCACTGGGCTTCGGCCTGCAAACCGCGCTGCTGGTCGCTGTGGGCAGTGCTGCCTTCGCGTGGCAGACCGGCACCGAGATCAGCCGTGAGTGGTTTATTTTTGGGGCGGCCACCAGCGCCGCGATTGCGTTTCTGTGGATGGCGCAACGCACCGTACGGCGGTTTCGTACCATCAACGCCAAGACCAGCCTGCCGCTCACAGACGTGCGTGCGCTCAAGCTGGTGTTGGTGCCGCTGTGCATCGGCGTTGCGCTGACAGCCATCAGCGAGTTCGGCCGGCCGCTGCTTGCAAACAACGGCCTGAACACCGGCAATCTCACCCTCGCGGTGCTGGCGCTCGGGTTGATTGCCAACACCCTCTACTTCCACAGCGTGCCGGTTATCAGAACCATCACCGAACGCACGCCCGCGCGCTGGTGGCACGGCGTCTGATTCGCCTCACCGCCAGCGTCCGGCAGATGCACCACGCGCCTTAACGCGTTTGCGCCATCCGCCGGATGGCTTAAACGGGGTGCGAGCGGGCACAGTGCAGCCACTGATCCAACAGCCCCACCGGCAGGCACAACACACCCTCCCAATTTACGCGCTCAACACGGCCACGGCCCTCGCCTTGATCACAGCGCCAAGCGCCTGCGACGACTTCACCCCGGCCACGGTGACCTTCTCCAAGAGATGGACGGCGGCCCCGCCAGTTTGATTGAGGACTTTCTAGGCGCCTTGACCGACGACAACTTCGACCAAAGCGACCCCGCCACCGTGCCAAACGGCTTACAGCCGGGCGGCTTTGACCCCGACTGAGTCGTCAGGACCGGTCCGCACGGCGGCGAGCCCAAAAGCCGCTGACACAGCGGGCAAATTGGCCGGTGCACCACCCAGGGCCAACGCTGCACCACAAGCGTCCAACACGCGTGAAATCAGCCGCTTAGCGACGTCTTGCACGGGCCGAGGTGGTGCACCCGTCAACCCAGAATGAATAGATGGAAAACCGGCATTTCAGCCGGTGCGTGAAATGCAGACACAGGGGCAACTAGTGGTACTCTTCGGACACCACTTATCTGGAGAGTCTCATGATCAAGCGCACGCTTGCCGCGGCCGCAGTGGCCATTACCGCGACATTGGCCACCACCCCCGCCGCCCTCGCTGGCGGTCACGGCACCAAAGTCCCCTTTGCGCTGGACTGGAAATTTGAAGGCCCATCAGCGCCATACTTCGCGGCCATCGACAACGGCCACTTTGAGGCCGCGGGCCTAGAAGTTGAGATTGCAGCCGGCAAAGGCTCTCTCGACGCCATCCCCAAAGTGGCAACCGGCGCCTTCCCAATTGGCTTCGCCGACATCAACAGCTTGGTGAAATTCCTCGACCAAAACCCCGGCGCGCCAGTTATCGCCGCGATGATGGTGTATGACAAGCCGCCGTTCGCGGTCATCGGCCGCAAGTCACTCGGCGTTGAAGGCCCGGGCGACCTCGCGGGCAAAGTGCTCGGCGCACCGCCGCCAGACGGCGCGTGGGCACAGTTCCCGATTTTCGCCGCTGAGAACGGCATCAACATGGATGACATCACCGTTGAGCCCGTTGGCTTCCCAACGCGCGAGCCAATGCTGGCTGAGGGCAACGTCGCCTCTATCACCGGCTTCTCGTTCAGCTCTTACCTGAACCTCGTGCGCCTTGGCGTGCCAGAAGACGACATCTCAACCATCCTCATGGCGGACCACGGCCTCGACCTCTACGGCAACGCCGTGATCGTCAACACCGAGTTCGCAGCGGAAAACAGCGATGTGGTCAAAGCCTTTTTGGGAGCCGTGGCCATGGGCTGGAAAGACGCCATTGCAGACCCAGCAAGCGTGATCCCAGCCTTGATTGCGCGCAACCCAGCCGCAGACGCCGCACTTGAACAACGCCGCTTGCAACTCTCCATCGACGCCAACGTGGTCACCGACTACACAATGGCCAATGGCATGGGCGGCATCGACGCCGACCGCATGGCCAACGCCATCACCCAAATTGGTACCGTCTACGAGTTCCAAAACGCGCCAGACGCAAGCTTGTACTTCACAGACGCCTACCTCCCAGAAGGCGGCTTCCCGCTAAAGTAAGGACCACAATGCAGGCCGGGGCTCGCCCCCGGCCGATCCACAGGCGGCTGAGAAGCGTAGCGAGCAAGCCCAAATACAAGGAGCGAGCAGCGCAGAGGCCGAGACATATCAGGCAGATAGGCGAGGTCCGAGCAGCGCAGCGACGCAGTAGTTGGGCTGCGCAGTAGCTTATCAGTTGCCTGTTCACAGGATTCATATGACCGCGCTAATTGACATCAAAGGCGTCCGCCACACCTTCACAACAGACTCAGGCCCCCTGCCCGTCTTGGACGGCCTGGAAGTCTCAGTGCAAGAGGGCGGTTTCTGCGCCGTGGTCGGGCCATCGGGCTGCGGCAAATCCACGCTCACGCGCCTGATCGCCGGCCTCATGAAACCCGACGAAGGCGAAGTCTGGCTGCACGGCGAACGCGTCACCGGCCCACGCTCCACCGTGGGCATGGCCTTCCAAAACCCCGTCTTGCTCGAATGGCGCACCATCCTCAAGAACGTGATGCTGCCGCTCGAAATCGTGCCTGGCGGCCTCAAGGGCAAAGCCGCCGAAGACCGCGCGCGCTCCCTGCTCGCGCTCGTCGGCCTCGAAGGCTTTGAAGACAAACGCCCGTCAGAACTCTCGGGCGGCATGCGCCAGCGCGCATCCTTATGCCGCGCACTCGTCCACCAACCCGACGTGCTGATACTCGACGAGCCCTTCGGCGCGCTCGACGCCTTCACCCGCGAAGACC
>CALAMQ010000024.1 GCA_937925815.1 uncultured Granulosicoccaceae bacterium | reverse complement strand
GATTCCGTACCCAGAGCGGTTTGAGGGTATCGACGACAAGTCGCGCTTGCCGATCTTCATGCTCGGCAATACAACGGTCAATCAGGGCGGTCGAAGCGGTGATGGCGGGCCTCGCTGAGGGCTGCGGCTGGAACGGATTCGATCCGTTTCACGCTTGTGCTGTGGTGCCTGCAGAGCGGAACGGAGCTGTCGCGAGGGAGTGGCTTCTGTGTCACCATGTACCCGAAATCCCAGTAAAAGTCTTGTGGAAATGCCTACCAAGTCCAGAGCCGATGCAAAGCGCAAGATCGTATCGTCCCGGCACCTTGCCGATTCGGAAGGCTGGCAACTGTCTGAATTCGAATTCGGGTTGCTTGTGGCGTACCACGGGTTCAGCCGCTGGATGACGAAATGCATGGCTGCATCGGGCAATGTGGAGCTGAGCGCGCTGGAAGTGTTGATTCTGCACCACGTGAATCACCGTGAGAAACAGAAGCGCCTTTCTGATGTGGTCTTTTTGTTGAATATCGAAGACACACACACGGTGAATTACGCGCTGAAAAAGCTGCAAAAAGCGGAATTGATCGAAGGTGAAAAACGCGGCAAGGAGCTGTTTTACCGCACGACGCAAGTTGGTGCAGATCTGTGTGATCAGTATCGCGTGGTGCGTGAGCAATGCTTGCTCGAGAGCCTGAAACATCTCGATTTGAGTCACGACGATCTCAGTGACATTGCCTCGTCATTGCGAACCCTTTCGGGTTTGTATGATCAAGCGTCACGTGCCGCCGGTTCCTTCTAAGCGAGACCCGGCGACACGGCGGGTCAGTTGCGGGTCATCAACTCGGGCAGGAAGGTGACAATCTCAGGAAAGACCGTCACCAAGACGACGGCCAGTAACAGCAACATGAAAAACGGCAGCGCAGATCGGGCGATGCTCAAAATGTTCATGCCGGTCAATCCTTGTATCACAAACAGATTGAATCCGACCGGTGGCGTAATCTGTGACATTTCAACCACGATGACCAGGTAGATCCCGAACCAGAGTGGGTCGATACCACTTGCCTCGATCAAGGGCATGACGATGGACGTGGTCAGCACGACCACCGATATGCCGTCGAGAAAGCAGCCCAACACGATGAAGAACACAGTCAGTGCAGCGAGCAGCTCGAACGTGGACAGGTTGAATGAACCGATCCAGGTTGCGAGGTTGCGTGGAATGCCGGTAAAGCCCATGGATACTGACAGAAATGCGGCACCGGCCAATATCAACGCGATCATGCACGATGTCTGCGTTGCGCCGAGCAGGCTGTCTTTGAGCATTTGCCAGTTCAAGTTGCGGTTGAACCCTGCCAGCACAATCGAAAACACGACCCCGACAGCCGCCGCGTCAGTGGGCGATGCAATGCCAAGGTAAATAGATCCGATCACACCACCGATCAGGAGCAGAATCGGGATCAGTCGGCGTGATGCGCTCAATTTCTGGCGAAAGGTGAAGTGTGATCTGTCGCTTGGAATGGATTCGGGTGAGAGACAGGCGCGCGTGGCAACGTATCCCGCAAAAAGGCAGACCAGCATCAGGCCCGGTAGCACGCCTGCAATGAACAGGCGCGCAATCGATTGCTCGGTCGCCATGCCGTAGACGATCAGGATGATTGAAGGCGGGATGAGCAGCCCCAGGGTGGCAGACCCCGCCAAAGTACCGATGATCAGGCTGTTCGGGTATTTGCGTTGGGTCAGTTCCGGGACTGACATGCGACCGATAGTGGCGGCGGTTGCTGCAGAGGAGCCGGAGACCGCGGCGAACAGTGCGCACCCGAAAATGTTGACGTGCAGCAGTCTGCCGGGCAGCTTGCTCACCCACGGCGCCAGGCCGTTGAAAATGTCATCGGACAGGCGCGAGCGCAACAATACCTCGCCCATGAGAATGAACATTGGCAGCGCGGCCAGGGACCAGGAATGACTGTGGCCCCACAGGGTTGTCGCGAGGATTGGCCCGATTGGCGCGCTGGACAGCAGCAACATGCCCAGAGCCCCCGTGAGGGTCAACGCGATTGCAACCCAGATACCGGATGCGAGAAGCGTTATCAGTACCAACAACAGAAAGAAAGTCGCCGTCAGGTCAGTCATGGTCAACGGCCTCGATTGCATCACCGCTGGCGAAGATCGCGGTGTTCTGGGGGGCGGGTCTGATCAGGTGGTCGAACAGGGCGATCGTGAGTATTGCCATGCCGAGCAGCACAACGGACTGCGGTACCCAGAGTGAGATCGAAACAATACCCGGCGATTGGTCGCCAAACAGGTAGGACTCGTGGACCAGTGCTGCGGTATACCAGGTTGCGAAAGCCGAGGTCGCACCTGCAACAGCCAGGGCAACTCGTTCAAATGCACTTCGCAAGGGTGCGGGCAGGCGGTCGACAAGGATCGTCACGCGAATGTGGCCTCCCCGTGTCAGGGTATAGGCAAGCGACAGAAAGGACGCGCCGGCGAGAAAGTAACCGGCGAAATCGGCATAGGACGGAATCGTCAGATTGACACTGGTCACGCCGAGTCGTGTTACCAGGTTCAAGGCGACTTGCGCGCAGACGAGCAGGCAAATCGCCGCGATAAGCAGCGACGCGAGTGCGCCGCTGAACAGATACAACCTATCAAGGGATTTTCGAATCATATTGGCGTCCTCGTGTAGGGCGCCTTCTGTGTTGACGGCCCCGGAATTCAGGTTGTATCAGGCTGGAGGGTCAGTTCTGGTACGCGTCGGCAATCGCTTTTGCGGCATCGCTGGCTTCAGCCTGCCAGGCTTGCTGCATGTCCTGACCAATGGCCTTCAAGCCGTCAAGCAGGGTGTCGCTGGGCGTGGTGATGGTCATGCCGTTCTCGTCGAGCACAGCTGTCTTTTCCGCAGTTTCCGCCTGACTCATTTCCCAGCCGCGTTTTTCTGCTGCTTCTGCGGCAGCGAGTACGACTTGTTGTGTCTCAGCATCGAGTGCATCAAAGGCTGCTTTGTTCACTACCACAATGTTCTTGGGCACCCATGCGTTGATCGGTGCGTAGTGTGAGACGAAGTCCCACGCGGACGTGTTTGCCCCGGTTGACGGCGACGTGATCATGGCCTCGACCTGACCGGTCGAAAATGCCTGTGCAATGTCTGACGCCTCGACTTGTGTCGGGGCGGCGCCAGCCTGGATGGCGAATTGCTCCAAGGCTGCATTGTATGCCCGAAATTTCAGACCCCTGAGATCGTCTACCGACTGAACCTCGGCCTTGGTGTACAGGCCTTGTGGTGGCCAGGGCACGGCAAACAGCGGCATCAGTCGCTGCTGTGCGAGAAGCTCGGTAATCACGGGTTTCTGTGCAGCCCACAATTTTTCGGCGTCGTCATAGCTGGTTGCAACAAAGGGTTGCGAATCGATACCGAACGCGGCGTCTTCGTTCGAGAGACGCGACAGGAAGAATTCCCCAATGGGTACTTGTTGGCTGCGTACAGCGTTCTTGATTTCAGCGTGTTTGATCAATGACCCGGCTGAATGAACGGTGATGTTCAGTTTGCCGCCGGAGTTTTCGGAGATGTCGTTTGCGAACTCGATGATGTTGGCGGTGTGAAAGGTTTTATCGCTGTACGGCGTGGGCATGTCCCAATCGGCAGCCATGGCTGAGCCACAAGCCAGCAGTGCGGTGCATGCCAGAGAAAGAGTCGTGTTCATGGGTGGGTTCCTCTCCATTTGGATGTTACGTCGTGATCTCATTCTGTCTCGGAATGAGAATAATACATTGACATAACGTTGATGATTTAACAACATAATTCACTTTTCACGGCTTCGTACGAGGATCCGCATGAGCAAATGGGACTTTTGGATAGACCGGGGAGGTACTTTCACCGACATCGTGGCGCGCGCACCGGACGGCAGTTTGCGGTCGCACAAGTTGCTGTCCGAAAATGCTGAAGCATACGAAGACGCTGCAATCCACGGCATCCGCGAGCTGCTGGGCATTGCCCCCGATGACGCCATTCCGTCTTCATGCATCGCGTCGGTAAAGATGGGAACGACGGTCGCCACCAATGCCCTGTTGGAGCGCAAGGGTGACCGTGTTCTGTTGCTGACGAACACCGGTTTTGCAGATGCGTTGGAAATCGGTTACCAGGCCCGGCCACAGTTGTTTGCGCGGGAAATCCTGAAACCGGAATTGCTGTATGAGCGAGTATCTGAAGTCGATGGGCGTTTTCTCGCCGATGGGTCGGAAGTGATTCCCTTTGACGAGCCGGCTTGTCTACAGGCTTTGGAAGCGGCGTTTGCCGCAGGGATCCGATCGGTCGCGATTGTCTTCATGCACGGCTTTCGGTTTCCAGCGCATGAGCAGCGAGCCGTCGAGTTGGCAAAACAGATCGGGTTCACCCAGATCTCGGCGAGCCACCGGGTGTCGCCGCTGGTCAAATTTGTCGGGCGAGGTGACACCACTGTCGTGGATGCCTACCTGTCACCGATTTTGCGTCGCTACGTCGACCGTGTGACAGCAGCACTGCAATCTGACGGCTCGGATCTGAAGTTGATGTTCATGACGTCGTCGGGTGGGCTCACAGATGCGAGCTTGTTTCAGGGGCGCGACGCGATATTGTCTGGTCCGGCTGGTGGCATTATCGGGGCGGTGGAGACAAGCAAGCTCGCGGGCTTCGAGAAGATCGTCGGTTTTGACATGGGTGGCACGTCGACTGATGTGTCGCACTTTGGTGGCTCGCTGGAACGCAGCTACGAGACGGAGGTGGCTGGCGTTCGCATGCGCGTCCCCATGTTGAAAATCCATACGGTTGCAGCGGGTGGCGGGTCGATCCTGTCGTATGACGGGTCCCGCTTCACTGTCGGGCCGGAATCTGCTGGAGCGAATCCGGGGCCGGCGTGTTACCGACGGGGTGGCCCGCTCACGGTCACGGATGCGAACCTGATGCTCGGGCGGGTGCTGGTCGAACATTTCCCCGCTATTTTCGGCAAAAACCAGAATCAATCGCTCGATCGTGACGTGGTCGAGTCTGGCTTCGAGGCGCTCGCAACGCGAGCCAATGTCGCGTCAGCGGAGCAGGTGGCGGAGGGGTTCTTCCGAATCGCTGTTGAAAACATGGCGAATGCGGTCAAGAAAATCTCCGTTGAGCGGGGATACGATGTCAGCCAGTACGGGCTGGCTTGTTTTGGCGGTGCCGGCGGGCAACATGCCTGTGCGGTGGCGCGCGTGCTGGGTGTGCGATCGATTATTGTTCATCCGCTGGCGGGAATCCTCTCCGCATACGGTATGGGCTTGGCCGATATCAAAGCGACGCGACAGCACTCATTCGACATTCCTTTTAGCGATTCCGGTCTGGCAACCGTGGAGTCGCGTGCGTCGCAATTGTTGGCTGATGCAATGGCAGAGTGCCAATCACAAGGGGTTGCGAGCGATTCGCTGCAGAATACCCAGACGGTTCATCTCAAATACCAAGGCTCGGACTCGGCCATTGCGGTGCGGCTGGGGGACCGTGAATCGATGGCGGCGCAATTCTCAGTTCGTCACAAAGCACAGTTCGGTTTCGAGATGCCGGAGACGCCGCTGGTTGTCGATATGCTCGATGTCGAGTGTTTTGGTGGTGGCGCGGTTGGGCTCGAACATGCGAATGAGCTCGTAGGTGGGTCGCCGAGTGTCATCGGGGCATCCCCACTTTTTTATGATGGCGACTGGTTGAGTGCCGCCGTGTGCAGGCGCTCCGGGCTGCTTGCCGGCCAGCAAATTGATGGGCCGGCGATCATTGTTGAAGAGACCGGAACCTTTGTTGTCGAGCCCGACTGGCAGGTGACTGTCAACGCCTATGGGCACCTGATTCTCAATTACGCCGAGACAGCCGGACGCCATCAGCCACTCGATCAACGCGCGGACCCGGTGATGCTCGAAGTGTTCAACAACCTCTTCATGTCCATCGCCGAGCAGATGGGTGCGAGACTGCAGCAGTCGGCGCGCTCAACCAACATCAAAGAAAGGCTCGATTTTTCCTGTGCGGTTTTTGACTGTAACGGTCATCTCATCGCCAACGCGCCACACACACCCGTTCACCTGGGGTCGATGGACCGCGCTGTGACCAGTGTCATCGCCGCCCACCCGGCCATGCGTGACGGGGATGTCTTTGTCACCAATGCGCCTTACAACGGTGGCACCCATTTGCCCGACATCACAGTCGTCACACCTGTGTTTGCGCCGACGCATGCAGCGCCGATTTTCTTTGTGGCGTCTCGTGGTCACCATGCGGATGTGGGTGGGATTGCGCCCGGATCCATGACGCCGCTGGCGACGCGCATCGATCAAGAGGGTGTGGTGTTGGAGAATCTGGTCCTCGCAAGAGGGGGTGAATTCCGCGCCGCTGAGATTCGAGCTGTGCTTGAGGCAGGGCCGTACCCGTGTCGCAACCCGGACCAGAACATTGCTGACCTCCAGGCGCAAGTCGCGGCGAATGAGAAAGGCGGAAGTGAACTGCAGCAGATGGTGGCGCAGTTCGGCATGGATGTCGTTCGCGCGTACATGAATCATGTGCAGGACTATGCCGAAGAGTGCGTGCGGCGTGTCATTGCGACGCTCGATGACGGTGCGGCAGAAGTCCGTATGGATCAGGGTTGCCAAGTGAAGGTGAAGCTCACTGTAGACAAAACGGCCCGAACGGCTGAACTGGATTTCACCGGAACCAGTGCGCAGCAGGCGGACAACCACAATGCACCGGAGCCCGTCACGCGGGCGGCCGTGCTCTACGCATTCCGCTGCATGGTCGATGAAAACATCCCATTGAACGCCGGGTGCATGCGCCCTTTGCGCATCAAGATTCCGGGCGGATCAATGTTGTCTCCTCAAAGTCCGGCGGCGGTCGTCGCGGGGAACGTGGAGGTCAGTCAGGTGGTTACCGATTGCCTGTTTGCGGCGCTTGGGGCAATTGCCGGCGCTCAAGGCACCATGAACAATTTCAATTTTGGTGACAGTGAGTTGCAATATTACGAAACGATTTGTGGTGGGTCGGGTGCGGGCCCCGGCTTTGATGGATGCGACGCCGTGCATACCCACATGACCAACACCCGTCTGACAGACCCGGAAATTCTCGAATTGCGGTATCCCGTGTCCCTCGAGTTGTTTCAAATTCGGCGGGGCTCAGGTGGGAGAGGTGAGTGGACTGGCGGCGATGGCATCAACCGTACCCTTCGATTCCACCGACGCATGAATGTGTCCTTTTTGTGTGGGCGGCGCACCGTAGCGCCCGCGGGGCTGGCAGGCGGCTCTGACGGAGAAGTCGGGCGAAACGTGCTACGTCGAGCCGATGGCAACGTTGAACCGCTTGAGGGCCGAGCCCAACTGGTTTGTGAAGAGGGTGAAGCGGTGGAAATACAGACCCCGTCCGGCGGTGGATATGGCGATTCAGCAAAACGTGAGGCTGCGCTATGAAAACCGAGTGTGATCCCAATTCGCAAATCGAATCCTTTCTCTCGACCGTGGAAAGTCGCATCGACAACGCTATGGCATTTCTGGACCTGCCAGAGGGATTGCACGAGCGCATAATGCAGTGCAATTCGACCTATACCGTTCGGTTTGGTGTGCGGCTGCGCAATCGCATGTTCAGCTTCACCGGGTGGCGCTGTGTACACAGCGAGCATGTGGAGCCGGTCAAAGGTGGAATCCGGTTTGCGCCCGATTGCACAGCAGAGGAAGTCGAGGCACTGGCAACGCTGATGAGCCTGAAGTGTGCGTTGGTCGATGTGCCTTTCGGCGGCTCGAAGGGTGCGCTCTGCATTGACCCGAAACAATGGAGCGGACGGGAACTGGAGCGGATCACTCGGCGTTTTACGCAAGAGCTCGTGAAACGCAGTTTGATTGGGGCTGGCACGAACGTCCCGGCGCCCGATGTGGGAACCGGAGAGCGGGAAATGGCGTGGATGGCCGACGAGTTCCGTCGGTCCAGACCTGTGGATTATGTCAACGCCAATGCGTGTGTGACCGGAAAGCCGTTGTCAAAAGGCGGCATCTCGGGACGTGCTGAAGCGACCGGGCGCGGCGTGCAGATCGTGATACAAAGTGTGATAGGCGACCATCGGTTCGACTATCTGGAGGGTCGCCGCAAACTGGAAGGTGTCACAGTTGTGGTTCAAGGCTTTGGCAACGTCGGCTACCACGCGGCGAAGTGTCTACAAGAAGAAGACAATGCGAAAATCGTTTGTGTTATCGAGCGTGACGGTTCGGTGACAAACCCCGACGGCTTGGTCATTGAAGAGCTGTATACGCATTACAAGAAAACCGGCAGCATTCTTGGATTCCCCGGTGGCATGTCGCACGACGCCAACTTCGATGCATTGGCACTGGATTGCGACATCTTGATCCCGGCCGCACTCGAAGGGGCGATACACGCTGAAAACGCGCACTCGATACGTGCGCGACTCGTGGTTGAGGCGGCAAACGGCCCAGTGACCGCCGAGGCTGACGCCATACTGGCCTCTTGCGGTATCGCTGTGTTGCCAGACCTACTTGTCAACGCGGGTGGTGTCGTTGTCAGCTACTTCGAGTGGGTCAAGAACCTCACCCATATTCCCTTTGGCATGATGGAACGCCGCAGAAGGCACCGCCGTAATCAAACCATTGCCACTGCGATGGAAAGCATGACCGGGCAACCGTTTCCCAGCGACGCTCGAGATACCTTTCTGGAAGGAGGAGCCGAGATCGATCTCGTCCGGTCAGGTTTGGAAGACATCATGCGCAATGCGTGCGACCGGGTTGCAACCGCTCTGTCCGAGAACCCGGAGTTTGTCGACTTTCGAACAGCGGCGCATGTCGTATCCGTGCAACAGATTGCCGAAGCCTACGAGGCGATCGGGATCTGACGGCTCGGAGCAAGCCAGGCTCGACTGCGTCGTCAGGGCCGGGCGATGCTCTTGTGCGTGACAGTCCAGTTTGCCAGAGTTGCAATAGTGGTTTACTCTCATCAGATCGGTATGTGAACAATCAGGGGCTGCGATTACTGCCGGGTCGTGGAGTTCGTGCGCCACACTCAAAAGGGCTTCTCAAAATCGGCCAGAAACTCAACTATCAGCTGATGAAGTTTTGGTCGGGCAAACCGGTTGGTGATGTGTTGCGCCACTAGTGGCTGCCCACCGCGCTCAGTGTTGAACTCGCGACCAAGCGAACGGATGTTCTGGTGCTCATTTTTTAAATGGTAAGCGGCTGATACTCCGTGATGAACGCGGTGAGTTCGTCTTGACTGGTTGGCAATTTTTCCGAAATGAACAGCACTTTGAATAGTCTGATTGGCCTCTCAGCGTTGCGCCATTGCACTTGGTCAGTCCCTAGGACGACATCGAACGCAGATTGCTATCCGATCTCGGTGCAGCTTTGGAGGCTGCACAGCTTCAAATATGTTTTGTGCGTCGTTTGCTAACGAGGTCGTGGATTTTCTCACGATGTTAAATTGCACCGAGTGGCAACGCTAACTCGACACCGTGTCGGAATGGGAGCAGCCCGGGTACTTCGATTTGTTTTGACTGCGGAATGTCCTCAATTTCAGGTGTGTAGCTGACGGCGCTTGCGTTCTGCGGTAAGGTTGTCGGCCGCGTGATTTGGAGAGCTCAGCGTGTCAGATGACCACTCCCACCTCGACCCAATCGCGGTGCGCGTACGCGCACTCGAGAGCCTGTTGGTGGACAAGGGCTACGTCAAAGCCGACGCGCTCGACGCCTTGGTTGACACCTACGAGAACCGCGTTGGGCCGCGTAACGGCGCGCAGGTGGTGGCGCGTGCGTGGGTGGACCCCGAATACCGTGAGTGGCTCCAGCGCGACGCCAACGCCGCGATTGCGTCGCTTGGCTTTGTTGGCCGCCAGGGCGAGCACATGGTGGTGCTCGAGAACACCGCCGACACTCACCACCTTGTGGTGTGCACCTTGTGCTCGTGTTACCCGTGGCCGGTGTTGGGACTGCCGCCCGGTTGGTATAAATCCGCGGCATACCGCTCGCGCGCCGTGATCGACCCCAAAGGCGTGCTCACCGATTTTGGCGTCTCGCTGCCAGAGGGCGCTGACATCCGCGTGTGGGACTCCACCGCCGAGGTGCGCTACATGGTGCTGCCGATGCGACCCGCAGGCACAGAAGACATGAGTGAAGACGCACTCGTCGAGCTCGTGACCCGCGACAGCATGATCGGGACCGGTCTTGCGCTAGAGCCCACGGGGTCTGCGCTGTGAACGGCCCGCACGACATGGGCGGGCAACAGAATTTTGGCCCCGTCGACGCAACCGAAAAACCGCTTTTTAGCGACGACTGGGAACGCCGGGTGCTCTCGCTTAGCCTCGCGATGGGTGCGACCAAAGCCTGGAATATCGACAGCTCGCGCTTTGCCAGAGAGTCGCTGCCACCGGCGCAGTATCTTGCCAGCAGCTATTACGAGATCTGGTACGCCGGCGTGTGCAAACTCATGCTGGAGCGCGGTTTGGTCACAGAGGCCGAACTGGCCTCAGGTGACGTTTTGACGCCGCCGCTCGATGTGCCTGGGCCGCTCGAGGCGTCGGACGTCGCAGCGGTGTTGAACCGTGGTGGCCCAGTGGACCGGCCGGCTTTGCAGCCAGCGGGCTTCGCGGTGGGAGACCGCGTGCGCACACGCAATCAGCATCCTCGCAACCACACCCGCCTGCCAGGCTACGCGCGTGGTCGCGTCGGTGTGATTGAGCGTATCCACGGTTGTCATGTGTTCCCAGACAGTAATGCACTCGGCGAAGGTGAGTGCCAAACCTGGCTTTATTGTGTGCGCTTTGACGGCGAGGAGCTCTGGGGCGCGGACGGCACGGCACACGCGGTGAACGTTGATTGCTGGGAGCCCTACCTTGACCCAGCCTGACCCACGCTTGTGCGACTTGCCGCCGCTGCCAGCGAACCACGGTGATGAACCCGTGTTTGCAGCGCCCTGGCAGGCGCAACTCTTCGCCATGACCACTGCGCTTAACGAGGCTGGGCATTTTGCGTGGTCTGAGTGGGCCGAACAATTTGGCGCCGAGCTTGCGCGAACGCCGCAGGCTACAGGTCAATGTGTGTCCGACCACTACTTTGGCTGTTGGCTTGTGGCGTTTGAATCCTTTGTAGAGCAGCGTGGATTGGCGGCGGCCGGTCAATTGTCTGAACTGCAACGTCGCTGGGATGCCGCGGCACGCGCCACACCACACGGCGAGCCGATTGTCTTGCCGGCCGATTGAGCGGCGCGTATCACCCACCAAACCGTTCACTGAGATTCCACGTGCGCGATATTCTCATCGTCAAAGAGCCCGTTGAGCTCTATAAAATCCTCAAATTCGAAGGCCTCGTTGGCAGTGGTGCTGAAGCCAAGGCCGCGATTGACGCCGGGGTGGTGCGCGTCAACAACGACATCGAGTTACGCAGGCGACGCAAAATCGTCGCGGGAGATGTCATCGAATTTGACGGTGAGGTCATGAGAACCGTGCTCGAAAGTTAAGACGCGCGGCCGGCGCGGACTGCAATGCACATGGGAATCCGCAGCGCTTTGCGCGAGAATAGGGCGGACTTAGCGTTGCGAGCGGAGGCCTCTCATGAAAACAATACAAGGACCGGCGTTGTTTCTGGCGCAGTTTGCTGCGGACGAGGCACCGTTTAATTCCTGGGACACGATCACCCGCTGGGCTGCTGATTGCGGCTACAAAGGCGTCCAAGTGCCCTCGTGGGACGCGCGGCTGTTTGACCTCGACACCGCCGCTGAGAGCCAGACTTACTGCGACGACTTCATCGGACAGGCGGCCGAGCACGGCATCTCGGTGACCGAGCTGTCCACGCATTTGCAAGGCCAGTTGGTGGCAGTGCACCCAGCCTATGACCTCGCCTTTGACGGCTTCGCATCCCCTGGTGTGCGCGGCAACCCGGCCGCCCGTCAGGCCTGGGCCGTAGATCAGGTGAAAAAAGCGCTATCAGCGTCGGCGAAACTCGGCCTGACAAACCTCGCGAGCTTCTCCGGTGCGCTCGCGTGGCCCTATGTCTACCCCTGGCCGCAGCGACCAGCCGGTTTGGTTGAGTGCGCCTTTGACGAACTCGCCAAGCGCTGGCGGCCGATTCTCGATCACGCCGAAGAAAACGGCGTGAACATTTGTTATGAGATTCACCCGGGTGAAGACCTGCACGACGGCGTGACCTTTGAGATGTTCTTGGAGCGCGTAGACAACCACGCGCGCTGCAACATGCTCTACGACCCAAGCCATTACCTGCTTCAGTGCCTGGACTACCTCGACAACATCGACATCTACAAAGACCGGATCAAGATGTTTCACGTCAAAGACGCGGAATTCAATCCAAGCGGCAGGCAAGGGGTGTACTCGGGATATCAACCGTGGGTGGATCGCGCCGGCCGCTTTCGCAGCCTCGGTGACGGCCAGGTCGACTTCGCGGGCATCTTCTCAAAGATGGCGGCTAACGACTTTGACGGCTGGGCCGTGGTCGAGTGGGAGTGTTGCCTCAAACACCCCGAAGACGGCGCACGCGAGGGCGCGGCCTTCGTGCGCGACCACATCATCCGGGTGACGGAGCGGGCATTTGATGATTTCGCTGACGGCGGCGCAGACGATGCCGCCAACCGGGCCATGCTGGGTCTCGACCGGTGAGGCGTATCCGGCTTGGCATGGTGGGTGGTGGCAACGACGCCTTCATTGGCGGCGTGCACCGCATGGCGGCGCGCCTCGACGACCGGTACGAGTTGCTTGCAGGGGCGTTGAGCTCAACGCCCGAGAAGGCCCGCGCCAGCGGTGAAGCCCTGGGCCTTGAGCGCATCTACTCGGATTTTCAGCAAATGGCCGAGGCTGAGTCCGCGCGCGAAGACGGCATTGAAGCGGTCTCAATTGTCACGCCAAACCACGTTCACTGTGCGGCGGCAACCGCCTTTCTGGCCCGTGGCATCCACGTGATCTGTGATAAGCCGCTGACCTCGACCCTCGACGACGCGCACCGTTTGGTGGCGGCGGCCGAGCAGTCGCAGGCGCTTTTTATCCTGACCCACAACTACACCGCGTACCCCTTGGTGCGTCAGGCGCGCGAGATGGTGGCAGGTGGCGACATTGGCTCAGTCCGCGTTGTGCAAGTGGAGTACCCGCAAGACTGGTTGACTGAGCCACAAGACATCAAGCAAGCGCTGTGGCGGTGTGACCCCGTGCAGGCCGGTGCCGGGGGTGGCATTGGTGATATTGGCACCCACGCCTTTAATCTTGCAGAGTTCGTCACGGGCCTCGAAGTTGAGTCGCTCGCGGCGGACCTTCAAGCTTTTGTGCCGGGCCGGCAAGTGGATGACAACGCGCACGTGATGTTGCGCTTTGGCGGCGGTGCGCGCGGCATGTTGTGGTCGAGCCAAGTGGCGCCTGGAAACGAGAACGCGCTGCGGATACGGGTCTACGGCGACAAAGGCGGGCTCGAGTGGGTGCAGGAGAACCCCAATCGGTTGCTATACACCCCCTTCGGCGAGCCGCAGCGTGTGATCACCCGAAACGGCGCCGGGGCGGGTGCGGCGGCGGCGCGCCTGAGCCGGGTGCCGCCGGGCCACCCGGAGGGGTACATCGAGGGGTTTGCCAATCTCTACAGCGAGGCGGCCACGGCGATTGAAGCCGCGCGCGACGGCACGCCTGTGCCGGATGATGTGCTCTACCCAACCGTGCACGATGGCCTTAAAGGCGTGCAGTTTGTTGCGGCGTGCGTGGCGTCATCGCGCGACAACGCAGCCTGGGTGACGTTGTAGCGTCAGGCGCTTGGGCTCCGCAGCCCATGCTTGCGCACCCAGAGCAACAACAGCAGCAAGACCACAATTGATGCCACCATCAGCGACGCTGACCAGCGCAGCAAGCTGTCTCCGATAAAGGCGATCACCAGGCTTGCGATAATTGAGCCGATGATTTGCGCGCTCGAACCCACAAAGGACGCGGCGAATCCCGCGATCTGTCCGTGCGGAGTGATGGCGATGGCGCTGCTGTTGACCTGCACGGTCAGAAAGCCGATTGCGAACACAACAATAAACGCTGAAATCAGGTAGGCGTTGGCGTGACCAGAGGCGCTCAGCAACCACATGGCAACCAAAGTCAACGCCATCAACACCGCCGCCCAGAGCGCAGTGCCCACGGTGCCAAAGCGGTCGATGGAACGGTGGTTCAACAGTTGGCCGATGATCACCCCGACCGCGTGCAGGGCAAACAGCAGCGCGAAGAGCACGCCGGTCACGCCAAACGCCGCTGCGTAGATCACAGGACTGCCCGCGATCACGAGCACGATGGTGACGTAGCTTGCGATATGCACCAGCATGAAGTGGCGCGTCATGGGGTGTGTGATCAGAGAACGTGCGTTGGCGAGCAGCACGCGTGGCGCGAGCGCGTCGGGTCGGCGCCTTTGCAAGGTCTCGGGCAAGCGGGTCACGAGCACCACGGCAAGCGCGACCGCAATCAAACCCATGCAGGCGTAGATCAGCCGCCAACTGCCGCCGAGCTCGACCAGCGACACCCCCACCAACGGCCCGAGGATCGGACCGAGCGAGAAGACCGCGACCGAAATCGCAAACTGCTTGGCAAGCTCGTCGCCGGAAAAGCGATCACGCAACATGGCGCGCCCCACCGCCGGACCGCACCCGGCGCCGAGGCCTTGGACCACGCGACCGAGAAGCATGGCGTCCAAGCTTTGCGCGCTGTAGCAAAGCACCGAGCCGATGCTGTAGAGCGCGAGCCCGGCTGCAAGCGCTGGCCGCCTGCCGACGCGGTCCGAGACCGGGCCAAACATGAGCTGACCAAACCCGATGGCGAACAAGAACACGGTGATCGTTTGCGGCAGCGTGTCGATCGGGGTGTCGAGTTCGCTTGCCATCGCAACAAACATCGGCAAGGTGCTGTCGACGGCAAACGCACCGAGGGCTGTGAGCAAGCCCGCGTACACCACCAGCCCGCGGTCACTGAGCACCGAAGGCTTGGGTGAGAAGGAGCTTGGTTCAGGCATGTCGGATCTGACGTGAGGGCGCGTAACTGCGCTTGAAGTGCGTCGGCTTTAGACCGACCATGGGCGGATGACTCGTCGCATCATCATGGTCCGCCACCACCACAATGCCTTGGAGCGCGAGGACGTCGCCTGCCAATTCTTGCAGGAACGCGGTTTTGTGATCGAGCATGTGCACCCGCACGCGGGTGATGTGCTCGGCACGCCGCAGCCGAATGTGGCGGGCTCCATTGTCTACGGTGGTGGGCAGAATGTCACGGAGTTGGACTCCCAT